>DASUAR010000271.1:0-13229 GCA_035763685.1 Actinocrinis sp. | reverse complement strand
GGACGCTCCGGCCGCACGCCCAGGCTCGTCGCGCAGTGAACCATCTGCGCCTGGCGGCGCGTGGCGATTCGCCATCACGATCCCCGACAAAGCGGCGGCCGGATCGTTGCCTTGATACATTCCCCAACACCGCCTAGAGCGGGGTCTAGAGCGGGGTGACGTAGGCGCCGCTGATTCCGCCGTCGACGACGAACGTAGACGCGGTGATGAACGATGCGTCGTCGCTGCCGAGGAACGCGACCGCGGCCGCGATCTCCTCGGGTTGGGCGAAGCGGCCGACCGGGATGTGCACCAGCCGCCGCGCGGCCCGCTCCGGATCCTTCGCGAACAGCTCGCGCAACAGCGGGGTGTCGACCGGCCCCGGGCACAGCGCGTTGACCCGGATGCCTTGCCGCGCGAACTGCACGCCAAGCTCCCGGGAGAGCGCCAGCACCGCTCCCTTCGACGCCGTGTACGAGATCTGAGATGTCGCCGCGCCCATCAACGCCACGAAGGAGGCCGTGTTGACGATCGAGCCCTTACGCCCGTCTGCCTCATGCTGGCGCAGCATGTGCGGGATCGCGGCCTTGCAGCACAGGTACACCGAGGTGAGGTTGACCTCCTGCACCCGGCGCCAGGCCTCGATGCCGGTGTCCAGGATCGAGTCGTCGTCGGGGGGCGAGATGCCCGCATTGTTGAAGGCGAGATCGAGCGAGCCGTAGGTGTCCACGGCCGCCTGGAACAGCGCTTCGACCTGCGTCTGATCGGTGACGTCCGTGGCCACGAACAGGCCGCCCACCTCGGCGGCCGCGCTCTGCCCCGCATCCTTGTCGACGTCCGCGACGACGACCCGCGCGCCCTCGGCCGCCAGCCGCCGGACCGTGGCCAGACCGATGCCGCCAGCGCCCCCGGTGACCACCGCGACCTTGCCGCTGTACCGCTCCACCATCGCTTTTGTCCCTTTGCTCAGTACGTAGTTGGCCGCATGCTTCTGTTCTCTCGCCGCTTCTGTTCTGACCGGGTCAGCCGGTCGCGATGAAGACGTTCTTCGTCTCCGTGAACGCGTCGAGCGCGTCCGGGCCCAGCTCCCGGCCCAGACCCGACTGCTTGTAGCCGCCGAACGGGGTCCAGTAGCGCACCGAGGAGTGCGAGTTGACCGACAGGTTCCCGGCCTCCACCGCGCGCGCCA
Organism: Actinocrinis sp.; assembly: GCA_035763685.1. Taxonomy (GTDB): domain Bacteria; phylum Actinomycetota; class Actinomycetes; order Streptomycetales; family Catenulisporaceae; genus Actinocrinis. The sequence goes on along the minus strand of DASUAR010000271.1, from coordinate 12,061 downwards.
CTCGCAGCGCTCGGCCGACGTCGCGGGTCCAGATCGATCCGGACAAGCCGTACGGGCTGTCGTTCGCGATGCGCACCGCGTCGGCCTCGTCCTCGAACGGCGCGACAGCGACCACGGGCCCGAAGATCTCCTCGGTGAACGCGGGCGCGTCCGGAGCGACGGGGGCGAGAACCGTGGGCGGGTACCAGAATCCCGGTCCGTCCGGCGCGCTGCCGCGGAAGGCGACAGGAGTCGTCTCGGTGACATACGCGGCGACCCGCTCCCGGTGCCCCGCCGAGATCAGCGGCCCCATCTCGGCTCCTTCCTCGGACGGATCCCCGACGCGCACTCCCGCGACCGCCGGTTCGAGCAGTTCGAGGAAGCGTTCATACACAGAGCGCTGGACCAGGATGCGCGAGCGTGCGCAGCAGTCCTGGCCGGCGTTGTCGAACACCGCGTACGGCGCGGTGGCCGCGGCCCGCTCCAGGTCGCAGTCCTCGAAGACGAGGTTCGCGCTCTTGCCGCCGAGTTCCAGGGTCACCGGGATGATCCGGCGGGCGCACTGCTGCGCGATGCGCCGGCCGACCTCGGTGGAGCCGGTGAACACGATCTTCGCGACCTCGGGATGTTCAACCAGGTGCGCCCCGGCCACCGCACCTTGACCGGGGAGCACCTGGAAGACGTCCGGCGGCAGCCCGGCCTCTAACGCGAGGTCGGCCAGGCGCAGCGCGGTAAGCGGGGTGAGCTCGGCGGGCTTGAGCAGCACCGTGTTGCCGGCGGCCAGCGCCGGGGCCAGGCCCCAGGCGGCGATCGGCATCGGGAAGTTCCACGGCGCGATCACGCCGACCACGCCGAGCGGTTCCTTGAAGGTGAGGTCCACGCCGCCGGGCACCGGGATCTGGCGACCGAACAGCCGCTCAGGTGCCCCGGCGTAGTAATCGAGTACGTCGCGCGCGTTGCCCGCCTCCCAGCGCGCGTTGCCGATCGTGTGCCCGGCGTTGGCCACCTCCAACCGGGCGAGGTGTTCGAGGTCTTCGTCAACGCGCTGAGCGAAGCGGCGCAACAGCCGGGCCCGGTCGCCGGGTGCCAGGTCCCGCCACGCCGGGAATGCGCGGCGGGCCCGGGCGACCGCGGCGTCCACATCTTGCGGGGTGGACGCCGGGACCTTCGCGATGACCTGCTCCGTCGCCGGATTGACCACCTCGTGCTGCGCCGACCCCTGCGCTGTCATCTCAGATACCGCCGAGTTCATACCCGCTCCTCCTCGGTCGCGCCGGCGCGGGCGGCCGCGATCAGCGCGTCGAACAGCCGCCGATCAGTGTCCTGTTCCGGGTGCCACTGCACGCCCACGACGAACGCATGCCCGGTCAGCTGCACGGCCTCGATCGTGCCGTCCAGCGCGCGGGCGGTGACCGCGAGACCGTGGCCCAGTCTGTCAATAGCCTGATGGTGATAGCAGGGTACGCAGATACGGCTGCCGAGCAGGCTGCCGGGCAGCGCGTCGGTCTCCAGTGCGATCTCGATCGGACCGTACCTGGCGGGCGCGGGGCGGTGGTTCTCGTGGCCGATCCGGTCGGGCAGGTGCTGGTGCAGTGTTCCGCCGCACGCGACGTTCATCAGCTGCGCGCCGCGGCAGATTCCGAGTACCGGTATGTCGCGCTCCAGCGCGGCGTCGAGGAGAGCCGACTCCCAGGCGTCGCGCTCGGGACGGACCTCGGTTGTCACCTGTCGCGGTCGCGTTCCGTATCTCGGCGGGTCGATGTCCGGGCCGCCCGCCAGTACGAGCGCGTGCAGCGGCGCGATCGACGCCGCCGCTGCCTGCGCCGCCTGCGGTCCGCCGAGCGGGGGCAGCAGCATCGGCACGCCGCCGGCCTGCGCCACCTGCTCCACGTAGGCATAAGGCAGCGCGGCCGCGTCCTGACGCCACACGCCCCAGGCCGCGACTTCCCGATAGGCGCTGATGCCGATCAGTGGCCTGCCACCCTCGCCCGACCACACTTCCCGCGCACTCACAGCCGCTCGAACCCCCGGTAGCGTTCCCAGTCGGTCACCGCGGCCTCGAAGGACTCGATCTCGATGCGCGCGGCGTTGAGATAGTGCGCCACGACCTTGTCGCCGAAGGCGTTGCGGGCCAGGTCGCTGGCCGCGAAGCACTCGGCCGCCTCGCGCAGCGAGGACGGGACGCGTTCGCGTTGTGCCGCGTACGCGTCGCCGATGAACTCGGTCTCCAGCGGCAGCTCCCGGTCGATTCCGTCCAGGCCCGCGGCGATCATGCCGGCGATGGCGAGGTACGGGTTGACGTCGCCGCCGGGTACCCGGTTCTCCACGCGCAACGAGGCGCCGTGCCCGACGACCCGCAGCGCGCAGGTGCGGTTGTCGCGGCCCCAGGCCACCGCGGTGGGCGCGAAGCTGCCGGCGACGTATCGCTTGTAGGAGTTGATGTTCGGCGCGTAGAGCAGCGTCAGTTCCCTGATCGCGGCCTGCTGCCCGGCGAGAAAGTGCTCCATCATCGGCGAGAAACCGTGCGCGCCGTCGCCGGCCAGCACCGCGGCGTCGCCGTCCGCGGCGCGCAGGCTCAGGTGGATGTGGCAGGAGTTGCCCTCGCGCTGGTCGTACTTCGGCATGAAGGTCAGGCTGCATCCCTGCTGCGATGCGATCGCCTTCGCACCGGTCTTGTAGAGCACGTGGTTGTCGCAGGTCGTCATCGCCTCCGCGTAGCGGAACGCGATCTCGTGCTGGCCGAGGTTGCACTCCCCCTTCGCGGATTCGACATACATTCCGGCGCCGGTCATGCCCGTGCGGATCGCGCGCAGCAGCGGTTCGATGCGCGCGGTGCCGAGCATCGAGTAGTCCACGTTGTACCGGTTGCCGGGGGTCAGGTTGCGGTAGCCCTTGTCCCAGGCCTGTTCATACGTGTCCTGAAACACGATGAACTCCAGCTCGGTGCCGGCGTAAGCGGTCAGGCCGCGCTCGGCCAGCCGGTCCAGCTGCGCGCGCAGCACCTGCCGGGGAGAGGCGGCGACCGGCTCGCCGCTCTCCCACAGCACGTCCGCCTGCACGGCCGCGGTGCCCGGCTGCCAGGGCAGCAGGCGCAGCGTCGAGAAGTCGGGGCGCAGCACGAAGTCGCCGTATCCGGTCTCCCAGGACGACAGTTCGTACCCTGCGACGGTGTTCATCTCCACGTCCACGGCGAGCAGGTAGCTGCACGCCTCGGCGCCGTGCGCGGCGATCTCGTCGAGGAAGAACTCGGTGGACAGCCGCTTGCCTTGTAAGCGCCCTTGCATGTCGGTCAAGGACAGCTCGACGGTGTCCACGGTTCCGGCCGCGGCCAGCGCGCGCAGCTCGTCGAGGGTCAGCATTCCCGGTCGCGCAGCCATGCTCAGACGGCCTCCAGTTCCGCCTCGATGGCCGCCAGTTCTTCAGCGGTGCCCTGTACTTTCGGTCCGGTGAACCAGCGTCGCGCGGACACCAGCCACCAGATCCCGGCGAAGCCGAGCACCACGGCGACCGCGACGACGGTGTAGTTGAAGTTCGTGCCGCTGATCGGCGAGACGGTCGGCAGCATGAACAGGATGGTGATCACCCCGACCCAGGCCACTGCGACGATGCCGATCGGCCGGGACCAGCGCCCCAGGTGCCACGGCCCGCGTTCGAAGGCCTCGCCCATCCGCAGCCGCAGGAAGGTCGGGATGACGTAGGCGATGTAGAGCCCGATGACGGCGATGGAGGTGACCGCGGCGTAGGCGGTCGCGTTCCAGAGGTAGGGAAGGCCGAGCAGGAATGCGCCGACCGCCGCGAGCCACACCGCGTTGGTGGGTGTGCGGGTGCGCTTGCTGATCTGGTGCCAGAAGGTGGAGCCGGGCAGCGCGCCGTCGCGGGAGAAGGCGTAGATCATCCGGGAGTTGGCGGTGACCGAGGCCATGCCGCAGAACAGCTGGGCGCCGATCGCGATCAGCAGGAGGAGTTTGCCGCCGGTGGCGCCGATGGCGTCGATGAAGATCTGCGCGGGAGGAACGCCGGTCGCCGAGCCCGCCTCGCCGGAGTAGTTCTGGATGGCGAAGGTGATGCCGATCAGCAGCACCCAGCCGGCGACGAGCGAGACCACGATCGACATGATGATTCCGCGCGGGCCGCTGACTGCGGCGTTCTTGGTCTCCTCGGTCATGTGCGCCGAGGCGTCGTAACCGGTGAACGTGTATTGCGCCAGCAGCAGACCGAGCAAGGCGACGTAGATCCCTGATGTCCACCCGGTGTTATTGACGAAGTGCCCGAATACGAACGAGGCGGACTGGTGGTGGGAGGGCGCGATGGCCAGGACGCCGACGATGATCAGCACGCCGAGCAGGTGCCACCACACACTGACCTGGTTGAGGATGGCCACCAGCCGCACGTTGAAGGTGTTGAGCAGTCCGTGCAGCAACAGAACGCCCGCGAAGACCAGGACCGTGTGCCCGGGCGTCGCGGCGAAGTTCCATTGCAGGTCGGCGAAGGCGGTGATGAACAGCGCCGCGCCGAAGTCGATGCCGGCGGTCACCGCGACCTGGCCGAGGAAGTTGAACCAGCCGGTGAACCAGGACCAGGCGGCGGCGTTGCGACCGGCGAGCTTCGCGGACCAGTAGTACAGGCCGCCGGCGGTGGGGTAGCTGGAGCAGACCTCCGCCATGGCCAGGCCGACCAGCAGCGTCATCAGCCCGACGATCGGCCAGCCCCACACGATCATGACCGGGCCGCCGGTGTTCATGCCGAAGCCGTAGAGGGTCAGGCAGCCGCTGAGAATCGAGATGATCGTGAAGGAGACGGCGAAATTGGAGAACCCGGACATGCTGCGGGAGAGCTCTTGGGCGTAGCCCAGCTGATGCAGCCGCTGCTCGTCCGCCGTTCGTTCGGTCGGCGGCGGCGGTACGTCGGTGGAGGGGGTGTCTAGAGGCATGCGCGACTCCCGGGAGCGGGCGGTACGGGATCGGGCGGCACATAAATGGACGAGCGATCGTCCTTTTATGGGTCCTAGTGTGGTGAGATCCGGCGCGCTGTCAATAGCAGCCTTGGTCCGAACCGTGTCAACCCGAGTATTGACGGCGCGCGGCGCCAGCCCAAGCAGCGCCAGCCCAAGCAGCGTCAGTCCAAGCAGCGTCAGTCCAAGAAGCGTCAGTCCAAGAAGCCGCGGAGCAATACCTCAGTGCCCTCAAGGTGTTCCGCCATTGCGCGGCGCGCGGCCTCGGGGTCGCCGCCGAGGATGGCCGCCGCTATCCGCTCATGCTGTATGGCCGTGTGTTTGAGGTTCACGGTGAGCATCGGGATCGCGTCCAGCAGCGCATTGATACGCAATCTGGCCTCGGCCACCGCCGCGGCCAGGGCGCTGGATCCGGACAACTCGGCCACCGCGAGGTGGAAGCGGGTGTCGGCGAGCCGGTAGTCCGGCAGGTCGGCCGCTTCCGCCGCGGCCAGGCGCTCGGTGAGCAGCCGCCGCTGCGCGGGTTCCAGTGCACGCCCGGCCGCCGCCTCCGCGGCGCCGGTCTCCACCGCGCGGCGGAAGACCAGCGTGTCTTCGAGCCCGCCGGGCAGCTCGGCCAGCGCGTCGCGCAGCCCGGTGGCCGCGGCCGGCGCGGGCACTTTGAGCACGTACGTACCGCCGGATCGACCGCGCCGGCTCTCCACGATCCCTTCGGCGGCCAGGACCCGGATCGCCTCGCGCAGCGTGTCCCGGCTGACGTTCAGCGTGCCGGCCAGTTCGCGTTCCGGTGGCAACCGGTGCCCCGGCGGCACCGCTCCGAGCTTCACCGCGCGCAGCAGTTGCTCAACGGTCTCCTCGAAGGCGTTGCCCGCACGCACCGGCCGGAACGCGGCGAAACCGCCCGCGCGCCCGTTGGACGCAGTCACCGGCGACCGCCCCTCTCACAAGGTCTGTTCCTCGTCCATTGTCGCGGCCCGCAGGACCGGTGTCCACGCGACCCGCATGCGGCGGCGTCCGTGCTCCTGGATCTGTCCACATCAAACCACGACGAAGGCCGCCCGCCCGGACGACGAGATCCGGGCGGGCGGCCGTAGCGGGTGCGTGGGTAAGCCGTCAGCTCGCTGTGCAGCTCAGCGTCGGTGACGGATTGCTGCCTGAGTAGGTGCCCTGGAAGCCGAACGAGGTGTTGCCGCCGGGCGCGATGGAGCCGTTGTAGCTCGCATTCGTGACGGTCTCGCTCGAGCCGCTGTGGCTCTCCGTGGCGTTCCACGCGTTGGTGATCTGCTGGTTGCCGCCCCAGGTCCAGGTGACCTTCCAGCCGTGGGTGGCCGCGCTACCGCTGTTGGTCACCGTGACGTTGGCGGTGAACCCGTTGCCCCACTGGTTGCTCACGGCGTAGGTCGCGGTGCATCCGCCACCGCCGCCACCGCCACCGCCTCCACCCGCGGCCGTCGTCGCGGTCACTCCGGCCGACTGCGACGAGACGTTACCCGCCGCGTCGTAGGCGGCGACCGTGTACGTGTAGCGCGTCGAAGACGACAGGCCCGTGTCAGTGAACGAAGTCCCAGCGGTCGTCGCGACCTGCGCGCCGTTGCGGTACACGCGGTATCCGGCCACGCCGACGTTGTCCGAGGACGGCGACCAGGACAGCGAGGCCGAGGAACTGGTCACGCCGGTGACCGCGAGGTTGGCCGGGGTTGACGGCGGCGTGGTGTCTCCGCCGCCGCTGCTACCGGTCGAGGCGCTGACCGAGAAACTGTTGGTGCCAAGGCCCTGGCCGCCCTGCCAGATCTCGAAGCCCGCCTCGACGTCGATCAGGTAGTGCGAGGGGTTGATCGAGCCGCGCGCTTCCGCGTCGTTGAACAGCGCCTTGAGGTCGAGGTTCGAGACCGACGTGGCGCCCGGGTTCAACACGTAGGAAATGATGTTCCACGAGGTCTGCCGGCCGGTCCAGACGTTCCAGTTCATGCCGTCGACGTTCGTGGTGCCGGTCTGCGAGCCGAACGGCTGCACCCCGCCGCGGCTGTTGATCCAGATCATCACCTCGGTGCCGTCCGGCTGGCCGCTGGTGGTGGGTGTGGAGTTGAACCAGATGTCGTAGGAGACGTCGTACGCGCCGGACGAGGGCTGGTTGGTGCTCCACGAGGTGGTGGCGCTGCCCAGCTTGCTCATCTGGATCGGCATCCCGCTGTTGCCGGTGCACAGGCCCCAGTGGCAGCCCTTGAAGATGGACGGGTAGGTGGCCGGCGCGCCGCCGCTGGTGTTGAAGTTGGCGGTGCTCACCGACCAGGCGGTACCGCCGGTGTAGGTGATGCACTGCTGCAGGCTGGAGTTCCACTCGTTGGCCTGGATCATGTAGTCCCCGGCCGAGATCGTGCCGGAGCCGGAGCAGGTGGTCGTGGCGGCCTGCGCGGCCGGTGCCACGACCGCGGTGACCGCCGCCGCGACGGCGATCGCCAGCGCCGCGGCGAGTGCGCGCGGCCGCAGGAGTCTACGAGACATCCGTTGTCATCCCTTCGACAGGAGCATGAAAAGCACGCCTGCGACCGCTTCGGGCCGGCGGGCGATGGCTGGCGCATGATGGTTGATGGGATGTGCTGGTCGGCGTACACCGCATCGCAGGGGGAAGTTGCCAAGGCCGCGCCGGAAGCTCAAGAGCGGGGTGCGTCGGCGCGATGGGAGCTGTGCCGCGCCGGGTGCGGAACAGGGCAGCTCAGCGGGCTGCTGTGGGGCGATGTCGGCCGGCGCGACGGACTGTTGCGGTACGAAACTTACACAGAACGGCCGGGCGTTCGACTGCGGGCTCACGGGTTGACAGCCACCCGGGACTGGAAGCGCTTCCAGTCTCATAGCCTGGTCTATTGCACCAACTCTTTACACCGGTACCGGCCATCGCTAAGGTCCGGCTGGAAGCGCTTCCGGCCCCGCATGGCCGGAACTGCCGTGCCTGCCCCGGACGACCCCCAGGAGTCCGGGGCAGGCACGGTGCAGACGGTCAGCGCCGCCCGAAAGGATGTGGAACCTTGAAGGTTCACGCGCTTAAACCCGCCCTCGCCATCGCCGCCGCCGCGCTGGCGCTGGGCTCCGCGCCGGCCGCCAACGCCGCCACGCGAACCGCCGACCACACGCTCCCGTCAGACGCCCGGTTCTACGTCGAGCCGAACAGCGACGCGGCGAAGCAGGCCGTTACCGACGTGAAGGCCGGCGACCTGCGTGACGCACTGACGATGGCGAAACTGGCCAGCTGGCCTGAGGCGACCTGGTTCACCAGCGGCACGCCGAGCCAGGTCGCCCATCAGGTCAGCACCCTGATGCGCGGCGCCCGGCGGCAGGAAGCCGTGCCGGTTCTGGTCGCGTACGACATCCCGCTGCGCGACTGCGGCCAGTACTCCAGCGGCGGCGCGACCTCCGACGCCGCCTATCGCCAGTGGATCGCGGCGTTCGCCGGCGCGATCGGGCAGGCACGGGCGGTGGTCGTCCTCGAACCGGACGCGCTGGCCAATCTGCCGCAGGATTGCAGCCCGACCACCGATCCGACCGGCGCACTCACCGCGGCCCGTATGGCAGACCTCAGATACGCGGTCTCGGTGTTGAAGGCGCAGCCGCGCACGTCCGTCTATCTCGACGCCGGCAACAGCCAGTGGCACGCGGTCGGCGACATCGCGCAGCGGTTGATCGACGCGGACGTCGCGGACACCCAGGGCTTCTCGCTCAACGTCTCGAACTATCAGCCCACCGACCAGTCCGACCACTACGGCACCTGGGTGTCCAAGTGCATCTGGTTCGCGACCGCGGGACCGAGCTGGGCGATCGGCCACGCGAGCTGGTGCGCGAGCCAGTACTACTCCCCGGCGGCGCCCAACGACGGGCTGCCCGGCGACGCGGTCTCCTCCACCGACCCGAGCACCTGGCACTGGACCGATGACTGGTTCGCGCAGAACACCGCCGGCGCGCCGGCCGCGCAACTGACCCACTTCGCCGTGGACACCAGCCGCAACGGCCTCGGCGCATGGACCCCGCCGGCCGGTACTTCGTACCCTGATTCGCAGACCTGGTGCAACCCGCCGGGACGCGGGATGGGCGCCCGGCCGACCGCCGACACCGGCGTGCCGCTTGCCGATGCGTACCTCTACATCAAGACGGTCGGACAATCGGACGGCAGCTGCACGCGAGGGACGGCCGGGCCCGGTGACCCCGTTTACGGCGGCACGGTCGATCCGGCTGCCGGGGTGTGGTGGCCGTCGCAGGCGCTGACACTCGCCGGCAACGCGGTGCCCACGCTCCGATTCAACTTCGATCTAGGCTGAGTACCGCACCACCGCAACCTACCGGCACAGTGCTCGAGCACTGGAGAGGACCAACCCTCCGTGGAGACTCAACCGGCGCGCCGACCGACCCTCGACGAGGTCGCCCTGCGCGCCGGCGTCTCGCGCTCGGCGGCTTCGCGCGCCATCAACAACGCCCGGCACGTGAGCCGGGCCACCCGCGAAGCCGTCGAGCACGCCATCCGGGAGCTGGGCTACGTGCCCAACCCGACCGCGCGGGCCCTGGCCACCCAGCAGGCCGCGGCCGTGATCCTCGCCGTGTCGCACGACGATCCGGCGCTGTTCGCCGATCCGTTCTTCGGCCAGATCATCGTCGGCGTCAGCGCAGCGCTCGAGACCACGGATCTGGTGCTGATGCTCGCGCTGGCCAACTCGACCCACGGCAGGGAGCGCGTGCAGCGGGTCCTGCGTTCGCGGCGAGCCGACGGCGTCATGCTCCTGGCGCTGCGGGGAGACGACCCGCTCTACCGGCTGACCGAGCAGCTCGGCCTGCCGGTCGTCGTCGGCGGACGACCCCTGCACGGCGAGCCGACCTGGTACGTGGACGCGGACAACCGCGGCGGCGCGCGCCTCGCCACCGAGCACCTGATCGCGGCCGGCCGCCGGCGCATCGCCACCATCACCGGTCAGCTCGACACCCGGGCCGGCGCCGACCGCCTGCGCGGGTTCCAGGAGGCGACGGCCGTCGCAGGGCTCGACAACACGTGGATCGAACACGGTGACTTCGGCGAGGAGAGCGGCGCTCAGGCGGCGGCGCGGCTGCTGTCCGCGCATCCGGACCTCGACGCGCTCTTCGCCGCCTCGGACAACATGGCGGCAGGCGCCATGCGCACGCTCAAGGCGCACGGCCGCTCGGTGCCGGCGGACATCGCCGTCGTAGGGTTCGACGATCTGCCGATCGCGCGCCACACCGATCCGCCGCTGACGTCCGTCAACCAGCCGATTCAGGCGTTGGGCTACGAGATGGCCAAGATGCTGATCAGTCTCATCAACGGCGAACGGCCGAGCGCGCTGATCCTGCCCACGCGGCTGACCGTCCGCGAGTCCGCGCCGCGCGCAGGCGACCATTCAGGGAACTGATCCGCGCTCGGAGCCGTCGCCTCGTCGCGCCACGGCGTGGAAGTTTCAGAATCAATCAGACTCATCAGCATTTTTCTGATCACATTCTTCCATACGGCCTTGACACGAGTAAGGGCCGAGAGTTACCTACTCCTCACGTTTTACCCATGGCCAGGTGGCGGACTGGCCTTCGACATTCGGGCACGTCTTGACACAACAATCCGTCACATTCGGATTCTGTGCTCCCACAAAGTCGTACCCATTCGCCCCGGACATCGGATGGAGAAGTGATCGCTGAATGCTGAGATCTAGACGGTTCTTCGGCCCTGTCGCGGCCGCGGCCGCGCTCATCGTGGCCGCAGGCGGCCTCATCGTGAGCAGCAACCTCGATCGTGCGGCTGCGGCCTCGATCAGCGCACCGCTCGCGAGCACCGCCGGCTGTGGGAAGGCCGCGACGCTGTCCAGCGGTACCCACACGATCCAAAGCAGCGGCCAGACCCGCAGCTACATCCTGCGCGTTCCGGCCAACTACGACAGCAACCACCCGTACCGGCTGGTCTTCGGGTTCCACTGGGTCGGCGGCACCGCCAACGACGTGGACTCCGGCGGCACAGACGGATACAACTGGTCCTACTACGGCCTGCGCCGCCTCGCCGACGCCGCCGGCAACGGCACGATCTTCGTCGCGCCGCAAGGCAACAACAACGGCTGGGGCAACCCGGGCGGGCAAGACGTCACCTTCGTCGACGACATGCTCAACCAGCTCGAAGCAGGACTCTGCGTCGACACCACCCAGGTGTTCTCGTCGGGCTTCAGCTACGGCGGCGCGATGACCTACGCCCTGGCCTGCGCCCGGCCCACCGTCTTCCGGGCCGTGGCGGTCTACTCCGGTGCCAACCTGAGCGGGTGCACCCCCGGCACCGGACCGGTCGCCTACATCGGACTGCACGGCATCCGTGACAACGTCCTGCCCATCGCCAACGGCCGCGCACTGCGCGACACGTTCGTGCGAAACAACCACTGCACCCCGCAGAACCCACCCGAACCCGCCTACGGCAGCCTCACCCACATCGTCACCGCCTACTCCGGCTGCACCCCTGGCTACCCGGTCGTCTGGGCCGCCTTCGACGGAGCGGGCCACGACCCCGGCCCCATCGACGGCAGCACCGGTGACGGCTGGCACACCTGGACCTCCGGCGTGGTGTGGAACTTCTTCAGCCAGTTCCAGTCCGGCGGCTCCCCGACACCGTCGAGCAGCGCCTCCGCAAGCCCGTCGTCCAGCCCCTCATCGTCACCGGGGACGGGCGGTGCGATCGTCGGTGCCGGTTCCGGCCGGTGCGTAGATGTGCCGGGTGGTTCACAGACCGGCGGCACGCAAGTAGACCTGTTCGACTGCAACGGGCAGACCAGCCAGCAGTGGACTTACACCGCCGCGGGCGAGCTGCGGGTGTTCGGCAGCGACTGCCTGGACGCCAACGGCCAAGGCACCAGCGCCGGCACCAAGGCGATCATCTGGCCCTGCAACGGCCAGACGAACCAGCGATGGACCGTGAACTCCAACGGCACCATCACCGGCGTCCAATCAGGCCTCTGCCTCGACGCGACCGGCGCGGCGACCGGGAACGGCACCCTCGTGGAGCTGTGGACGTGCAACGGCGGCAGCAACCAGAAGTGGACCGTCGGCTAGGCAGTACGCACGACCCGTACAAAAAGGCCGGCGTCGCTGCCCGGAATTCTCATTCCGGGC
>DASUAR010000270.1:0-3426 GCA_035763685.1 Actinocrinis sp. | reverse complement strand
ACCGGCGACACTTGCCGGGCAGGGCAAGCGGAGGACGAGGTTGGGAAGCATGAGCAAGCGCCCGCTGAAGGTAGCGCTGTTGGGCTGCGGGGTTGTCGGCTCCGAGGTCGCCCGGCTCATGACCACGACCGCCGACGACCTGGCCGCCCGGATCGGAGCCCCGCTGGAACTGGCCGGGATCGCCGTGCGCAGGCCCAATCGGGTGCGCGATCTGCCGGTCGACCCCGGGCTGTTCACCACCGACGCACTCGCGCTGGCCACCCGCCCCGACGTGGACGTGGTGATCGAGGTCATCGGCGGCATCGAACCGGCCCGCTCGCTGCTGCTCGCCGCGCTCGCGAACGGCGCCAGCGTGGTCACCGCGAACAAGGCGCTGCTGGCCGAGGACGGCGCGACCCTGCACGCCGCCGCCGAGAAACACGGCGCCGACCTGTACTACGAGGCCGCGGTCGCCGGAGCCATCCCGCTGCTGCGGCCGCTGCGCGAATCGCTGGTCGGCGACAAGGTCAAACGGGTGCTCGGCATCGTCAACGGGACGACGAACTTCATCCTGGACAAGATGGATTCGACCGGGGCCGGATTCGCGGACGCCTTGGACGAGGCGACGGCGCTCGGCTACGCCGAGGCCGACCCGACCGCCGACATCGAGGGCTTCGACGCGGCGGCCAAGGCGGCCATTCTGGCCGGTCTGGCGTTCCACACCAAGGTCACCGCCGCCGACGTGTATCGCGAAGGCATCACCGAGGTCACCGCCGCGGACGTGGCCTCGGCCCGCGAACTGAACTGCGTGGTCAAGCTGCTGGCCATCTGCGAACTCGACTCGATCAGCGAGGCGGTCACCGCCCGCGTGCACCCGGCGATGATCCCCCGCTCGCACCCGCTGGCCGGGGTCCGCGAGGCGTACAACGCGGTCTTCGTCGAGTCCGAGGCCGCCGGGCAGCTGATGTTCTACGGTCCGGGAGCCGGTGGCGCGCCGACCGCGAGCGCGGTGCTCGGCGACCTGGTCGCGGTGTGCCGCAACAAGGTCAACGGCGGCCGCGCGCCCGCCGTCAGCGCGTACGCCGACCTGCGCGTCGGCTCGATGGGCGAGGCGCGCACCCGCTACCACATCTCGCTCGACGTCGATGACAAGGCGGGGGTGCTGGCGCAGGTCGCGCTGGTCTTCGCCGACCACGAGGTGTCGATCCAGACGGTACGTCAGTCCGGCCGCGGAGACGACGCGCGGCTCGTGGTCTCGACGCACGTGGCCACGGACGCCGCGCTCGCCGCGACCGTCGAGAGCCTACGGGCGCTCGACACGGTGCGCGACGTGGCCTCCGTGATGCGGGTCGAGGGCGAATAGGCGCGGCGCGACCGAAGCGCCGGTGAGTGAGCAGGCGAGGGAAGAGAGAGCGAGATGGCTGCTGAGAGCCTGAACCGGGCGCGCGGCGCCTGGCGCGGTGTCATCGAGGAGTACCGCGAGTGGCTGCCGGTCTCCACTGCCACACCGGTGGTCACCCTGGGCGAGGGCGGCACGCCGCTGGTGCGCGCGAACCTGGTCTCCGAGCTGACCGGCTGCGACGTTTACCTCAAGGTCGAGGGGATGAACCCGACCGGCTCGTTCAAGGACCGCGGCATGACGGTGGCCATCTCCAAGGCCGCCGAGGACGGCGCGAAGGCGGTCATCTGCGCCTCCACCGGCAACACCAGCGCCTCGGCCGCCGCCTACGCGGTGCGCGCCGGGATGATCTGCGCGGTGCTCATCCCGGACGGCAAGATCGCCCTGGGCAAGCTGAGCCAGGCACTCGCGCACGGCGCGAAGATCCTGCAGGTGGCCGGCAACTTCGACGACTGCCTGACCCTGGCCCGCGACCTCGCCGAGAACTATCCGGTCGCGCTGGTCAACTCGGTGAACCCGGCGCGCCTCGCCGGGCAGAAGTCCGCCGCCTTCGAGGTCGTAGACGCCCTCGGTGACGCCCCTGACCTGCACGTCCTGCCGGTGGGCAACGCCGGGAACATCTCCGCCTACTGGATGGGCTACACGGAGTACGAGAAGGCCGGGCTCGCCACTCACCGCCCGCGCATGTACGGCTTCCAGGCCGCGGGCGCAGCGCCTTTCGTCGGCGGCGCGCCGGTCGCCAACCCGCAGACCATCGCCACCGCGATCCGCATCGGCAATCCCGCGTCCTGGGACCTGGCCGTCGCCGCGCGCGACGAATCCGGCGGCCTGATCGAGTCGGTGACCGATCGTCAGATCCTTTCCGCATACAAGCTGCTCGCCGGGCGCGAAGGCGTCTTCGTCGAGCCGGCCAGCGCCGCGGGCGTCGCCGGGCTGCTGAAGCTGGCCGAGGAAGGCCGCCTGGCGCGCGGGCAGCGGATCACCGTGACGGTCACCGGCAACGGCCTCAAGGACCCGGACTGGGCCATCAACGGCGCGCCGACCCCGCCGAAGGTCCCCGTCGACGCGGCAGTCGCGGTCGGCGTCCTCGGACTGGAGTGAGCCGGTTGGCCCTGCCCGAACCGTCGGTGACATCTGCGTCACCGCGACTTGTAACACAGCGGCCGCCGCGCTTCCGGCGCGAGCCGGTCACCGTCCGGCCCCCGGCCACCAGCGCCAATCTCGGTCCCGGCTTCGACGCCTTCGGGCTCGCGCTGGAACTGCGCGACGAGGTCGTCGTGCAGGTCGTCGCAGAGCCGGGCCTGAACGTCGAGGTCATCGGCGAGGGCGCGGGACAGGTGCCGCTCGACGAGAGCCACCTGCTGGTGCGCGCGCTGCGGGTCGGCTTCGACGCTCTCGGCGGGCAGCCGGCCGGGCTGCGGGTCAGCTGCCGCAATCGCATCCCGCACGGCCGCGGCCTCGGTTCCTCCTCCGCGGCGATCTGCGCCGGTCTGACCGCGGCTCGCGACCTGGTCGAGGGCGGCGCGTCAGTGCTCGACGACGAGGCGCTGCTCGACCTCGCGAACCGCATCGAGGGGCACCCCGACAACGTCGCGCCCGCGCTGCGTGGCGGCCTCACCATCGCATGGCTGGAGCAGGACCCTGAGCGGGAGCACGGGCTCGGACAGGGCACTGAGGCACCTCGGCCGCGCGGTGACCGGCAGGATACTGACCCGGTGATCGCGGCCGGCGGTTCCCCGGAAGTTTCCACGCGCGTTTCGGCGGATGTCTTCACGGGTCGTCAGCCCGCGCACATGCGGGCCTTTGCGCTGCGCCTCGAGCCGGCCGCCGCCGTCGGCGCGGTGGCGTTCATCCCGCCGAATCGCCTGGCCACCGAGGTCGCCCGCGGCCTGCTGCCCGCTTCGGTGCCGCACCGCGACGCGGCCTTCAACGCGGGCCGGGCCGGCCTGCTCACCGCGGCATTGACGGCCCCGGAACTCAGCCATCATCATCGGGCTGTACTCCTGCACGCCGCCACGCGCGACCGGCTGCACCAGGACTACCGCGCG
>DASUAR010000269.1:0-2449 GCA_035763685.1 Actinocrinis sp. | reverse complement strand
CCCCGGACTCCTGGAGCTTCTGCACCCGCTGGCGCACCGCCGCCTCGGACAGGCCCACGGCCTTGCCGATGGTGGCGTACGCCCGGCGTCCGTCCTGCTGGAGCTGCTCGATGATGGCCTTGGACAGGTCGTCGAGGGCCGCCTGCTGGGCGCGGCGCCGGCGCGGCACTGCGCCCCGGGCGAGCGGCTGCCCGCTCTCCGCGTGTTCGTTCAGTACCTTCTCCATCATGAGTGCAGATCCCGTCGCTTGGCAAGCCTCAACCAATGGAATTCGTGTTTCGGAGCGCTCTTTGTCACTGATTCCCTCGTCTTTCCAGTAATCAAGTATCGCCGGGCGGGCCGGATCGGGCTAGGCTGACCGTAGGTGGGTTCATGCCCCCTCGTCCCCACAAGGATCACCGAGGAGAGTCCGCAATGGAGCCGCGCGCGCTTCGCAATATCGTCGGCGGTAAGCCGGTCGACACGATCGACGGGCGAACCAGTCCGATCATCGACCCGGTTACCGAGGAGGTGATCGCGCACGCGCCGGTGTCCGGTCCCGCGGACGTCGACGCGGCGCTGAAGGTCGCCGCCGAGGCGTTCCGCCAGTGGCGGCGGGCCACCCCGGCCGAGCGGCAGAAGGCACTGCTCAAGCTGGCCGACGCGGTCGAGGCGCGGGCGGCCGAGTTCGCCGCCGTCGAGTCGCGCAACACCGGCAAGCCGCTCGGCCTCACCGAGAGCGAGGAACTGGTCCCGGTCGTGGATCAGCTGCGCTTCTTCGCCGGCGCCGCGCGGTTGCTCGAGGGGCGGGCGACCGCCGAGTACCTGGCCGACCACACCTCCACCATCCGCCGCGAGCCGGTCGGCGTCTGCGCGCAGGTGACGCCGTGGAACTACCCGCTGCTGATGGCGATCTGGAAGATCGCTCCGGCCATCGCGGCCGGCAACACGGTGGTCCTCAAGCCCTCCGACACCACCCCGATGTCCACGCTGCTGCTGGCCGAGGTCGCGCAGGAGTTCCTGCCGCCCGGCGTGTTCAACGTCGTGTGCGGCGACCGTGACACCGGCCGCGCGCTGGTCGGGCACCCGATCCCGGCGATGGCCTCGATCACCGGCTCGGTCCGCGCCGGAATCGAAGTGGCGCAGACGGCGGCCAAGGACGTCAAGCGGGTACACCTGGAGCTTGGCGGCAAGGCGCCGGTCATCGTGTTCGAGGACGCGGACATCCCGGCCGCGGTCGAGGGCATCACGGTGGCGGGCTACTTCAACGCGGGTCAGGACTGCACCGCGGCCACGCGGGTGCTGGTCCACGAGGCGATCCACGACGAGTTCGTGCGGGCGCTGACCGAGGCGGCGAACGGCACGAAGACCGGCCGGCCCGACGACGAGGACGTCCTCTACGGCCCGCTCAACAACGCCAACCAGCTGGCCAGGGTGCACGGCTTCATCGAGCGGCTGCCGCAGCACGCCACCCTGAACACCGGCGGGCACCGGGTCGGCGAGACAGGGTACTTCTACGCACCGACCGTGGTCTCCGGGCTCAACCAGGACGACGAGATCATCCAGGACGAGGTCTTCGGCCCGGTCATCACGGTGCAGAAGTTCAGCAGCGAGGAGCAGGCCGTCGAATACGCCAACGACGTGCAGTACGGCCTGGCCTCCTCGGTGTGGACCAAGGACCACGCCCGCGCGCTGCGCTGCTCCCGCGACCTGGACTTCGGCTGCGTGTGGATCAACACCCATATCCCGCTGGTCGCCGAGATGCCGCACGGCGGCTTCGGCCACTCGGGCTATGGCAAGGATCTGTCGATGTATGGGTTCGAAGACTACACGCGCGTCAAGCACGTCATGTCCAACATCGGCTGACAACCCAACACCGGCTGATAGCACAGCAGCGCACCGTGCGCCGAGCCCAGCAGTGAAGGCTGCGGACTCGGCGCACGGCGCGCTGAACCGGTCGCGGCGCATGATCTAAGCTGAGCTGATGAGTGATCATCAGGCGAATGGCAGCGACGCGGCCTGGGAAAAGCGGGTCGCGGAGGCGTGGGCGTCGATCGACGATCACGCCGAAGCGGACTTCCGCGCGCTGATCGACAACCTTGTCGCTGAACTTCCCGGGGGCAGCGCGGTCGGGCTGTTCGAGCGTGGAGCCGCCCTCGACTCGACCGGCCACTCGGACAAGGCGGTCCCGCTCTATCGAGAGGCCCTGGAGCGGGGACTGACCGGGGAGCGCCGGCGCCGCGCGGTGATCCAGATGTCCAGCTCGCTGCGCAATCTCGGCCGCCCGGAAGAGAGCGTCAAGCTGCTGAGCGAGGAGATGGGCGCCGGTTCGGACCACCTCGACGACGCCGTGCGCGGATTCCTCGCCCTCGCGCTGGTCGACGTCGGCCGCGAGCGTGAGGCCGTGTCCCTCGCCCTGCGCGCGCTGGCTCCGCATCTGCCGCGCTATCAGCGCTCTCTCGCCAACTAT
>DASUAR010000268.1:0-6133 GCA_035763685.1 Actinocrinis sp. | reverse complement strand
TTGTAGGCCAGCTTGATCGCGGTGCCGGAGATGCCCGACTTGTCGGAGACCTCCTGGTCGATCAGCGTCTGGCAGTCGGCGACGACCTTCGGGCGGTTATCCGGCGTGAGCAGGATCTCCTGAAGCGTGGCTGCCATGGCGTATTTCTCCTCGGTGGTTGGGGCCTTGCTGATGTGCGGCCGCTGGGCTGCGTTGGCCTGGATGCGTGTTGGACTTTGTGCATGTCGGATTAGCTGCGCGCGACCGGGTGTGTCCCTCGGACGGGGCCGCTACGGGCCGCCCGACTCAGGGTCCGCACAGGTTACCGTACTCAGGAGTCGAGCCGTATTTCCGAGTCTCGAACTGATTGCCGGTCGGCAATTCGAGGCGTGCGGGACTGTGGACGGTGCGTGTTCGGCGTGAGGGCGCGCGGACGCGCGCCCGCGCTGAGCCCCCGCGTCCGCATTCGCATCGCGGGCGCGGAGACTCGGCGGGTAGCGGTGTGCCGGTCAGTCAGTCGCGATTGATGATCGTCAGGCGGGCAAGCCCAGGTCGCGGGCGATCAGCAGGCGCTGGACCTCGCTGGTGCCCTCGCCGATCTCCAGGATCTTGGCATCCCGGTAGAACCGGCCGACCGGGAACTCGTTCATGAACCCGTAGCCGCCGAAGATCTGCGTGGCCTCGCGGGCGTTGTCCATCGCGGCTTCGCTCGCCACCAGCTTCGCGATCGCGGCCTGCTTCTTGAACGGCTTGCCGGCGATCAGCAGGGCGGCGGCGTGCCGGTACGCGAGCCTGGCCGTGTGCGTGCGGGCCTCCATGTCGGCGATCTTGAACTGGATCGCCTGATACTGCTCGATCTGGCGCCCGAATGCCGCGCGCTCGCGCGCATACCGCAGCGACTCGTCGACGCAGCCCTGTGCAAGGCCGGTAGCTAGGGCGGCAATGGCGATGCGGCCCTCGTCGAGAATGCGCAGGAACTGTGCGTACCCCCGGCCGCGCTCGCCGAGCAGGTTCTCTTCGGGCACCCGGCAGTCTTCGAACGACAGCCCGTGCGTGTCCGAGGCGCACCAGCCGACCTTCGAGTACCCCTGCTCGACCGTGAATCCGGGTGTGCCGCTCGGCACGATGATCGACGAGATCTCCTTGCGGCCGTCCGGCTGCTCACCGGTCACGGCGGTCACGGTGACCAGGCTGGTGATGTCGGTCCCCGAGTTGGTGATGAAGGACTTCGATCCGTTGATCAGCCAGGAGCCGTCGGCGAGTACCGCGCGGGTCTTGGTGGCGCCCGCGTCCGATCCCCCGCCCGGCTCGGTCAGGCCGAACGCGCCAAGCCGTTGGCCTGCGCACAGATCGGGCAGCCAGCGCTGCTTCTGCTCGCTGGTGCCGAATCGGTACACGGGCATCGAACCGAGCGAGACTCCGGCCTCGAGCGTGATCGCGACTGAGGAGTCCACGCGGGCCAGCTCTTCGAGGGCGAGGCAGAGCGCGAAGTAGTCGCCGCCCATCCCGCCGTACTCTTCCGGATAAGGCAGGCCGAATAGGCCCATTCGTCCCATCGCGGCGACGAGCGGGTATGGGAAGGCGTGCCGCTCGTAATAGTCGCCGATGACCGGGGCGACCTCGGTATGAGCGAACTCCTCGACGGTTTTGCGGAGCTCTTCGTACTCCGCGGGCAGTTCCGGATCGAGCACTGTGATCAGTCCTTTGTGAGGGCTTGGACGGCTCTGGAAGGGGCCGGGCGGCCGAGATGATCGGCCATCCAGCGGGAGGTCTCGACGAGGGCCGGCAGGTCGATGCCGGTGTCGATCCCGAGTCCGTCCAACATCCACACGAGGTCTTCGGTGGCGAGGTTGCCGGTGGCGGACTCGGCGTACGGGCAGCCGCCGAGGCCTCCTGCGGAGGCGTCGACGGTGGTGATGCCGACCTGGAGCGCGGCGAGGGTGTTCGCCAGCGCTTGGCCGTAGGTGTCGTGGAAGTGCACGGCGAGCCGCGCCGGGTCCACGTCCCGGGTTCCGAGCAGGTCAATGAGTGTTCTGACGTGCCCGGCAGTCGCGGTGCCGATGGTGTCGCCGAGGCTGATCTCATGGCAGCCCGCACTCAGCAGCCTCTCGACGACTGTGACCACGGCACCCGGGTCGACCGGGCCCTCCCACGGGTCGCCGAAGCACATCGAGACGTAGCCGCGCACCCACAGCCCGGCTTGGAGCGCTGGCCTTACCACGGCTTCGATGTCGGTAAGGGCACCGTCGATCGTGGTGTTCAGGTTGCGTTGCGCGAAGGTCTCCGTCGCTGAGGCGAAAACCGCGATCTCACTAGCTTCGCAGGCGAGAGCCCGCTCGTAACCACGAAGGTTCGGCACGAGTACCGGGTAACGCAGCCCTGGGCGCCGCTCCAGCAGCTTGAACAACACCTCGGCGTCGGCGAGCTGCGGCACCCACTTCGGGTGCACGAAGCTCGTCGCCTCGATGACTGTCGAGCCGGCGTCCGCGATGCGTTCGATGAACTCGGCCTTGACCTCGGTCGGGACGGTCGCCTGTTCGTTCTGCAGGCCGTCGCGGGCACCGACCTCGTACACGGTGACGTGAGCGGGGAGCCCGGCGTGCGGGAAGACCTGCGGCAGTCGCGCGGTCACGACGGCTCCTCGATTGCGGGCGCTGCGGCTGTCGGCGCCGGGCTTCCCGATGCGGCTTCGATGACGAACAGCTCAGCGCCGATCGGCACCTGCTGACCGACTGAGGCGGCGACGCTGGCGACTACTCCCTCATGCGGTGCGGTAAGCGTGTGTTCCATCTTCATCGCCTCCAACGCTCCGAGTGCTTCGCCTGCTGACACGCGTTGCCCGGCCGCGACCTTGACGGCGATCACCGTCCCCGGCATCGGAGCGCGCACGACGCCGTCGGCGGGCGCGGACGAAACCGCTGCGGCGATGCGCGACTGGGTGTTCAGGGCACGCGCGGGCAGGGGCGGACCGGCGAGCCGCCAGCCGTCGCGCAGGTCGAACGGCGTAGGGCCATCCGCGCCGAGGCGCGGATGGAACGGCAGGTCGGGATGACGGTCCAACCACGCTGTGTCGATCGCCGCGTCAGCGAACTGCGCCGAGCCGAGCAGCGTGCTCAGGAACGCGAGGTTCGTTGTCAGGGCGTCGATGCGCGTCTCGGCGAGCGCGCCGAGGATCGTCTGCCGAGCGGACTCGCGATCGGGGCCGTGGCCGGTTACTTTGCCGATCATCGGGTCGTACCACGGCGAGACCTCGTCGAACGAGCGCAGCGCGGCGTCCACGCGCACACCCTCGGCGCGGGGCCACCTGACGACGCCGGCCCGTCCAGCCTGCGGAAGGAATCCGTGCTCTGCGTCTTCGGCGTAAACGCGGACCTCGATGGCGTGGCCGTGTGAGGTCACATCCTCCTGGCGCAGCGGCATCCGCTCACCGGCCGCGATGCGGATTTGCAGCTCGACCAGGTCCAGGCCGGTGACGAGCTCGGTGACCGGGTGCTCGACCTGGAGCCGGGTGTTCATCTCCAGCAGGAAGAACTCGTCGTCTGATACCAGGAATTCCACCGTTCCGGCGTTCACATAGTTGACGTGCGCGGTCAGCCGGACGGCCGCTGAGAGTAGCTGCTCGCGAAGATCGGCGGAGATCGTCGGCGCCGGGCTTTCCTCCACGACTTTCTGATGCCGCCGCTGTACCGAGCAGTCGCGCTCCCCTAGGTGCAATACGGTGCCATACGCATCCGCGAGTACCTGAACCTCGACGTGACGGCCGTGCTCGACGTACCGCTCGACGAGCAGCGTGCCGTCTCCGAACGCTGATTCGGCCTCCCGGCGTGCCGCTGCGAACGCGTCGGCCAGATCGGCTGCGTTACGCACGATCCGCATGCCTTTACCGCCACCACCGGCAGCGGCTTTGACGAGCACCGGGAAGCGCATGTTCGGGTCATCAGCCTGATATGTCGGTAATACCGGCACGTCGGCCTGCTCTGCGATGCGGCGCGCGTAGTCCTTGCGGCCCATCGCATCGATCACGTCCGGCGGAGGCCCGATAAAGATGAGCCCTGCATCGCCGCACGCCCGCGCGAACGCGGCCCGCTCGGAGAGGAAGCCGTAGCCGGGATGTACTGCGTCAGCGCCGCTCTCCTTCGCGGCGTCCATCAGGGCGTCGATATTGAGATAGGAGGCGGTTGGCGCGCTCGAATCTGAGTCATCGGCACCGATGCGTACCGCTTCATCGGCTGCGGTAACGTGCGCCGCATCACGGTCGGCGTCCGAGTACACGGCTACGGTCCTGATGCCCATGGCACGTGCGGTGCGGATAACCCTCAGCGCGATCTCGCCTCGGTTGGCGATCAGGATCTTGGTGATGTCGCTCATCGTCTGCGCCCCGCCCTACATCCGGAAGACGCCGTAGCCGGTGGGAGCCGGCGGCGCGTATGAGACTGCGGCCAAGGCCAGCCCGAGGACTCGGCGAGTGTCTGCGGGGTCGATGATCCCGTCGTCCCACAGCCGCGCGGTCGAGTAATACGGCGAGCCCTGCGCCTCGTACTGATCGCGCACCGGCTTCTTGAAGGCCTCCTCATCCTCGGCCGACCAGGATCCGCCCTCGCCCTCGATCCGGTCCCGGCGCACCGTCGCCAGCACCGTCGCGGCCTGCTCGCCGCCCATCACCGAGATGCGCGCGTTCGGCCACATCCACAGGAAGCGCGGGTCGTACGCCCGGCCGCACATGCCGTAGTTGCCCGCGCCGAACGAGCCGCCGATCACCACGGTGAACTTCGGCACGGTCGCACAGGAGACCGCGGTGACCAGCTTCGCGCCGTCCTTGGCGATGCCGCGGTGCTCGTAGTCGCGGCCGACCATGAACCCGGAGATGTTCTGCAGGAAGACCAGCGGAATGCGGCGCTGCTGGCACAGTTCGATGAAGTGCGCGCCCTTGAGCGACGACTCGCTGAACAGGATGCCGTTGTTCGCGAGGATGCCGACCGGATACCCGTGGATCTTCGCGAACGCGCACACCAGCGTCTCGCCGTACCGTGCCTTGAACTCGTGCATCTGCGAGCCGTCGACGACGCGCCTGATCACCTCACGCACGTCGTAAGGGATACGCGGATCGGCCGGTACGACGTCGTGGAGCTGCGCGGGGTCCTCGGCGGGAGGCGCCGGGTCCTCGGGTACCAGCCAGGGCTCGGCTGGCGGAAGGGTGGCGATCGCGGCGCGCAGCAGGTCGAGCGCGTGCTCATCGTCCTCGGCGAAGTGGTCGGCGACTCCGGACAACCGGGTGTGCACATCGGCGCCGCCCAGTTCCTCCGCCGTGACCACCTCGCCGGTCGCGGCCTTCACCAGCGGCGGGCCGCCGAGGAAGATCGTGCCCTGATTTCGTACGATGACCGTTTCATCGCTCATCGCCGGGACGTACGCGCCGCCCGCCGTGCACGAGCCCATCACCGCCGCGAGCTGCGGAATCCCGGCCGCGGAGAGCCGGGCCTGGTTGAAGAAGATCCGGCCGAAGTGGTCGCGGTCCGGGAAGACCTCGTCCTGGAGCGGGAGATAGGCGCCGCCGGAGTCCACGAGGTACACGCAGGGCAGCCGGTTCGCGGCGGCGACCTCCTGCGCGCGTAGGTGCTTTTTGACGGTTATCGGATAGTACGTGCCGCCCTTGACCGTCGCGTCGTTCGCCGCGACGACGCACAGCCGACCGTGCACCCGGCCGATGCCGGTGATGATCCCGGCGGCCGGGACCGGACCGCCGTGCTCTGCGTAGAGGCCGTGCGCGGCGAGCGGGGCGAGTTCGAGGAAGGGAGAGCCGGGATCGAGCAGCCGGTCGATGCGATCGCGCGGCAGCAGCTTGCCGCGTGCCGTGTGCTTCGCTCGGGAGCGCTCATCGCCGCCCAGCCGGACTCGGGCCAGGTGCGCGCGCAGCTGCTCGGTGAGGCCGCGTAGGCCGGCACCCGTGGCCTGAACCGCAGCCGTACTGGCTGCGCCCAGATCCGCGACTGCGTTAGACGCTCGCGCATCCGCAGTTGGGGGCAGGGGTGCCCGCGGTGTCGTCGACGGCACCGTCGCCGCCTTTCTGTTCGGTTCGGTGACCCGGTGCTTGTGGCACGCGGCGTCTCGACTCGATGTGTTCGACCCTCGACTGGTGGCCGACGATCGTGGTGTA
>DASUAR010000267.1:0-15607 GCA_035763685.1 Actinocrinis sp. | reverse complement strand
GGGCAGCCGCGTTACCGGCGCCGCGCGAGAGCAGCTCGCGACCGATCTGAAGAGCAAGTACGAGTCGGGCGAATCGATCCGCGCCCTGGCCCAGGAGACGGGCCGTTCGTACGGATTCGTGCACCGGATGCTCAGCGAGTCAGGGGTGACCCTGCGCGGGCGCGGCGGCGCGACCCGCGGCAAGGCGAAGACCGCTTAGCGGCAGCCTGAGCCGACTCGGCGATGCAGCTCCGGCCGCCGATGCCGCACGGCATCGGCGGCCGGAGTTTGTCGTCTCCGCGCTGTCGCCGACCGGCCAGGTGAGGGGCGCGTGGTGCGCGCCGGGCGCTCTCCGATAGGGTCCATCGCATCTCCACACCTTCACCACCAGGGGGCGGCAGACCGATGGAACCCCGGATCGACCACCTTCGTGCCGACGCCTCGCCGTCCGAGTTCGAATCCGAGCCCGCGCCGGCATACGACTTCTGGCCCCCCGACCGTCAGGCCGCCGCGGTCAAGGCCGGACTGGGCCTGACGGTCGAAGGCGAAGTCGCCACGATCGTGCTGAACCGTCCGGCCAAACGCAACGCCATGACGCCCACGATGTGGTGGCAGCTTGCGGAGATGGGCCGCGCGCTGCCCGGATCGGTGCGCGCCGTGTTGCTGCGCGCCGAGGGGCCGTCGTTCAGCGCGGGCCTCGACCGCTCCGTGCTCGTCGGCGAGGACCAGCCGGACGGCGCCAGGGGGAAAACCAAAACCCTGATAGACCTGGCCTCCAGCGATCCCGTCGACGCGGAGCTGACCATCGAGGCGTTTCAGGAGGCGTACACCTGGTGGCGCCGGCCCGACCTGATCAGCGTGGCGGCGGTGCAGGGCCACGCCGTCGGCGCCGGTTTCCAGCTCGCGCTCGCCTGCGATCTGCGCATCGTCGCCGAGGACGCGCGCTTCGCGATGCGTGAGATCAGCCTCGGCCTGGTACCCGACCTCGGCGGCACCAAGCCGCTGACCGACCTGGTGGGCTACGGCCGCGCGCTGGAGATCTGCGCGACCGGGCGCTGGATCGACGCGCCGGAGGCTGAGCGCATCGGCCTGGCCAACCGGGTCGTTCCGGCGGCCGACCTGCTCGTGCAGGCGCAGATCCTCGTGCACGAACTGCTCGCCGCCGACCGGGACGCGCTGATCGAGACCAAGGCGTTGATCCGCGGCGCGACCGAGCGCGAGTACGACGCGCAGCGCGCCGCCGAGCGGGCCGCACAGGTCCGCCGCATCCGGGCGCTGGCGCGGCGCTGACGCGTCGATATCCGCTGCCGAAATCGCCGCCACCTCGGTGCGATTGTTTGTTCAGCCCCTGGAAGATTCGACACACACGCGTCTCAGTCCCGTAATATTCGTCGCCATGACCGGCGAATCGTCCCGCTCCCAGGCCGCGACCGCGCCCATGCTCAAGGCGCTCAACGAGCGGACCGTGTTCGAGACGATCCGCGCCGAGCACCCGATCTCGCGCGCCGAGATCTCCCGCCGGGTCGGCATCTCGAAGCCGACCGTCTCCGCCGCGCTCGCCGCGCTGCTGGACAGCGGCCTGGTGCGCGAGACCGGGCCGGGCAGCGACGGGCCGACCTACGGCGCCCTGTTCTTCGAGCCGGTGCCCGAGGCAGGTTTCGTCGTCGGCCTGGACATCGGCGGCCGCTACCTGCGCGGGGTGGTCGCCGCCCTGGACGGCGAGGAACGGGCCCGCGAGCAGGTCGACATCGGGTCCGGCGACATCGCCGAGGTCGTCGCGCAGGCCGCGCGGATGCGCCGCAGGCTGCTTCAGCGCGCCGCGGTGCCCGCGGAAGCCGAGCAGGTGGCGGTGATCGCCGCGCCCGGCGTCGTCGAGCAGTCCACCGGCCGGGTCTATCAGGGCACGACGATTCCCGGCCTGGACGGTTTCGCTCTCGCCGGAGCGCTTACCGATGCCTTCGAGTCCACCGAACCGGCCCACTCGGGCCGTGGCGTCGCGGTGCTGCTGGAGAACGACATCCACCTCGCGGCGATCGGGGAGCAGTGGCGCGGCGTCGGCGCGAAGGCGGACGACTTCGCGGTGCTCTCGGTCGGTACCGGCACCGGAGCTGCCCTGGTCCTCGGCGGCCGGCTGCACCGCGGCCGCAACGGCGCGGCCGGCGAGATCGACTTCGCGTTCGAGGGCGGCGTCGACGCCAACCCGTTCGACCCGTGCGGCCCGGCGTTGGTGCGCCTGGCCGCGGACTGGGCCGAGTTCCGCGACGTGCCGACCGCGCTGCGGCCTCCGGTGACCCCGGAGCAGATCTTCGAGGCCGCCCGCTCGGGCGATCGGCTGGCCGGGCTGCTGGTCGCCGAGGAGGCCCGGCGCATCGCGGTGTACCTCGCGCCGATCTGCGCGGTCGCCGACGTCGAGCTCGCGGTCCTGGCGGGCGGCATCGGCCTGAACGACGACCTGCTGCTCGAGCCGGTGCGCGCCGAACTCGCCAAGCGCGTCCCGTACCCTCCGCGCGTCGAAGTGAGCGCTCTCGGCGAGGCAGGGGTGCTGGTCGGCGCGATCGCCCGCGGCACCGCCGTCGCGCTGGATCGGGTGCTGGCCGCGCGCATCGGCAGCGGCGCCGCGTAAAGAGGCGCCGTCCTGCCACGCACAGTTAGTCCGGCAGCGATGCAGCGGAATTCGGCCGATCCGTAATACGTTCAAGTCGCGCGAGGAACGAGCCGGAACCGGCTCGGCGGAAGACGGGCGGCGGGCAGTGCGTGGCATGGGTATGGGCTCAGGCATCTCGGGCTGGCAGACCATGGGCTCATACATGCGAGACGGGTCGTCGATCCAGAAGCTGAAACCCGGCACGATGCGCCGCATCGGCGCCCTGGCCCGGCCGTTCAGGCGCGTCATCACCGGATTCCTGATCCTCACGGTCATCGACGCGGTCCTCGGGGTGCTGCCGCCGCTGCTCTCCCAGCGCATCGTCGACAACGGCATCCTCAAGCACAACGGCGGCCTGGTCGTGGCGCTGGCCCTGGTCGTCGCCGGCATCGCGCTGCTCGACGCCGCGGTCGGCCTCGTCTCGCGCTACCTGTCGGCGCGCATCGGCGAGGGCCTGATCGCACTGCTGCGCACGAAGGTCTTCGCACACGTCCAGCGGATGCCGATCGCGTTCTTCACCCGCGCCCAGACCGGCGCGCTGGTCTCGCGGCTCAACAGCGACGTCCTGGGGGCGCAGCGCGCGTTCACCTCGACGCTCTCCAGCGTCGTGTCCAACGTGGTCTCGCTGCTGCTGACCGGGATCACGATGTTCGTGCTGTCCTGGCAGATCACCCTGCTCGCGCTGATCCTGCTGCCGATCTTCGTCCTGCCGGCCAAGTGGATGGGCCGCAGGCTCCAGCAGATGACCCGCGAACAGATGCAGCTGAACGCGGACATGTCCACGATGATGACCGAGCGGTTCAACGTCTCCGGCGCGCTGCTCGCCAAGCTGTTCGGCCGCCCCGAGGAGGACGACGGGCTTTACGCGGCGAAGGTCGACCGGGTGCGCGCCATCGGCGTGCGGGTCGCGGTCTCAAGCAGCGGCTTCATGACCTCGCTGACGCTGGTCGCCGCGCTCGCCACCGCGATGGTGTACCTGATCGGCGGGCGGATGGCCGTGAGCGGGCACCTTTCCCTCGGCACCATGCTGGCGCTGGTCGGGCTGCTCGGCCGGCTCTACGGACCGCTCACCGCGCTGGCCAACGTGCGTGTCGATGTGATGACGGCGCTGGTCTCCTTCGACCGGGTCTTCGAACTGCTCGACCTGCCGCCTATGGTCACCGAGCGCGCCGAGGCCGCGCCGGTGCCGCCGGGAACGCCGGTCATCGAGTTCGAACACGTCGCCTTCCGGTACCCGAGCGCTTCGGAGGTCTCCCTCGCCTCGCTCGAATCAGTGGCCGTACTCGACCAGGCGCCCTCCGCGCAGGTCCTGCACGACCTGAGCTTCCGCGCCGAACCCGGCACCATGACCGCGCTGGTCGGACCGTCCGGCGCGGGCAAGACGACGATCACCGCGCTCGCCGCGCGGCTTTACGACGTGACCGGCGGCAGCGTGCGCGTCGGCGGGCTCGACGTGCGCGACGCGCAACTGGGCTCCCTGCGCGAGCGCATCGGAGTGGTGACTCAGGACGCGCACATGTACCACGACACGATCCGCAACAACCTGCTCTACGCCCGCCCGGACGCGAGCGAGGCCGAGTTGGTCCAGGCGCTCAAAGACGCGCAGATCTGGGACCTGGTCGCCGCACTGCCCGACGAGCTCGACACGGTCGTCGGCGACCGCGGCTACCGGCTCTCCGGCGGCGAGAAGCAGCGCATCGCCATCGCCCGGCTGTTGCTCAAGGCGCCTGACGTGGTGGTCCTCGACGAGGCGACTGCGCACCTGGACTCGGAGTCGGAGGCCGCGGTCCAGCACGCCCTCGCCAGCGCCCTGCGCGGACGGACCTCGCTCGTGATCGCGCACCGGCTCTCCACCGTCCGCGACGCCGACCAGATCCTCGTGGTCGACGGCGGCAGCATCGTCGAGCACGGCACGCACGCGCAGCTGCTCGCCGCCGACGGCCTATACGCCGATCTCTATCGCACCCAGTTCGCCCACCAGGAATCCGCGGCGCAGCCGATCGGTTGATCTGCAGAGACCCGCCGACTCGATGCGGAAAGGCGTTACCCATGACTGCGACGGCCGGCCCCGTGACCTTCGACGAAGCGACACGCGAACTGCTGGACGGCAAGAGCTTCGCCACGATCGCCACGCTCAATCCGGATGGCGCGCCGCAAACTTCGGTGGTGTGGATCGACCGCGAAGGCGGCACCGTGGTGTTCTCCGCGACCAGGAAACGTCAGAAGGTGCGCAACCTCGCCCGCGACCCGCGCGTCAGCCTCACCGTCTTCGACCCGGCCAACCCGTATCAGAGCGTGGAGATCCGCGGCACCGCCGAGCTGATCGACGACCCGCGCAAGACTCTGCCGCACCGGCTTTCGCACAAGTACCTGGGCCAGGACCCGATGCCGGAGCCGGACGAAATCCAGCGCGTCATCGTCAAGGTGACGCCGCACAAGGTCAACAGCTTCGTCGCCTGAGCGATCCTCGATCCGCGCGGCGGCCGGCCCGTCAGCGCAGCAGCGTCATACCGAACTCGGCGGCGACAGGGGAGGGGTGCTTCGCTTTCGCCGCGATCGGCCGCCGGGTCACCGGTGACGCGGTCTCGGTATCGGCGGCGGTGGCGGCGACTCGGTCGAAGTCGATCCGGTCACCGTCCGGCAGCCCCCGCGCCAGTTCCGCGGCGATCGCGTTCCACGCCCCGGCCTGCTGCCAGTCGCGCAGCCGCCGCCAGCACGTCATGCCGGAACCGAAGCCCAGCTCGTTGGGCAGCCGCTCGAATCCGATCCCGCGCGCCAGCACGACCAGGATCCCGGTCAGCACCGCGCGATCGTCCAGCGGCTTGCGGCCGGGATAGCGACGGCGTCGCGCGCGTTGCGGGATCAGCGGCTCGATCCGCTCCCACACCGCGTCCGTGATGACCGGGTCGGTCCGCGGCGGCCCGACCCGGCGCGGCCGCGGCACGCCCGGCAGGCCGGAACCGAGCAGCGGCGCGCCGATCGCGCTCGGGCTCAGCGGGCCCAGTCCCGCCGGGCCGCGCGGAGCCCGCGGCCGCAGCTGTGGCGCGGGCGACGGCCCGCTCGGGCGGACCGGCGAAAAGCTGGGAACAGCAGACGACTCTGACACAACCAGTACAACGGGCAATCCGGCGGTGGGTAACGGGTTCCGCACCCGCCGCGTGGCCAACTGTTGCCGTGTGACAGAAACCACGGCGGGAGCGCGCACAGTGACGGTTACACTGCGTCCCGTGCCCGCATCTGACGAAGGCTCAGCGGCCGATCCGGACGCGCTCGCGGATCCGCTGTGGCCGCTCGGCGACGAGGTGGCCACGGCGTTGCTCGGCCTGCTCGAAGTGGAGCTGCGCGGCCGGGGCCTGCGGTGGCGGGTGATCGCGCGCGACCGGCTCGAGGTCGGGCGCACCGACCGGCCGTGGCCGGGCACCGCGATCGACCTCGCCCCGGTGCGCGAGCGGATGCGTGCGAAACCGAAGGCCGACTGGCCCGAGCTGATCGAGCATTATGTCAGCACCCTGCGAAGCGATGTGGCGGACGGGGCCCGGGCCGCGGCCGCGGACGACTCACTCTGGCGCCGCATCCGGGAGCCGCTGCGGGCCCGGATCCTGCCGGCCGATTCCGCCGACGCCACCCTCGACGGCGCCCTCCGGCGCGTCGTGGCCGACGGCTTGCTCGAAGCGGTCGTCACCGAGGCCCCGCTCGGCTGGCCGGGAGCCGCTCAAAACGGTGCCGCGATCGGCGGCGAACTGGTGTCGGTCGGCGAGGCCCTCGGCTGGGGCGTGGCCGAGCACGTCGTGTTCGACGCCGCCAGAGCCAACGTGCGGCGCGAGACCAGGATGGAAGCCGAGCGCTTCACGCTCGACGGCACCGAACTGGTCGCGCTGTTCAGCCCGAGCCACTACGCCGCGACGCACGTGCTGTGGCTCGCCGAGCACCTGGCCGACCTGCCAGGCTACGTCGAGGCCAACGGCGCGCTGGTCGTGCTGCCGCACCGGCACCTGATCGCCGTGCACCCGATCGAATCGGCGGCCGTGGTCGCCGCCGCCGGGACGCTGCTGCGCTTCGCCGCCAGGCAGTTCGAGACCTGTCCCGGACCGATCAGCGACCAGCTGTACTGGTGGCAGGGCGGAAAGCTCAGCCGCCTACCCTCCGACAGCGTGGGGGAGACCCTCCAGCTCTTCCCCAGCGACCGGTTCGCCGCCCTGCTCGACCGTCTTCGCGTCGGCGGCTACTGCGGCGACGACCGCCTCCCCGACGCTAGCTGACGCCGGTTCGGTAGCCGGTACCGATGCGGCCGGTTCAGCGGCTGGATCCGGCGGCCCTGCCGCGGCCTCCTGCGCCGCGATCCGCCGATCGTTCGCCTCCCGCCGCAGCAGCAGGAACCAGGTCACCGGCATCACCGCGGCGAAGACCCACCACTGCACCATGTAGGCGATGTACATGGAGTTGTCGTAGGTGGGGTTCGGCACCGGCTGCGCGGCGTCGGCCGCCGTGTTCGCCGGAGTGCTCGACATCAGCCTGATCGAGCCGTCATGCAGCGGATCGGGCACTCGCGCGGCCAGGTCGCCTCGGGTGATCAGCGCGATCTCGCCCGCAGGAAGCTGCGCCGTGTCGTCCTTTATCCGGCTGTCCGCCGTCGTCTCATCGGGCTGGAGCGAACCGGACACCGTGACCGTCCCGGACGGCACCGGCGGGAACGCGGGCGCCGTGGTGGCCATGCTCGTGTTCGATTCGGGCACCCAGCCCTGATTGACCAGTACCGCCGTGCCGTCCGCGAGCACCAGCGGCGTCACCACGAACCAGCCCGGCTGCTGGTTCTGCGAGCGGTTGCGGACCATGAACTGGTGCGCCGTGTCATAGCGGCCGGTCGCGGAGACCATCTTCCACTGCTGATCGCGCGTGACCGTGTGCCCAGTCGGGTTGACCGAGTCCAGCGGCACCGGCGCGGCGGCCAGCGCGCCGAGCACCACGCCCTGCGATCGGGCATGGTCTCTCCACAGGTCGCGCTGCCACTGGCCCAGCCCGATGAAGGCCGGGATCAGCACGAACCAGGTCAGTGCATGGAAAGCCAGCCACTTCGGCGTGAAGACAAAGCGGTACGAGCGCACCGAACGACGGTACAACGCCGACCGTCTCGGTTCAGCACCGGGCCCGGTGACCCCTTGCGCGGGCGGTCGTTTTTCTGGTTGTTGTACAGACATGAGGGCGCGCCCGCGCCCTTGCCGAAGGGAACCCACCGTGATCAAAGGCTTCAAGGATTTCATCCTGCGCGGAAACGTCGTCGAACTGGCGGTCGCCGTTGTCATGGGCGTTGCTTTCAGCGCGATCGTCAACGCGCTGGTGGCCGACATCATCATGCCGTTGATCACCGCGATCTTCGGCAAGCCTGACTACAACAAGCTGGTCTTCACGTTGCACAACTCGAAGATCCTTTACGGCTCGTTCATCACCGCGATCATCCAGTTCCTGCTCATCGCGATCGGCGTGTACTTCTTCATCGTCATGCCGCTCAACCACCTGGAGAAGATGCGCAAGCGCCGCCAGGGCATCCCGGACGTGCCCCCGCCCGCGGAGACCGAACTCGAACTGCTCGCGCAGATCCGTGACGCGCTGCGCGACGGCGGTGCCCCCGCTGCCGACTTCGGCTCGCGCGCCGGGCGCGAATAGCCGGTCGCGTAGCGGGTTTCGCTTCGGAGCCATCACGTCCGGTGCCCCGATCTCTACGCGGGCACCGGGCGTGCCACACTTTCGGCCATGACTTCCCCTGGGGGTACGACTTCCATCGGCGGCCAGGCCCGCCTGCGCATATCCGCCTCCGCCAAGGGCGCGGCCCGGGTCATCAAGCGCGGCTGGAAATGGAACCCGGACGTACGCACCGGCGACCAGCTCACCCTCGGAGAACGTGCCGCCGACAAGATGCGCAACGGCATGGGCTCGTGGGCCTTCGTATTCGCCGCCTGCGGGTTCCTGGCGCTGTGGATGATCGTCAATGGCCTGATCGCGCACGCGCATCACCGCACGTTCGATCCGTACCCCTTCATCCTGCTCAACCTCGTGCTCTCCTGCGTCGCCGCGCTCCAGGGAGCGATCCTGCTGATCGCCGCGAAGCGCAGCGACCAGATCTCCAGCGAGCTCGCGCAACACGACTACGAGGCCGACGTCGCATCGCACGAGCTGCTGCAATCCCTCACCGTCAACTTCGCCTCGCTCGCCGAGCAGCACGACGCGATGACCCGGCAAGTGAGCACCCTGATGGAGATGGTCGAGCGGCTGCTCGCGCCCGAACAGGCTTAAACGGAGGCGCCGCTGAGCGCGGACAGCTCCTCTGCCGACAGCTCCAGCTCGGTGAACGGCAACAGTTCGAGCAACTGCTGCGGCGTGCGCGCGGAAGCGATCGGCGCGGCAACCGTCGGCTGCGCGGCGAGCCAGGCCAGTGCGACTGCCGCGACCGTCGATTCATGCGTCGCCGCTACCTGATCCAGCACGCTCAGCACGCGGTACCCACGCTCGTTGCGGTACGGCGCGACACCGCCCGCACGCACCGAGTCGACCTCCACGCCGGGCCGGTACTTCCCGGCCAGGAACCCACGCGCCAGCCCGTAGAACGGCACACCGGGCACGCCCTCGCGCTCCAGCACCGGTGCCAAGTCGCGCTCGTACTCGGCGCGCTCCAGCAGGTTGTAGTGGTTCTGCAGCGCGGAGTACCGCGCCAAGCCCTCGCGCTCGGAAACGGCGAGCGATTCGGTAAGGCGCGGCGCGGTGAAGTTCGACGCGGCGATGTAACGCACCTTGCTTTCGCGCACGAGGGCGTCGAACGCGCCGAGAGTCTCCTCGATCGGCGTGCTTGGGTCGTCCTGGTGTGCGTAGTACAGGTCGATGTAGTCCGTACCCAGCCGCTGCAACGACTCTTCGGCGGCGGCGCGGATGTTCGCCGCGGACAGCCCCGGCCGGCTCGGCAGCTTGGCCACCTTCGTCGCGATCACCATCGCGTCCCGGTTGCCGCGCGCCTTCAGCCAGCGGCCGATGATCCGCTCGGAATCGCCACCGGAGTTCCCCGGCACCCACAGCGAATAGACGTCGGCGGTGTCGATGAAATTGCCGCCGGCCGCGGCGTACGCGTCCAGGATCGCGAACGACTCGTCCTCGTCCGCCGACCAGCCGAAGACGTTGCCGCCGAGGCAGAGCCCGAAGACGTCCAGATCGGTGTTCCCAAGTTTCGCCATGGATCGAACTTAGCAGCGCCCCCTTAGCGCCGGGCTTTACCCGTGGCCCCTGCGGCTGCTCCAGTGCACCGCCCGCGAGCGGAAAACCATTCGAATGTTGTCGGTGCGTACCAGTAGCGTCGATAGGGTGTCTGGACGAGCCCATCCCCCACAAAACCCGCGGCCGGCGGTGCCGGGCGAGGTCCTGATCGAGGCCCGCGCACTGAGCAAACAGTTCGCCAAGAAGGGCGCGCCGCCGTTCACCGCGGTCGCCGGCGTCGACTTCGAGGTGCGCCGCGGCGAGGTCTTCGGCTTTCTCGGGCCCAACGGGGCGGGCAAGAGCACCACCATGCGCATGATCGGCTGCGTCTCCCCGAGCACCGGCGGTTCCCTGCGGATCTTCGGCCTGGATCCGATGGCCGACGGGCCGGCCATCCGGGCCAGGCTCGGCGTCGTGCCGCAGGAGGACACCCTCGACACGGAGATGCTGGTCCGCGACAACCTGCATGTCTACGGCCGCTACTTCGGGCTGTCGCGCCCCGTGATCCGGGAGCGCACCGAGCGGCTGCTGGAGTTCGTGCAGCTGTCCGACCGCGCCGGCGACAAGGTCGAACCGCTCTCCGGCGGCATGAAGCGGCGGCTGACCATCGCCCGCTCGCTGATCAACGAGCCGGAGATCCTGATCCTCGACGAGCCGACCACCGGGCTCGACCCGCAGGCGCGGCACGTGGTCTGGGACCGGCTCTACCGGCTCAAGCAGCAGGGCACCACGCTCATCCTCACCACGCACTACATGGACGAGGCGGAGCAGCTGTGCGACCGGCTGGTGGTCATGGACAAGGGCCGTATCGCCGCCGAGGGCGCGCCGCACGAGCTGATCGAGCGCTACTCGACCCGAGAGGTGCTGGAGCTGCGTTTCCCGCTCGACGAGCAGGAACAGGCAGCTGAGAAAGCCGCCGGTATCGCTGAACGCGTCGAGGTGCTGCCTGATCGCCTCCTGCTTTACGCCGACGACGGCGACGCGGCGCTCCAAGTGGTGCGCGGACGAGGGCTCGAACCGGTAACCGCCCTGGTACGCCGCTCCACGCTGGAAGACGTCTTCCTGACCCTCACCGGCCGCACCCTGGTTGACTAGAAGGCGGCGCACGATCATGACCGCGATCGACTCCCCGAATGCAGCGGTTCCCGCCGCGCACTCCATAGACGTGCTAGCGCCGGGCGCGCTGCGGCTCAGCTACCGCCAGTTCCGCTACTGGGTGACCTACACCCGCCGGACCTGGCGCGGCGGCCTGCTGTCCGCGATCCTCGGCCCGGCGCTCTATCTGACCGCGATGGGCATCGGCTTGGGCACGCTCGTGGACCGGGGCAGCGGCCTGCCCGGCGGCGTGCGGTACCTCGACTTCGTCGCGCCAGGAGTGCTGGCGGCCAACGGGATGCAGAACGCGTTCGGCCTGAGCACCTACCCGGTGCTCGGCAGCGTGAAATGGTTCGGCAACTACTGGGCCGCGGTGAACACGCCGCAACGCCCGGAGGACGTCGTGACCGGACACGCCGCGCTCTCGCTGCTGTGGGTCTCTGGCGTCACCGGCATCTTCTTCGCCTTCATGGCCGGCTTCGGCACGCTGCACTCGCCGCTCGGCATCCTCGCCTGGCCCGCCTCGGTGCTGACCGGAGCGGCGTTCATGCTGCCGATCATGTCCTACGTCATCACCCTGGAAAGCGACCAGCCGCTCAACACGCTGTTCCGGTTCGTCATGACGCCGCTGTTCCTGTTCTCGGGAACCTTCTTCCCGTGGCAGCAACTGCCGGGTTGGGCGCACCCGATCGCCTACGCCACCCCGCTGTGGCACGGCGTCGAGCTGTGCCGCTCGCTCACGCTCGGCACCGCCACCTGGGCCGGTTCGCTGGTGCACGTCGCGTACCTGCTGGCCTTCGCCCTCGGCGGCTACGCGGTCGCCCGAATCACCTATCGCCGACGGCTGTACCGCTGAAAGGGGAGAAGCGCACCGATGGCTGCCGCCACCTTCGCGCCACGCGCCGTCCCGATCTCGTTCGGATTCGGGACCAGGCGCTCGTTGCACCTCATCGAGCGAAACATGCTGGCCTATCGCCGCATGTGGCTGATCCTGCTCTCCGGCGTGTTCGAGCCGGTCTTCTATCTGCTCTCGATCGGAGTGGGCCTGGGCAAGCTGATCCCGGACGTCACCGGGCCGGGCGGCCGGCCGGTCACCTACATGGAATTCGTCGCTCCGGCGCTTCTGGCCACGGCAGCCATGCAGGGCGCGGTGTTCGACTCGACCTTCAACATCTTCTTCAAGATCAAGTACGGCAAGGTCTACGACGCCGTCCTGGCGACTCCGCTCGGCGTCGGCGACATCGCGCTCGGCGAGATCACCTGGGCGCTCCTGCGCGGCGCGCTGTACGCGACCACCTTCCTCGCCGTGACGGCCGGCTTCGGCGCGACGCATTCCTGGTGGGCGCTGCTCGCTCTACCCGCCGCCCTGCTCATCGGCTTCTCGTTCGCCGGCCTCGGCATGGCCTGCACGACCTTCATGAGGTCCTGGCAGGATTTCGAGTGGGTCACCCTCGCGATGATGCCGATGTTCCTGTTCTCCACGACCTTCTTCCCGCTGGGCGTGTACCCGCGCGGGCTGCAGATCTTCGTCGAGTGCACACCGCTTTACCAGGGCATCGAGATCGTCAGAGGGCTGATGCTCGGTTCGGTGGGGCCGGCGCTGTTCGGCCGCGCGGCGTACTTGGCGATCGTCGGCGCGATCGGACTCGCGGTCTCCTCGCGCCGACTCGGCAAGATGCTGCTCTCTTAGGGATGCTGCAAGCGGTGCATCGGCACCGAGCGGTCTGACTCAGGCTCGCGGGTGACAGTTGCGTGTCCCCATTCACCCGCCCACCGCGCAGGTCAGCCCGTGACCGCTCTGCGTCGGCGTCTCACGCCAGCTGCTCAAGCAGCCGAGAGGTCGCGCCTCCCGCACGTTCCGGGAGCGCGGCGTCATCCGTCTGCGGTCAGGAGTTGGGACGCTTGCCGTGGTTTGCCTTCTTCTTCTTGCGAGCCCGCTTCTTGTTGCCGCCCTTTGCCATGATTGCCCTTCCTTGTCAGTGCGCCTGCGGCGCATCTGGGTCTTCGGGTGGTCTCGCCAGTCTAGGGTCATCGTCGAAGTCGCGGCCCACAGCCGCCCAGCGGTGCCTGGACCAGGCAGCGGCCGACGTTGCCGGAGCCAACGCCCAGCCCAGGGTGGTCCATCGGATCCGTACTCGGCGATCGTCGGCGCGATCGGACTCACGGTCTCCTCGCGCCGACTCGGCCAGGTGCTGCTGTCCTGAAGGGAGTGAGCGGAAAGTAGGACGTGTGGGTGTTCTGGGCACCGGCAGCAGGCACGTCCTCGCGCGATGTACATAAGCGCTCTATTCTATGTATGTCGAGTGGATACATGCGGGAGGAGTGCGCCGGTGACTGTCACGCAGATCGATCTGGACGATGACGAGCTGGAGCAGGCGATGCGCAACCTGGGCACCGCCACCAAGAAGGACACGGTGAACACCGCGTTGCGCGAGGTCAACGCGCGTCGGCGTCGTCTGGCCGCCCTGGAGCGGATGGCCGAGCGCTACGAGCGCGGCGAGTTCGACGTGGCCGTAGCAGCGTGGGAGCACCGCAAGGGCGCTGCGGCGGGGCCGGGGGCGCCCACGCAGTGAGCGACGCCTACCTGATCGACACCAGCGCTGTGTGGCGGATCCTGCGCAACGAGGATGACCTGCGGCTTCGCTGGCTGCCGTTTCTGGCCGAGGGCCTGCTGCGGCACTGTATGCCTACCCGGTTGGAAGTGCTCTTTGGCGCGCGCAGCGCGGCGCACCGCACGGAGCTGGAAGCCGATCTCGATGCGCTGTTTCCGCCGGTGAGCATGCCCAAAGACCCATGGCGTTGGGCCGAACGTGCCCAGTACGAGCTGACCGGGCACTCCCGGCACCGCGGGCCTGGCGTGATCGATCTACTGGTGGCCGCGACAGCGGTCCACCACGACCTGACCGTCTTGCACGTGGACAATGACTTCCCGGCTCTCGCTCGCGTCCTGCCTGAACTGCGCGAGCGTGACGCGAGGGCCTGAACGCGACGGATAGGCGCTTGAGAGCGCGGCGACTGGCGGTCTCGTCGCGCCGACTCGGCAAGGTGCTGCTGTCCTGACGGCGCGCCTGCACTGGTCGCGGTGGCGACTTCGAGCCCGGTCGTGAGCGCCGCCGAACATCCATGCGCCTACTCTGGTGCAGGGGTGTTTCTGCTTTTTGAGGAGGACGCACGTGCGTGCCGGTCGACGGATGCTGGTGCTCGCAACGGTCGCTTCGCTGATGAGCCCGACAGCGGCGTATGCCCGTGGTGGGGGCGGTAGTCACGGATTCAGTGGTGGCGGCGGCGGTGGTGGTTTCGGTGGTGGCGGCGGTGGCTTCCACGGACCGGGCTTCATCGGGGGTTTCGGTGGCGGCGGCGCCGACGGTTTGTTGGTGCTCGTGGCGCTGCTCGTGCTGAGCTGGTGGATCTACTCCCGGGTCCGGAAGGCGCGCAACGGGCGTGGCATGAACACGGTGTCGGACCGCGCAGCCCACCGCTCGGACGCGAAGGCGCGCGAGCGTGCCGCCCAGGTCGAGGCCCAGGTCAACGCGCTCGCCGACACGGATGCGAGCTTCGACGTCGAGGCACTCAAGCAGCGCGCCACCTCGCTGTACGTGACCGCCCAGAAGGCCTGGACCGACCGCGATCACGCCACCCTAAGGCAAATCCTTTCCCCGGTGCTCTACGGCAAGTGGAGCGACGAGCTGCACGACTACGCGTCGCGTGGCGAGGTCAACGTCGTGGAGATCGTCTCCGGCCCGACGGTCGAGCTGGTCGACATCGCGAACCGTGCAGGCGAGACGAACGACACCGTCACTTTCCGGATCACCGCGACGCTCAACGACTACGTACGCCGCAACGGCCGCACGCAAGCCGTGCGCGCAGACGGCTCCACGCGCCCAGTTGAGTACTGGACGCTGCGTAAGAACGACTCCGGGACGTGGATCGTGGCATCGGTAGAGCAGGCTGCCGAGGGCGCGCATCACCTGACCGATGCCATCGAGACGGACGGCTGGGACCAGAAGGCCGTCGCGCGAGACGCCGTACTCGACGTGGCCGATAAGACCTCGGCTAAGGGCCTCGACGACATCCTTTCGCTGACCACCATCTCGTGGAGCACCGATGCCGATGCCGCCGCCCGTGACCTGAGCGCGCTGGACGCCCGGTTCGACAAGCCGGTCCTCGAGGTCGCGATCGAGCAGTTCCTCGAGCAGTGGGCCATGAACGACGGCAGCCTCGACTTCACGTCCGTGCGCACCGTCAACCGAACCGTCATGCGTGACGCCGTCATCGCGTCGATCGAAGTGCGCTCGCTGCTCTCACGCGACCCGATCGTCTTCCATGTCGCAGTCGAAGCAGAGGGCATCTACTACGAGGTCGACCGCCGAACCGAACAGGTGCTCGACGGCGACGCGCACAAGCGGCGGCCGGTCACCTTCGCCTTCGACCTGCGGCTGGACGAGCCCTCGGCGAAGGGGTGGACGGTGATCGCCGCCGACGTGGATCGGCCGGGTCTGGCTCGGCGTCTCGGCTAGGCGGTGTTGGGGAATGTCTCAAGGCAACGATCCGGCCGCCGCTTTGTCGGGGATCGTGATGGCGAATCGCCACGCGCCGCCAGGCGCAGATGGTTCACTGCGCGACGAGCCTGGGCGTGCGGCCGGAGCGTCCTCA
>DASUAR010000266.1:0-9130 GCA_035763685.1 Actinocrinis sp. | reverse complement strand
TCGCACGCGTTTGAGCTTCAGGGAGCCTCACGTGCCGATCGACACTGCGCCGACCGCTGCGGCGACACCGACAACCAAATACGTCTACGACTTCACCGAGGGCAACAAGGATCTCAAGGATCTGCTCGGCGGCAAGGGCGCCAACCTCGCCGAGATGACCAACCTCGGCCTGCCGGTACCGCCCGGGTTCACCCTCACCACCGAGGCCTGCCGCGCCTACCTCGCCGACGGCGACGAGCCGGACGGCCTGCGCGCCGAGGTGGCCGATCATCTCGCGGCGCTCGAGGAGCGGATGGGCCGCAAACTCGGCGCGAGTGATGACCCGTTGCTGGTCTCGGTGCGCTCCGGGGCCAAGTTCTCCATGCCCGGCATGATGGAAACCGTTCTGAACATCGGGTTGTCCGACGCATCCGTCCAAGGGCTGGCGGACGTGGCCGGAGACGAGCGGTTCGCCTGGGACTCCTACCGGCGGTTGATCCAGATGTTCGGCAAGACCGTGCTGGACATCGGCGGCGAGCACTTCGAGGACGCGATCGACGCGGCGAAGAAGGCCAAGGGTGTCACCAGCGATCTCGACCTGGACGCCGCCGATCTGCGCGACCTGGTGGAGTCGTACAAGGCGATCGTGCGCGAGCAGGCCGGCCGCGAGTTCCCGCAGGACCCGCGCGAGCAGATGGACCTGGCCATCCGCGCCGTATTCGAATCCTGGAACACCGAGCGGGCCAAGCTCTACCGGCGCCAGGAGCGCATCCCGCATGACCTGGGCACCGCGGTGAACGTGTGCTCCATGGTCTTCGGCAACCTCGGTCCGGACGGTGCCGAAAAAAGCAGCGGCACCGGCGTCGCCTTCACCCGTGACCCGGCTACCGGCTCGCAGGGCGTCTACGGGGATTACCTGGTCAACGCCCAGGGCGAGGACGTGGTGGCCGGCATCCGCAACACGGTCCCGCTGCAAGAGCTCGAACAGCTCGACCCGAAGTCGTACGGCGAGCTGATGGACATCATGGCCACCCTGGAAGGCCATTACCGCGACCTGTGCGACATCGAGTTCACCATCGAGCGCGGAAAGCTGTGGATGCTGCAGACGCGGGTCGGCAAGCGCACCGCGGCCGCCGCGTTCCTGATCGCCACCAGCCTGGTCGACGAAGGCGTGATCGACGCCGACGAGGCGGTCGCGCGGGTCACCGGCGCCCAGCTCGCGCAGCTGATGTTCCCGCAGTTCGACACCCGTGGCGACTACACGCGCATCGCCACCGGCATGAACGCCTCACCTGGCGCGGCCGTCGGTAAAGCAGTGTTCGACTCCTACACGGCGGTGAAATGGTCTCGCTCCGGCGAACGGGTCATCCTGATCCGCCGCGAGACCAACCCGGATGACCTGAACGGCATGATCGCCGCGCAGGGCATCCTGACCTCGCGCGGGGGCAAGACCTCGCACGCCGCCGTGGTCGCCCGGGGCATGGGCAAGACCTGCGTGTGCGGTGCCGAGGAGCTGGACGTGGACACCAAGGCGCGCAGGTTCACCGCGCCCGGCGATGTCACCGTCGAGGAGGGCGACCTGATCTCGATCGACGGTACGTCCGGGGCGGTCTACGTCGGCGAGCTGCCGGTCGCGCCGTCTCCGGTGGTGGAGTACTTCGAGGGCCGGCTCGGCGCGGACTCGCCCAAGGCCGGCGAGCTGGTCAAGGCCGTGCACCGGATCATGGCGTGGTCCGATGAGCGCCGCCGGCTCTACGTTCGAGCCAACGCGGACAACCCCGAGGACGCCGCCCGCGCCCGCCGCTTCGGCGCGCAGGGCATCGGGCTGTGCCGCACCGAGCACATGTTCCTCGGCGAGCGCCGCACCCTGGTCGAGCGGCTGATCCTGGCCGAGGACGAGTCGGAACGGGTCAAGGTGCTCGAGGAGCTGCTGCCGATGCAGCGCGACGACTTCGTCGCGATCCTCACCGCGATGGGCGGCCTGCCGGTGACCGTGCGGCTACTGGACCCGCCGCTGCACGAATTCCTGCCCGACCTGACCGAGCTGTCCGTGCGCGTGGCCGTCGCGGAGGCGCGCGGCGAGCAGCACGAGGGCGACCTGCGGCTGCTGCAGGCGGTGCACAAGCTGCACGAGGCCAACCCGATGCTCGGCCTGCGCGGCGTGCGGCTCGGCCTGGTGGTCCCCGGACTGTTCATCATGCAGGTGCGGGCCCTGGCCGAGGCGGCGGCGCAGGTGGCCAAGGCCGGCGGGGTGGCCCGGATCGAGATCATGGTGCCGCTGGTCGGCGCGGTGCAGGAGCTGGAGATCATCCGTGAGGAGGCCCGCTCGGTCCTGGACGAGGTGCGCGAGACCACCGGCG
This sequence comes from Actinocrinis sp., assembly GCA_035763685.1. Classification (GTDB taxonomy): domain Bacteria; phylum Actinomycetota; class Actinomycetes; order Streptomycetales; family Catenulisporaceae; genus Actinocrinis. The sequence goes on along the minus strand of DASUAR010000266.1, from coordinate 6,791 downwards.
CTGACATCAGGGCGCTGATCGGCACGATGATCGAGCTGCCGCGCGCCGCCCTGACCGCCGGGCAGATCGCCGAGGCGGCCGAGTTCTTCTCCTTCGGCACCAACGACCTGACCCAGACGACCTGGGGCTTCAGCCGCGACGACGTCGAGGCGGCGTTCTTCAGCGCCTACCTGGACAAGGGCATCTTCGGCGTCTCCCCGTTCGAGACCCTGGACCGCGGCGGCGTCGGCCGCCTGGTGCAGATCGCCGCGACCGAGGGCAAGGCCGCGCGCCCGAGCCTCAAGCTGGGAATCTGCGGCGAGCACGGCGGCGACCCGGACTCGGTGCACTTCTTCCACAACGTCGGCCTGGACTACGTGTCCTGCTCGCCCTTCCGCGTCCCGGTGGCCCGGTTGGAGGCGGCCCGCGCCGCCGTCCAGCAGAAGCGGGAGGACGGCGCGAAGAAGTAGGGCCCGGGCTATTCGGCCTCGAACACCTTCTCGTACGCGAGCGACAGCGGCGATCCGACGTACGGCGGGTACAGCGGAATTCCGGTGTACCCGCTGCGCTCGTAGAAGCGGATAGCCTCCGGCTGCCCGGTGCCCGTCTCCAGGTAAACGCGCGGCGCTCCCAGCTCCCGCGCCAGCGCCTCGGCCGCTTCGAGCAGCCTGACCGCCGCTCCGGTTCCGCGCGAGGTCGGCACGACGTACATCCGCTTGAGCTCGAAACCCTCGAGCCCCGAGTCCGGATTCTGCTGCAGCGCGCAGCAGCCGATCGCCGTGCCCTCATCGCGCATCAGCAGGAAGCGGATGCCCTCAGTCAAGTGGTCGTCGCTGTCCGCGCCGTCGTCCGGGTACCGCGCGCTTATGTCCGCGCGCAGTTCCTGGCGCAGTTTGGCCAGCTCCTCGTCCTCCGCCGATACCGGCTCGATCGTGATCACCCGATCACATTAGCCAGCAGTCATTGCGGTGATATTGCACCCAGGTTTCCCATGCTGGCGTGCCTGCGCGCGCACTACCGTTGATCCATGGCACAGGTCATCATCAGCGTGCCGGGATACGGCGATGCCGACATCGAGCGGTACGCCGTCGAACCGGTCAGCGAACTTAAGCGCACGGGTGGCGAGCGCACGCCCTTCCAACGCGACCGCGCGCGCGTCCTGCACAGCCTCGCCCTGCGCCGCCTCGCCGGAAAAACCCAGGTCGTCGCGCCCGGCGAGTCCGACTTCCCGCGCACCCGGCTGACTCACTCGCTGGAAGTCGCGCAGATCGGCCGGGAACTGGCCGGCTCGCTCGGCGCCGACCCCGACCTCGTCGAGGCCGCTTGCCTCGCCCACGACCTCGGCCATCCTCCCTTCGGCCACACCGGAGAGGGCGCGCTCAACGAAGTGACCGGCGCGATCGGCGGCTTCGAAGGCAACGCGCAGAACCTGCGCATCCTCACCCGCCTTGAAGCCAAGGTGATCCGCGCCGACGGCCATTCCGCCGGCCTCAACCCGACCCGCGGCCTGCTTGACGCAGCGACCAAGTACCCGTGGGCGCGCCGTGACGGTACCGCGAAGTTCGGTGCGTACGCGGACGATCTGCCCGTGTTCTCGTGGCTGCGGATAGGCGCCCCGCCTGAGCCGGTCAAATGTTTCGAGGCACAGATCATGGACTGGTCCGACGATGTCGCATACTCCGTGCACGACCTGGAGGACGCGATCTACGCCGGGCACGTCAACCCGAAGGTGCTGCTGATCGACGAGGAGCGGGCCGCGCTGTTCGAGCGCTCTCGCGGCTACGCCCCCGACGCCGAGCCCGCCGAGCTGGCCGCCGCGCTCGACCGGCTCCAGTCCGTCGAATGGTGGCCCGCCGAGTACGACCGATCCTTTGCCGCCCAAGCCCGCCTCAAGCGCGCGGCCAGCGAGCTGATCGGTCGCTTCTGCCTGGCCGTGGTGCACGCGACCCGCGCTCAGTTCGGTCCAGGGCCGCACACGCGGTACAACGCACAGCTCGTCGTACCGCGCCCGATCCGACTAGAGAACGCGGTCCTCAAAGCAGTCGCTGCCCGCTACGTCATGGAGACCGAGCCCGCCCTCGCGCTACGCATGCAGCAGGCCGCACTCATCCGTGAGCTGGTCGCCTTGCTCGCGGAACGCCCCGACCAACTCGAACCGCCCTTCCAGACCTGGTGGTCCGACGCCCCGGACGACGCCGGGAAGCTGCGCGTCGTCGTCGACCAGATCGCCTCACTCACCGACGGCTCGGCCCAGCGCCTGCACGGTCGCCTTGTCGGAGCCGCCGCGTAGAATCCCGACCATGGCCGGGCGCATCAGGGACGAGGACGTCAAGGCCGTCCGCGACGCGTCCGGGATCGCCGATGTGATCGGCGAGCACATCCAGCTGCGTTCGGCGGGCGGCGGAAATCTCAAGGGCTTGTGTCCCTTCCACGACGAGAAGTCGCCGTCGTTCAACGTGACCCCCGCGCGCGGCCTGTGGCACTGCTTCGGCTGCGGTGAGGGCGGCGACGTCATCACGTTCCTCACCAAGCTCGAGCATCTCTCCTTCAACGAGGCAGTCGAGCAACTGGCCAAGCGCGCGCGCATCGAGCTGCGGTACGCCGAGGGCGGCTACACCAAGCGCACCGAGACCAGCGAGCGCGCGCGGCTGCTCGAAGCACACCGCGTCGCCGCCGAGTACTACCGCGAGCAGCTGATCACGCCTGCGGCCAAGCACGGCCGCGAGTTCCTGATCGGCCGCGGCTTCGACTCCGCCGCGCTGGAACGCTTCGGCGTCGGATACGCGCCCGGCGGCTGGGACGCGCTGGTGAAGCATCTGCGCGGCCGTGGCTTTACCGACAAGGAGATGCTCACCGGCGGCCTGGCCTCGGACGGGCGGCGCGGTCCGATCGACCGCTTCCGCGACCGGCTGGTCTGGCCGATCGCGGACACCGGCGGCGAGGTGATCGGTTTCGGGGCCCGCCGGCTCAACGACGACAAGGATTCCCCGAAGTACCTCAACACCCCGGAGACGCCGCTCTACAAGAAGTCCTCGGTCCTCTACGGTCTCGACCTGGCCCGCAAGGAAATCGGCAGGCAGGAGCGCGCCGTCGTCGTCGAGGGATACACCGATGTGATGGCCTGTCACCTGGCCGGCGAGACGACCGCGATCGCCACCTGCGGTACCGCGTTCGGCGAGGAGCACATCAAGATCCTGCGGAGGCTGTTGGCCGACCGCAACCAGTACCTCGGCTGCGAGGTCGTGTTCACCTTCGACGGCGACTCGGCCGGCCAGAAGGCGGCGCTGCGCGCGTTCATGGAGGACCAGCGCTGGGTCACCCAGACCTTCGTGGCCGTGCAGCCGGACGGCATGGACCCGTGCGAGTTGCGGATCGCCCGCGGCGACGCGGCGGTCAGGGACCTGATCTCGGCGCGCATCCCGCTGTTCGAGTTCGCCATCCGGGCCCGGCTCGGCGAGTACAACCTCGAGACCCCCGAGGGCCGCGTGCGTGCCCTGCGTTCCGCCTCCCCGATCGTCGCCTCGATCCACGACCCCGCGCTGCGCCCCGAATACGCCCGCAGGCTGGCCGGCTGGCTCGGCATCGATGACATACAGCTTGTGCTTTCCGAGGTCCGCCGCGCCGCCCCCGCCGTGAACCGCGCCGCCGCGCGCGCGACCGGCTCCCGCCCAAGCAACGCCGCCTCGGCAGCATCGTCCGCCGCGAATCCCTCCTCCGCTTCCGGCCCCGGCCCTGGTCCTAACCCCTCCGCCCGCAGCCCTTTCGTTACCGCGCCGACCGATCCCGCCTCCCGCCGTCAGCGCGAAGCCCTCAAGCTCGCGTTGCAGTACCCGAAGCTGGCCGGCGCTGCGTTCGACGGCCTCGGCCCGGAAGAGTTCACCGCGCCCGCCTATGCCGCCGTGCACGCCGCCATAATCGCGGCCGGTGGAGTCTCCGCGGTGACGGATCCGGCGCACTGGCTCAGCACCGTGACTGCTGCGGCAGCCGACGATGCGGTACGAGCTCTGATCAACCGGTTCGCCGTCGAACCACTGATGCTGCGGGAGAACGCGAAGGGCGGCCAATCCGTCGACGCCCGCTACGCCACCGAACTGATCACGCGCATTTGGATCGACGCCGTGGAACAGCGCCGCGCCGCCACCCTCTCCCGTCTCCAGCGGCTCGATCCGGTCGCGCACGCCGAGGAGTACCTGAAGCTGTCGGTGGAGCTGAACGAGCTGAACATGTTCCGGGCCAAGCTCTTCTCCTCGCTCGAAGCTTGATCCAACGCCGTCAGCGGCCCTCGCTTCCCGCGCCACAGTGCGCCACGGCTCGACATCTTTCCGTCACCGTGCCGATACCTGGCGCATCGCCGCCAAATCCACGGATTCGCCGAAGTTCTTGCCCGTCAGGAGGCGCGAAACGGTGCGTGCCGGGGTAGGGGAGGAGTCGTGGAATCCACACCGTGTGGAACCGACCGCGCCGCCGATCCGGCGGGGCGCGGTGCACAAGACGCCAGCGACCGGGAGCTCGGGCACCGTGTGAGGACGACGAGGTCCTCGGCGGCCCGGCGCGCTGGCCGGTGAAGCGGACGGAGTTCGTATGGACGGCGCCCTCGCACGTGTCATCGTCGGACCCACACCGGGCGGGACTCAGCAGCAGGCCGCGCAGCAGCGCGGCGAGCGGTTCCTGTCCGTGGTCGCTCAGCCACGCGAAGCCACCGAGGTTGTCGAGGCCGCGCCGCCGGAAAGCGCGCTGGCCGACACCCAGGAGCTGCCGCTGGCCCGGGTGATGTCGCTGCCGGTCAACCGGGACGCCGCACCCGACACAACTGAACCCGCCGTCATCGATTCCGGCCCCGGCAACGACGCCGACGCGGAAGCCGCGGCGGACCCTGACCCTGACCCTGACTCACCGGACGCCCTGGAGGCCCCGGAGGCTGCCGACGCTGCCCTCGCCTCGCCTGACGACGCCCGTGCCCGCGACGCCCGGGAGCCCGACCCGGAGGAGCTGGCCGAGACCGAGGCCGAGGAGGAGCCGAGCCCGCAGGAGCAGGAGGCCGCCGACGCGCACGTGGCCGCTTGGGCGGACTCCGCCGGCCCCGCGGGCGACCTGTTCCGCCAGTACCTGCGCGAGATCGGCCGCATCCCGCTGCTGACGGCGGTCGAGGAGGTCGAGCTGGCCCGCGCCGTGGAGGCCGGCCTGTTCGCCGATGAGAAGCTGCTGCACTGCTTCGACCTGCGCCCCGAGGACCGCCGTGACCTACATGTCCTGGTCCTGCACGGTCAGGCGGCGAAACGCAAGCTGATCGAGGCCAACCTGCGCCTCGTCGTGTCCATCGCCAAGCGGTACATCGGCCGCGGCATGTCCATCCTGGACCTGGTTCAGGAAGGCAACCTGGGGCTTATCCGTGCGGTCGAGAAGTTCGACTATGCCCGTGGCTACAAGTTCTCCACGTACGCGACGTGGTGGATCCGTCAGGCGATGAGCCGCGCGCTCGCCGATCAGGCACGCACGATCCGCGTACCGGTGCACGTGGTCGAGCTGATGAACCGGGTCGTCCGGCTCCAGCGTGCGCTGCTTCAGGCGAACTCGATCGAGCCGACGCCGGAGCAGATAGCGGACGTGCTCGGCGTTCCCGAGGAGCGCGTCGTCGAGGTCCTGCGGCTCGCTCAAGAACCGGTCTCGCTGCACGCGCCGGTGGGCGAAGAGGACGATGTGGCGCTCGGCGACCTGATCGAGGACGCGGACGCGGTCTCCCCGGCCGACTCGGTCGCGGTGATGATGCTGCGCGAGCACCTGGACACGCTGCTCTCGACGCTCGGCGAGCGCGAAAAGCGCGTCGTGCAGCTGCGGTACGGACTCACCGACGGCGAACCGCACACGCTGGAGGAGATCGGTCGCACGTTCGGCGTAACGCGCGAGCGGATCCGTCAGATCGAGGCCAAGACGCTGGCGAAGCTACGCGGTCACTCGTACGCTGACCAACTCAAGGACTACCTGCGCTGAGCCGCAAATCTGTGGAAATGCTGATCGGCTGATCCGCAGATTTAGAGCAACCCAGCCAGAGGCCCGGAGCCAGTCTCCGGGCCTCTGGCTGGGTTGCTCTCGGCCCGCCCGCTCGCTCACTCCGCGAGCGGATCCTCATCAAAGCGGCTCACGTGCTGCGCTGATCCGTTCGACCCAGCGTGCTTCACACTGCTGAACCGATCGCCGAACCGGTGGGTGACAGCTTCACCGGCATGTTTCACCTGATGTGCGGCCGACACCCCGGCATTCTTGGCGACGTGCGCCGCGCGATCCCCAGCCGTGGACGCCGTCTGCCGCACCCGCGGATCCGCCGCGAGCGACGACACCATGGCGCTGACCCGCTGGTAGAGCCGCGGACCGATCTTGCTCCCGGCCAGCAGCCCGAGCACCATCCCACCGACAAAGCTGATCTTGGCCTTCATCACCACTCCCAGCAACCGAAAGACCTCGACGAGCCGCGACTACCCGCACGCCGCGTCACCTAACCGGGAACCTGTGCGCACTTACGCCACCTAGCCCACCGATCCGCCCCGCCGCGCCGCCGATCCATACCGCCGACCCCGCGCCGGATACCGAGTGGCCAAGCACCCCCCCGGATGCGCTAAGGTTGGTCGTCGCAAGGCCCCAGAAGCTCTCACCAGCGGAAGGCCGAGCAACCAGCATCGATCCCGCATAGCTCAATTGGCAGAGCAGCCGGCTGTTAACCGGCAGGTTATAGGTTCGAGTCCTATTGCGGGAGCGCACGACAACGTCTCCGAGGCAGCCGCCCCGGAGACGTTTCGCGTCTACCGCGGAAATGGTTG
>DASUAR010000265.1:0-14542 GCA_035763685.1 Actinocrinis sp. | reverse complement strand
CACCCTCGACGTGCGTGGAGCGGCTACTCCACGACCGGCGGGGCCACTTGCTGCGCGGACTGCCACCATTCCGGGTCTTCCTTAAGGTAATCAGGGCGCTCACCGCGCTCGTCGTCCTCGTCGCGACTCGCACCGCCTCGGCCACCGCCCCGGATCATGCGCAGAGGGTTGCCGTCAGCATCTGTCGCCCCGTCGTAGGCCGACGTTACCCGACCGGTGCCGGCTCCGCGTCCGGAGTCCTTGACCAGCAGTGACTCATTGCCGCCGATCGAGGGCTGCACCCACTCGTCACCGGCGCCCGGCTCGTCGCCACCGAAGAAGCGGCCGCGAGAGTACTTGGAGGATCCGAGTTCTTCCTCACTCGAGGATCCGCCGCCGCCGCGCCGGCCGCCCATTCCCTGCATTCCCGACTGTTGTTCGCCCTCGGCTGCGCCAGTGCTGGATCCGCCGAGGCGTCCGGACTCTGATCCGTCTTCGCCTTCAAGGTTGCCGCCGAGGTTCGACGCAGTACGGCGAGCAGCGCCGCCGCTCTCGTTTCCGAATCCGTCCTCACCGAAGACGTTCGAGCTGACCTTCGATGTGCCGCCGGTATTGCCTTCCTCGCCAAGGCCGTCACCGAAGGCGCCGTTCCCGCCACCCGGCTTGGTTGTCTCCTCACCAGGAAATGGCAGGCCACCGCCGGGATTGCCGAAGATAGGACCGGGCGTCGTCGTGGTCGTCGCGGTGCTGATGTCTTCGAGTCCGGGCGGCGTCGAGGTGGGCGGAGTCGTGACGGTTCCGGTGTGCTGAACGGACGTGCCTTCGTTGAAGACGCCGTTGTTCACGCCTCCGGCGCTCGGCTCGCGTGTCGTCCTGCCGCCGCCAGCCGATCCGCCGGTGAACCCGTATCCTGCGGCTGAGCCCGAACCGCCGCCGTATGAGCCGCTGCCGAGATTGAAGCTCCCGGAAGACGGTGGGCTTGACGGTGTGAAGCCGCCACCTTCGCTGTTGCTTCCAGCGATCGTGCTCATGTTGGTCGCTGCGGTCTCATAGCTCGACGAGAGCTTGTTCAGCACATCAGCCGCCTGATTGCGTGCGGCCATGTTGTGTTGCTGAGCCTGCTGAACCGGATCCGTGCCGGTGAAGATGTCCGAAACCGTGTTCGTGATCCCGCTGAAGAGGCCACCCGAGGGCACCGGCTTCTCGTCCGGCACCTGCTGCATCGCCTGCTGCGCCGCGTGCGCGGCCGCCTGCGCGTTCTTCAGCTGGGTGACCGTGTTATTGACAGTCGTGATCACGTTCTGCGCGTGATTCGACGTCTCACTGAACGTCTGGGCCGCCGCCGTGGCCGCGTCGCCTGACCAGGCCGACTGAATCGACGCGTTCGCCTTGTTGAGCGTGTCCACGATGTTGTTCAGCGACTTGGTGACGTCCGAGTAGCCACTGATCTGGGAGCCGATCGCCTCCGGGCTTAGTGCGTTGGCCTGCTGCTTGGCCCACGCGACACCGCCGTACTGCTGGACCGTGCCCTGATTGAACTGATTCGGCATTGGACTGCCCTACCCCGCGTCTTCCGATTCCGTCGCGTTCCGTTGCGATCTGCGATCCGATCCTCATCGACCACCTGCCCGGCGACCGGGATCAGGTGTCCTTCTGGACCTGGGTCATGTCCAGTTGCAGGTTGCTCTCGGTGGTCGAGTAGAGCTGGTGCGTCTTCTGGATCCGGTCGTGCAGATCGCTGATCTTCTGGTTGACCTCGTTGATCAGCCCGTAGATCGCCTGCTGCACCTGGCCGTTGGCCGTGTTGAGCTTCCACGCGGCGTCGAGGCCGTTGTTCGTCTCGCCGAAGTTGGACGAGCCGGCGTCCGACATCGCCTCGGCGCGCTTGATGCCGCCAGGCGCCGCCGTCTGCTGGATGTCCGACGCGGTGTTGTTATGGAACGTGTTCGGCGCGAGCGGGCTAGCCGGCGCCTGGAAGTGGTCCTGAAGCAGCGCCTGGAGCTTGGCTCTGACTGCTTCGAGTTCCTCCAACTCGACCCTGAAGCTATTTCCCATGACCGCCGAATCCCCTCGTGTCACTACTTTCCCAGCTGTCGCCCCCGCGGGCCGGCGACGCCTGGCGCGCCGTCTGGCGGATGACACCCTATCGAAGGGTACCGACATGGACGACCCACGGCCACTGGTTCGGGTCGGGAAGTCAAGTGGCGGACCGGTACGGTTGGTGACTGGCCGGGAGATCGGCCGGCGGCGCTCAATACCTATGAATAGCCGCTATTACTACTGTGTTCATCGCGCGAGGTGCCGCGCCCTTTTTCTGAGGGAAGCTCGGCACGGTCTGACGGGAGGTCCGCCATGTCGGCGCGTGCGCCCCTGCCCGCTGGGCTCACCGGTTCCGCTGCGATCAGCCGTCGTGCCGCCCTGCGCGCGATCGGCACGGCGGCGGTTGTGGGCGGCGCCGCGGGGTGTGCAGCGGGAACGGGCACCAGCGGGGTGCCCGCGACGCCCGCGCAAGCCGCGACGACATCGTTCGATCCATACTTCCCCGGCCAGGGCGCCGGCGGCTTCCTGGTCAACCACTACGCGCTGGACCTTTCCTATGCGCGGGCGGTGGGCCGCATCGCCGGGACCGCGACGATCAGGCTCCTGCCGTACGCCGCGCTGTCTGGGCTCAGCCTCGACTTGGCCGCCGGTATGACCGTCGTATCCGTCCAAGCAAACGGAGCATCGGCTCGATTCTCCCGACAAGGAGACAAGCTGCACATCCAACCGGCGGCCGCGCTGCCCAGCGGGCGGATGGCGCAGCTGGAAATCGCGTACTCCGGCCAACCAGCGCCGGTGAACGTCGCGGGAGTCGGATCCATCGGATGGCAGGCCGGTGTGCCCGACGTGTGCGCGGTCTCGCTCCCCTCCGGCGCGCCCACCTGGTTTCCCTGCGCCGATCATCCAGCTCTCAAGGCGGCCTACGAGATCTCGGTGACGGCGCCCGCCGACGTCTCAGTGCTCGCGAACGGCCGGCTGGTCGACAAACAGCAGCAGAACTTCGGCACCCGATGGACGTACCGCCACGACGGTCCGATGGCGGCATACCTCGCCACGGTCGTCATCGGGGACCTCGTGATCGAGACATCATCCGGCCCGTCTGGTGTGCAGATCCGCGACGCGTTCCCAGCGCGGCTCGCCGATCAGGCACGGAGCGATTTCGGCAGGCAGGGTCAGATGCTCAAGACATTCGCGTCGTTGTTCGGCCCGTACCCGTTCGATGTGTACGGTACGGCGGTCCTTGACGGTGTGAACGCACTGAGCCCGGCCAGTCCGCTCGGGGGAACGTACGGCGCGCAGACCCTCGGATTGCTTGACGCCTCCTTGATCGACGGAAGGCGCACCCACGAAAGCCTGATCGCCCGAGCCCTAGCCACCCAGTGGTTCGGAGCCAGCGTCTCGGTGAGTAGTTGGGCGAACATCTGGCTGAGCACTGCCTTTTCCCGCTATGCAGAGTGGGTCTGGCTGGAGAAGTCCGGCGGAGCGAGTGCGGACACGTCGGCGCGGGCAGCGATGACGCGGCTACGAAGCCTAGGTCAGGACCTGGTCCTCGCCGATCCGGGCGCCGAACGGATCCTGGATGAGCGGGTCGCGCTGCGCGGCGCCTGCTTCCTGCACGTGCTGCGGCTCACGATGGGCGACTACACCTTCTTTCAGGTACTGCGGGTCTGGTGCAGCCGAAACCAGAGCGGCGCTGCGCAGACCGAGGATTTCCTCCAAGTGGTTCCTGATGTCTATACCGCGCAGGACTTGACCGCTTTGATGGCCTACTGGGTGTCCGCTGCGCGCTTGCCCGACTTGCCGTAGCCAGCTGTGGTCGGTCTCGTTTCGGCCCAAGGTCCGGTCACGATTCGGCGGCGGCGGGAACTCGCTCTTCGTGCCGTTCGCCAGGGCTCGCTAAGATCAGCCGCTCATACGTTTAAATCCTTGGAGGGGGACACAGTGTCCGAGCCATGGGGGCAGCCGCCACAGCAGTCCGGCGGCGAGTGGTCGGTACCGCAGGGCGGGGGAGAATCCGGCTCGTTCGCGCCGCCGCCTATCGACCCGCAGTACGGTGCGCCGCAGCAGGCGGGCCAGCAGCAGCCGCAGTACGGTGCCGCGCAGCAACCGCAGTATGGCGCCGAGCAGCAGCCGGTCCCGCAGTTCGGCGTGCCAGCGCAGCCGCAGTATGGAGCGCAGCCGCCGTACGGTGGCCAGCCTGGATACGGCGCGCCGGTCGGTCCGGGCGGCTATGGCGGATACGCACCGCCGCAGGACCAGAAGAACGGCTTCGCCGTCGCCGGCTTGATCCTGTTCTTCACCGCCGTCCTGGGCCTGATCTTCTCCATCATCGGCCTGGTCAAGTCGGGCAAGATCGGTGGCAAGGGCCGCGCTCTGGCGATCGCCGGCCTGGTCCTCTCGATCCTGGCCGGTATCGGCTGGGGCGTGGTAGTCGTCAAGGCGGCGAACAGCACCGTGCTCGACCCGGGCTGCAACTCGATGCGGAACTCGTTCAACAGCCTTATCAGCAAGCTGCAGACCGACGTCACGAAGATGTCCACCGACGGCTCGGACCAGACCGCGATGCAGGCTGACGTGGCCTCGTTCACCGCCGACATCCAGACCATGAAGACTGACCTGGACGACGCGCTGGCCAAGGCGCAGCACCAGACGGTCAAGGACAAGCTGCAGGCCACGGATGACGATGTCACCACGGTTCTCACCGGACTCAAGGCCGCCGAGAGCGGTGACGTGAGCCAGTTGAGCGCGACCGAGGCCGCCGCCAACCGGCTCAAGACCGATGGCGACGCCGTCGACAGCGTCTGCTACTTGTAAGCGTCACCCAGCACGGCGACCTTCGAGCGAGGGCCGCCGCCGGATCGATCCGGCGGCGGCCCTTTCGCACGTCAGCGGCCAGTTTCATGAGGATCATTCATGTTCGTGTCCGAATATCGTCGTCGCGGCCGTGATCCGGACGCAATTTCGGCTCCGCCGTGATTTCGGGTCCGGGCAACCCGTACGATCGCTGCTCGTTGTAGTTAGTTAATCCAGCTAACGTAAAAGCGCGACACGATCACGCAAGGGCACATCACCATGGCGAATGACTCGAACGAAGCAATGTCGCTGTTCGAGACGGCTCCGGTCGGGCTGGCGCGGAGCGAAGATCATCCGGATCCGGATCCAGATCCGGATCCGGCGCCGAAGCAGGCGAACCCTGTGGCGCTGGCGGGCGCGACGCTCTCCATTCTGCCGCCGCTCGGGCTGGTGCTCTCGGGGATCGGCTACGCGCGGTCCCGCTCGCGCGATGGCGCCGGACGAACAGCCGCGCTGATCGGCATCGCGCTCGCGCTCGCTTTCGGCGGTATCGAAGCCTACGTAGCGGCCACGGCTCCGCTGCTCGATTCCGGTTGCCGCGACGCCGTATCCGCTGCCGGGCGGCTGCGCGCGGTCCAAGCGGCACCTGGCGGCAACCTGACCTTGCTCGCGACCGAACTCGATTCGATACACACCACGCTCGCGAGTGCGGCAGCCAGTGCGGGGAGCCCGCAGGTGCGGACGCGGATCGAGCTGGTGGCCAGCGACGTCGAGGCCTTATCCGTTGACGTGCTGGCGGCCAAGACCAGCGGGGACATGAGTCAGCTGGTGAACGACGAGGTCAAGCTTCAGCAGGACGGTACCGCGGCCGACTCATACTGCCACTCGCTCTAGCACTGCCACTCGCTCTAACGCACGAGACCGTGTCGGTATGCGTAACGCACGGCTTGCGCACGGTCCCGCACGCCGGTCTTCGCGAACAGATGGTTGATATGCGTCTTCACCGTCGCTTCAGACACGAACAGTTCGGCAGCGATCTGTGCGTTAGAGCGGCCGGCCGCTATCAAGCGGAGCACGTCGACCTCACGCACCGTCAGGTTGTCTGGAGGCGGAGCTGCGGCTTCGGGGACCGGCACCGATCGAGCAGCCGTCGCTGCTGACACCAGCCTGCGTTGGATCTCGCCGTCGAGAACGGATTGGCCTGCGGCGGCGGCGAGCACGGCGCGCGCGATGTCCTCGCGGCCGGAATCCTTGGTCAGATAGCCGAGGGCGCCCGCCTGCAGCGCGCCATGGATCGAGACGTCGTCGGCGTAGGTGGTCAGCACGACGACCTTCGTGCGCGGGTGTTGTGCGGTGATCCGCGCCGTCGCCTCGATGCCGTCCATGACCGGCATGTGCAGGTCCATCAGCGCCACATCAGGGTCCGTGGACGCAACGGCGTCGAGCGCCTGCTTGCCGTCCGCCGCCTCAGCCACCACCGTGATCTGCGGATCGAGATCGAGCAGCGTGACCAGTCCGTCCCGGACCGCGGCTTGATCGTCGGCGACGAGGACACGGATCGGGACCTTGTCAGATCCAGGATTCACGAGACCGGCAGAGTTCACGCTTCAAGATTAGAGCTGCGCGGGACGAGCCGGGATGCGTAGGCTCACGCGCCAGCCGTCCCCGCACGGCCCCGCTGCGAAGGTGCCGCCGGCCAGCTCGGCGCGTTCCTTCAGTCCGGCGAGGCCGTAGCCGCCGCCCGAGGAGGCAAGTGCGGTGATCGGCGAGGTCGCGGCCGTGTTCGTCACGGTCAGTTCGGTAGCCGACTCGGTACAGGCGAGGGCCAGTTCGATGGGCGCGCCCGGGGCGTGCTTACGGGCGTTCGTCAACGACTCCTGCGCGGTGCGGTACAGCGCGAGTGCTGCGTCAGGCTGAAGATTCGCGGGTTCGCAGTCCGCGATGACTGTGACCGTGGCACCGGTATCCGACTCATACGTCTCGGCCAGTCCGTGCAGCAGGCTGCGTAACGGTGGGGTGTCCTCACGCAGCGCCGCGATCGCTCGGCGGGTCTCTGTCAGTCCCTCGCGTGCGATGCGGCGCGCGGTGATCACATAGTTATGTGCCTTATCCGGGTTGGTACCGCTGCTCAGTAGAGCGTCAGCCGCCTCCAGTTGGACGGTCAGCGCAGAGAGCGAGTGCGCGAGCACATCGTGGATCTCACGCGCGATCCGGCTACGTTCGGCCAGCGCCGCAGCGTGCGCTTCCTCGGTGTTGGCTCGCCGGGTCTCGGCCAGCAGCTTCTCGGCGGTATTGGCGCGCTGAAGTTGCGCGTATCGACCGAGACCCAGACCGTAGAAGCCGAACAGGACACAGACATATCCGGCTGCGGTACCGAGGTTCGTCTCAGCTACCGCGGCTGTGCAGAACATGATCACACTGAATACGGCGAACGCACTCAACGAGACCCGCACGCGGAAACGCATCGCGACGGACAGCGTCGCCGCGGCCGGGAAGGCGATCGCTACCGAGGGCATGTGCAGCGCGGTCAGCACCGCGCCGGCCGTCCCGGACGTACAAAGTGCGATGATCACGACCGGTTCGCCGATACGCCGCGGCGCGACGCTGATCCCCACTGACCAGACGATCCAGCCCGCACAGCAGATCACCAGGAGGAGCACGGCGAACAGGCCGACGCCGTGGCCGCTGAACCCGGTGCCGCGCCGCTCGCTCACGACGCCCCAGGTGATGAAGGCGAGCGCCACCAACCGGCCGGGGAACACCCGGTACCGCGCGGGCAGCAGGCGCGGGTCGGCGTTCCACTTGTCGGTCCAGTCGATCACGTCGCACACGGTATTACCTGCGGGCTGATCAGCGAAGAGCATCGCGGGCTCCGCTCACGCCGCGCGGGCCGCGAGACCGCCGGTGCGCGCGGTGACCGCGAGCGACTCGCCGAGCAGCGAGACGCCGAACATCAGCAGCAGGCTGGCCGAGGCCACGGCCTTGGCGACGCCGAGGGAAGGCGCGGCCACGTCCATTCCGAGGCGCACCGCGATCGTCGCGATCCACAGCGCCACGGTGGCGACGGAGTACCGCTGCATCAGCTGACCGCCCTGGGAGTAGATGCGGACGGTGAAGCCGCGCAGCGCTCCGAGCACCGCCGAGATCAGGCCGCCGGCGATCACGAACGCGAGGTCGGTGCCGTTCACGGTGATCGGCGGGGTCTGGTGGCGCAACTGAACCAGGTTCGCTATGCCGACCGCGGCCAGGATGATCGGCAGTCGCCAGCGCCGCTGGTCGCCGTTGATCGGGTGCGGCGCGAACCGGCGGCCGACGACCAGGACGAGCACCGCGACGACGATCAGCGCTTGGATGATGGTGATTCCCGAGCTCATTTCCGCTCCCGCCCCCCGCTTTGCCGCGGGTATTTCGAGGTCTGTTGAGGTACAGCTCGAACTTAGGCGGTAAGGCGCGGTGCGGGATCAACCCGCGGGTTGGCCCAGGGTGGATCCTGGTTTGACCAGAGGGGGAGAAGCCAGGTGCGCCTTCTGGATGGCGTGAGGTGCGATAGGTAGCACTGCACTGCGTTAGGGCAAGGGTTGCCGTTTACGCGACGACAGCGACGGCAGTTCCAGGAATCCCTCGGCATGCGCGTAGGCGACGCCGATGCGCGGTAGATCCGACGAACGCCGGTACAGCACGAATCGCGGTTCCCAAATCGGACGATACTTCGCGTTGGCCCGATAGAGGGACTCGATCTGCCACCAGCGGGAGAAGAACAGCAGCACCGCGCGCCACAATCGCAGCACCGGCCCGGCGCCGAGCCGCGAGCCGCGCTCGAAGACCGCGCGGAACATGGCGAAGTTCAGCGACATCCGCTCCACGCCGACCTCGGCGGCCCGCAGGATCAACTCGATGACCATGTACTCGATCACGCCGTTGTCGGACGCCTTATCGCGCCGCATCAGGTCCAGCGACAGGCCGTTTCGTCCCCAGGGCACGTAGGACAGCAGCGCGCACAGCCGGCCCTCGAAGTCGTGGCACTCAACCATGACGCAGCGCCCATCCGAGGGATCGCCCAATCGGCCGAGCGCCATGGAGAAACCGCGCTCGCTGGCCCCGTACCGCCACTGGTCCGCCGCCTTGATCAGCGCCGCGAACTCGTCCGGGTCGATGTCCTCGTGTCGCCGGATGCGTACCGTGTACCCGCCGCGTTTGACCCGGTTATACGCCTGCCGCACTACACGCATCGCCCGGCCGTCGAGGGTGAAGTCCGCGACCTCGACGACCGCCTCGTCGCCGAGTTCGAGTGCGGTCAGGCCGTGCCGCTGGAAGATCGTGCCGCCTTCCTCGCTCGCCCCGGCCACCGCGGGTGTCCATGCGTGCTGATAAGCCTCGTTGAGCCACGCGTCGATGGCACCCGGCCACGCCTCGGGGTCCCCGAGTGGATCACCCGAAGCCAGCGATACGCCGGCGACGACGCGGTAAGCGATCGCCGCCTTGCCCGTGGGCGAGAAGACGACCGCCTTATCGCGGCGCAGCGCGAAGTAACCAAGCGAGTCGCGATCGCCGTTCTTGTCGAGCAGCGCACGCAAGCGCTCCTCGTCCTCGGGCGAGTGCCGCCAGCGGCCGCGCGGGGAGCGGAACAGCGCGTAGAGCACCAGCAGGAACAGCACCAGGCTCATCAGGTTGATGATGATGCCGACCCAGTGCGGTACGACCAGGCCGTTCGGCGCTTCGTCGTCCCCGGCGAGCGTGGCCACCCGGGCCAGGCTGAACTCGGCCCGGTCGGCCAGGCTGGATTGGCCGACCGTGCCGAAAGCGGTGACCAGCAGCACGCCGATCGCCACCGAGACCGCCGCGCCGCCGAGCAGCACCCCCGTGGCCAGCTTCGGATTGTTCCGGTCGCCCTTCGCGTAGAACTCCCGGCGACCGAACAGCAGCGCCAGCCACAGCAGCGTGGTGACCACTGTGGAGAACCAGTTGAACGCGTGATCGCGCAAGTCTGGGAAGAAGAGCGCGTAGACGTAGAGCGCGACCGTCGGCGTCAGCAGGATCAGGTTGAAGATCCACGCGGCGCGCTTGCGGCGGCCCAAGGTGATCGCGAGGAAGGCGGTGAAGGCCGCCGCGGAGTACCCCGCCGTCACGGAGAAAGGAGTGAAGTAGTCGCCAGAGTTGTGCTGCCGGACCGTGTTACCGAAGGACACGAAGATCGCGCCAAGCAGATTCAGCCACGCGGCGATACGCAGATACCAGACCGCATAAGCCATGGTTGGCTTGCGCAGCCTGCCATGGAACAGGCCCTTGCCCTCCGCCGAGGCGGCGACGGGGCCCTTCCGACCGGTTGAGCGCTCTGTCGTGCCCGCTGCCATCCGCTCCCGCGTCCCTTCGATGCCCGAATCGTCCCCTCCATCCTGGCGGAGGAGAGTCGTGGGACGCGAACTCCAGTCAAGACGCCGCCGCGTCCGCCCGACCGTGGCGCGGTCTGGCGAACGCGGCGGCAAAACCTAGCGGGTCAGCCGGATCAGTTCAGCGACTTCCAGGTGATGGCGAACGAGGTCCCTCCGGACAAGGACGAGGCGCTCGCCTGGGTGGTTCCGGAAGAGTCCACGATGTCGATGCTGTCGTAGGTGGTGTTGCCCAGGGCGGAGCCGTTGACCGTCGAGCCGGTGAAGTTCACCTTGCCGAAGTCGGACAGCGGGAGGACTCCGTTGCTGTAGGGCGCCTCCGCGATGATCTCGGCCGAGGCGCGGGACAGGCCGCTCTGCGTCTTGGTGGTGGTCTTCGTCCAGCCGCGGGTGCTGTCCTTGAGCACCAGTTGATACCGGTTCGAGCCCAGGTAGCTGACCGTGGCGGTGAAGTGGTCGCCGGGCCGCACGGTGTTGCTGTAGTTCACCGGGTAGGCCGGGTACATCTCGTACCAGGACGAGTAGGAGGCGACGCCGCCGGAGCAGTCGGCCTCGGTGCCGGTCTGCTCGACCGAGTTGGAGGCGTAGCCGTCGAGGCCGACCCAGAAACTGGAGTAGCCGTCGCCCGCGGAGCAGTTCACCGAGGGCTGCACCCAGGAGGCCGAGACGCTGGTGTACGTCGAGCCGTGCGCGGCGTAGCCGCCCCAGTTGGTGCTGCTGGTGGTGGCGTGGGCGCCGTGCGAGTGCAGGAAGAGCGGCTGGCTGCCGTGGGTGTGCTGCACGGGCGCGTTCACCAGCGGGGCGGCGATCGCGGCCGGCGCGGCGGCGGCGGGCAGGGCGAGCGGCGTGACAGCGAGCGCCGCGGTGCCTATGGAACGGATAGCGCGGTGGAACACGGACATGGATCTCCTTGGAGCGGCCCGCGATCACGGGCGTGCGTGGGTGCGGCCGCCGCGAGCGTTCGCCCCGGTGGGTGGCGGGGCACCGGGCGGCCGGTGGGTGATCCGGTAGCGCTACCGTGATCACGACGCTAATGATCGGAGCACAGCGGAGCAAGGGCAGCTCAAGAAAATCGTTGGTAAAGGCTCCCGCACAATGCCGGTAAGGAGCGCTGCCCGCCGCCGGGCCGGTCATGGTGCCAAGATGGGCGCCATGCAACTGCGCATCTTCACCGAACCCCAGCAGGGCGCTTCCTACGACACGCAGCTCGCCATCGCCAAGGCGGCTGAGGATCTGGGCTTCGACGCCTTCTTCCGCTCGGACCATTATCTGAAGATGGGTGAGGTCTCCGGGTTGCCCGGACCGACCGACGCCTGGATCACGCTGGCCGGCCTGGCCCGCGAAACCTCCCGCATCCGCCTGGGCACGCTGGTGTCCCCGGTGACCTTCCGGCTGCCCGGTCCGCTGGCGATCCAGGTCGCCCAGGTGGACCAGATGTCCGGCGGCCGGGTCGAGCTGGGCCTCGGCACCGGCTGGTTCGGCGACGAGCACAGCGCGTACGGCATCGCGTTCCCGGACAAGCGCTTCGACCTGCTCGAAGAACAGCTCGCCATCGTCACCGGGCTGTGGGACACCCCCGAGGGCGAGACCTACTCCTTCCAAGGCAAGGCATATCAGCTGGAGAATTCACCCGCGCTGCCCAAGCCGGCGCAGCAGCCGCACCCGCCGATCATCGTGGGCGGCGGCGGCCCTAAGCGCACTCCGCGGCTGGCCGCCCAGTACGCCGACGAGTTCAACGTCGGCTTCCGGCCGTTCCAGGAGACGGTCGACGGGTTCGAACGGGTGCGCGCGGCGGTGCGCGAGCTGGGCCGGGACCCGGGCTCGATCGTCTACTCGGTCGCCAGCACGACGGTGGTCGGCCGGAACGACGCCGAGGTGGCGCGCCGCGCCGAGGCCAGCGGCGTCCCCCTCGACTGGCTGCGGACCAGCGGCTATGCCGGCTCGCCGGCCCAGGTCGTCGACACGCTCGGCCGCTTCGCGCAGGCCGGGGCGACCCGCGTCTATCTCCAGATCCAGGACATGGCGGATCTCGACCACCTGGAGCTCATCGCGGCCGAGGTTGCTCCGCAGCTGAGCTGAGCTGAGGAGGCGTCAGCCGACCGGAGCGCGGCAATGTGTCGCGCGGCGGGCCGCAACCAACCCTCGCGGCCCTCGCGGCCCGCGCGGGCACTGTCCTGCCGGTTTCGACAACCGTTGTCATTATCATATCTCAATATGCTGTTTTACCGGCTATGCTGGCGGTGTGAGCGGCGAGCATGGGCACGAGCATGAGCACAGCCATGGCGCGGCGGTGTCGGCCGACTCGGATCGCCGCTACCTGACCGGCGCGCTCGGCCTGATCCTCGCCTTCATGGCGGCGGAGGTGACCGTGGGCCTCGCCTCTCGCTCACTCGCCCTGATCTCCGACGCCGGCCACATGCTCACCGACGCCGCGGCGCTCGGTCTCGCGCTGTTCGCGATGCGGCTGGCGGCGCGTCCGGCGAGCGGGCCGTGGACCTACGGACTGCGCCGCGCCGAGATCCTTTCCGCGCAGGCCAACGGGATCACCCTGCTGGTGCTCGTCGTCGTGTTCAGCTACGAGGCGGCGCGCCGGCTGGTCGAGCCGCCGATCGTGGCCGGGGGAGCGGTCACCGTGACCGCGCTCGTCGGCATCGCGGTCAACGCCGCGGCGGCTCTGCTGATCAGCCGGGCGAACCGGACGAGCCTGAACGTCGAGGGTGCGTTCCAGCACATCCTGAACGACGCCTGGGCCTTCCTCGCCACCGCGGTCTCCGGGATCGTGGTGCTGACCACCGGCTTCAACCGCGCCGACGCGATCGCCTCGCTCTTCGTCGCGGTGCTGATGGCGCGGGCCGGGTACCGGCTGGTGCGCGACTCGTGGCGGATCTTCCTTGAGGGTGCCCCGGCCGGGCTCGACCCGGCTGCGGTCGGCGGCGCGATGGCCTCGGATGCGCAGGTCTCCGAGGTGCACGACCTGCACATCTGGACCATCACCTCGGGCTTCGCGGCCCTCTCCGCGCACGTGCTCGTGGTGCCCGGCCAAGACTGCCACGCGGTACGCGGCCGCCTTCAAGAGCTGCTACGCGAGCGATACGGGATTCAGCACACGACGCTTCAGGTGGACCACGCGCCGGAGGCGCTGCTCACGATCGAACGCACCCCGCCGCACAGCGAGCACCGATAGGTACCGCTCGGCACCGCTAGGCACCGGGACGCAGTTGCGTGCGATGGAATGCACATCCGACTAATGTCACGGCTAAGTAACGCTTGCGTGGAGGTCTTGTACCCGCGGCTGCTCTGGGAGAAAGTCGCAATGCCGGGTGGATCGGGGCTCTCGCCCGAAACCTCCCGGCGACCGGCTTTTGGACCTGTGTGCGTCGCCCCGGCCGCTTCGTCCGCCGCGGCGGTGCGGACCGGAGAAGCATCAGACCAGCGCAGCGGAGAGGGCGGAAAGCTGATGGATCGCCACGGACGCCCGCCGGCCTCGGATGTCGAGGCCTGGCTCGCGCAGGAGTTGTCGTTCCTCTACGCCGTGGAACGCAAGATCCTGCGCCGCGCCGCGCTGGCGAGACGCAGCCGCTGGCTGTGTGCCGCACTGCTCGCCGCGGGCGTCTGCTGCTCCGTTTGGGCACTGGTCGGCACCATGGGCAAGAGCTGATCGAGGCATCCGCCCTGCCGCGCAACGGCCGGATGTGACGCGGCGACAGCGCCGATGGCCCACCCGAACTAACCGCGGCAGCGCTGTGACCTGCGCCCGGGTGGCAAGGGCCGAAGATTCGGACAACCCGCTGAACCGCTGATCGGTCCACTCCGGTGATCCTTCGTCAGATTGTCACCCGTACGGGCTCCTGACATGCCCGGGATGCTTCCAATAAGGTCGCGGGGCGGGACGGCGGTACCTGATCGACCGGTTGCCTGAGCCACATGGCACCTGGTTTATACGGGCCCGTCTTCTCGAGGTCGGCACTTGTTCCACGCGTTGATCGCCGTTTCGCGATACGCTTGCGGCGGCTGCGAGCCAGAAGTTCGCCTCGGCAAAAGGTGAGGCAGGCTCGTTTGTGGGGAACACTCTGCACAGCAGTTGCGGACGCCTCGTGCATCCGCACGGGCCGATCGAGAGATTGGTCCGGTTGTGTGGTTGCGTTGGCCTGATAAGTGAATATACAGACAAGTACGACTCGCGAAGGCGACACAGCGACGGGCTCGCTGGGTCGGCAGCTACGGGACAAGGCCGCTGGGGAAGGCGCACCTCGTCCACCGATCGCCGACCGAAGGAGACACCGCCGTGCCTACTCGTGGAGTCCTGTACATCCACTCCGCGCCCCGCGCGCTGTGCCCGCACG
>DASUAR010000264.1:0-57532 GCA_035763685.1 Actinocrinis sp. | reverse complement strand
CGGCCGAAACGCCCACAGACAACCGGTATGAGGACGCTCCGGCCGCACGCCCAGGCTCGTCGCTGACCGGATTCGCCATCACGATCCCCGACAAAGCGGCGGCCGGATCGTTGCCTTGATACATTCCCCAACACCGCCTAGGCACCGCGGCCCCTCGACCCGGCGCGGCCCGGTGGCGCATAATCGGCCGGGAACACCCGTTTCGCAGCAAGTCCGAGCTCATGGTCAGGTCTAGACCACGCCGGTCCCGGGATCCGCCTCGCTGCCGACCAGCTATGCAAGGACGTCATGTTGCGCGAGACACCGGTTCCGGCTGCCGCCATCCAGAATTCCAAGTCACCTGACGGCGCGACCGGCGTCGCTGATTCCGAGGCCGTCGCATCGCATGCGGCCTTGTCAGAGCCCGTTGCAGTACCGCATCAGCGCGCCGCGGCGAGCCAGTACGACGGGGTCTGCGCGTTTCCCGATGCCGGCGTGCCGCCGCGGCCGCGTGCCGAGCGAATACTCCAGATCGCGGTGACCTGGCTGCTGGTCGCGGCGCCGTTCGCGGGCCTCGTGGTCGCCGCGGCGTTGTTGTGGGGCCACGGGCTCGGGCCGAGGGACGCGGTCCTGACCGTGGTGTTCTATCTGGTCACCGGGTTCGGGGTGACCGTCGGTTTTCACCGCTGTCTGACCCACCGGGCCTTCCGGGCCGGGCGGCGGTTGCGCGCGGTGCTGGCAGTGGCGGGTTCGATGAGCTTCGAGGGCGACGTGATCAGCTGGGTCGCCGCGCACCGGCGGCACCATGCGTTCTCCGACCGGCCCGGCGACCCGCATTCGCCCTACCGGTACGGCACCGGGCCGACCGCGCAGCTGCGGGGTCTCGTGCACGCGCATCTGGGCTGGCTGTTCGGCAATGATCCGACCTCGCACGAGCGCTACGCCCCCGACCTGATGGGCGAACCAATGATGGCCGCGGTGGCGCGCGCGTTCCCGCTCCTGTGCGTCGCCTCGCTCGCCCTGCCCTTCTTGGCGGGTCTCGCGCTCGGCGGCACCTGGTACGCCGCGTTCACCGCGCTGATCTGGGCCGGGCTGGTACGCATCGGCCTGCTGCAGCACGTGACCTGGAGCGTCAATTCGCTGTGCCACGTCCTGGGCACCCGCCCGTTCACCACCCGCGAGCACGACCGGGCCACCAACCTGTGGCCGCTGGCCCTGCTTTCGATGGGGGAGAGCTGGCACAACCTGCACCACAGCGACCCGACCTGCGCCCGGCACGGGGTCGATCGCCGCCAGATCGACCTGTCGGCCGAGGTGATCCGGGTGTTCGAGCGCCTCGGCTGGGCGACCGAGGTGCGCTGGCCCGATCCGGCCCGGCTGGACGCGCGCCGCCGGGTCCGCGCGTAGGGAACGCGGGAGCGCGGCGCTCCGGGCGGCGAGTGCGAGACCTGATACACGGCGCCGCGCCCCGGCGGGATGCTACTGTGGCTAAACCGGCTGCTTCGGTGACGCCTTCTTCTCCGGTGGACGTGGTGCGTCCATTCCGAATCCGACGAGCCCCGCTTCGGGGTGCGGATCTCCGCGTCACATACGGCTGTTGATTCTGGTTCGCCTTCCTGGCGCTCAAACGCCACCGACAGGCCACGCGGTCGGGTTTTCAAGGAGGGTCTGCTCCGCGTGAGGCCGGCCGCTCGCAGTCTCGAGTCTCCGACCGTCCGACCTCGATGCCCTGTGAGGCGTGCCGCCGATGGTGAACTACGGTTTCCTGAGTACCTATCCGCCTACCCAGTGTGGGCTGGCCACGTTCTGCGCGGCGCTGCTGCGCCATCTCTCCAATCCGATGGCCGGAAACCGGTGCGGCGTCGTGCAGGTCGTCGACGGGGCCTACCAAACAGTGCGGCAGGACCCGGCCGCCGCGATGATTACTGTGCGCCCGCTCAGCGCGAGTCGCACGGCCGAGGTACTTAACCGGTATGACGTGCTGATCCTGCAGCACGAATACGGCATCTACGGGGGCCAGGACGGCGAAGACGTGCTCGACGTACTCGATCGCGTAGATGTCCCGGTGATCGCCGTGCTGCACACGGTCCTGGCCGCCCCGACGCCGCATCAGCGGATGGTGCTGCAACGCGTCATCGACGCGTCGGACGCCGTCGTCGTCCTGTCCCAGACCGCCGCCGCCGCCCTCAAAGCCGGCTATCTGGTCGACGAGGGCCGCGTCAGCGTCATCCCGCACGGCGCGCAGACCCTGGGACAGCGGCGGCCGAGCTTGGCGAGCGGCCTGCACAGGCCGACGATCCTGACCTGGGGGCTGATCGGACCCGGCAAGGGCATCGAGTGGGCGATCGCCGCGCTCGGCCACCTGCGCGACCTGCAACCGGCTGCCCGGTACCTGGTGGCCGGCCAGACCCATCCGAAGGTGCTCGCCGAGCAGGGCGAGGCCTACCGCGACAGCCTGCGCCGCCAAGCGCGGACCCAGGGCGTCCTCGACCTGGTCGAGTTCGACCCGAGGTACCGCGAAGTCGGGTCGCTGATGAACATGGTGCGCCAAGCAGACGTCGTGCTGCTGCCCTACGACTCCAGCCAGCAGGTGACCTCCGGTGTGCTCATCGAGGCGGTGGCGGCGCAGCGCCCCGTGGTCGCCACCGGGTTCCCGCACGCTCGCGAGCTGCTCGCCGGCGGCACCGGGATCGTGGTGCCGCACCGGGATCCGCAGGCGATGGCCGACGCGGTCCGCCGGGTCCTGACCGAGCCGGGCCTCGCCGAGGCGATGACGGCGCGCTGCGCCGCGCTGGCCCCGGCGCTGAGTTGGTCCGCCGTCGCCAACAGCTACCGCGCCCTGGCGAAATCGCTGCTGGCCGCCCCGGCCGCGGTCGCGTCGTGACCAGGTCGACCGCCGGCCTGCTGGACGCCGCGTTCGTCCACCTGGCCCGGCTCAGCGACGACACCGGCCTGTTCGAGCACGCCCGCTATGCCACGCCGCGGCGCGAGCACGGCTATTGCCTCGACGATGTCGCCCGCGGCCTGGTCGTGCTGTGCCGCCAGCCGCCGTCGTCGCACCTGGCCGGGTCCTCGGACCCGCTCGCGGAGCGGTACCTGGCCTTCGTGGTGCACGCTCAGAGCTCTGACGGCCGCTTCCGCAACAGGCTCGGTTTCGACCGGCGCTGGCGGGACGAGCCCGGACTGGGGGACTGGTGGGGCCGGGCACTGTGGGCGCTAGGCACCGCCGCGGTCCGCTCGCCGCTGCCCTGGGTGCGCGAACAAGCCATGTACGCGTTCGACTCCGGCGTCCAGCAACGCTCGCCCTGGCCGCGTTCGATGGCGTTTGCGGCGCTGGGCGCCGCGGAGATCCTGGCCGCGCACCCCGCGCACCAGGGCGCGATCGACCTGCTCACCGACGCGGCGAAGATGATCGAGCGGCCTGAGCCGGGCTCGGCCTGGCCGTGGCCCGAGGACCGGCTCGGCTACGCCAACGCCGTCCTGCCCGAGGTGCTCATCGCCGCGGGGCAGTTGCTCCTGGACGCCGAGACCGGTTATCACGGCCTCGAACTGCTCGAGTGGCTGCTGGCCACCGAGAGCGGGCCCGGGCACCTGTCACCCACCGGATCCCAGGGCTGGCACACGGGTCTGCCGCGACCCGGCTTCGACCAGCAGCCCATCGAGGCCGCGGCCCTGGCCGACGCCTGCGCAAGGGCGTTCGAGGCGAGCGGGGACGAGCGGTGGATCGCGGGGGTCGAGCGCGCGGTCGGCTGGTTCCTCGGCGAGAACGACCGGCAGGTCGCGCTGCACGACCCGGGCAGCGGCGGCGGCTATGACGGCCTGCACCCGCAGGGCCACAGCGTCAACCAGGGCGCCGAGTCGACCCTGGCGCTGATCTCCACCCTGCAGCAGGGCATCAGGATCGAGGAGCGTCGATGACCGCGCAGCCGGCCGCCACGACGACCGTGAGTGCCCGTGAACTGATCACTCGTTCGCCCCTGCGGCTGACCCCCGATCCGAGCCGGGTGATCGCGAAGCTGTTCGTGCCCGGCGAGGAGGTCCCCGAACACGAGTCGCGCACCGCCCTGGTCGTCGCACGCGTGCTGGCCCTCGGCGACGACGAGGTGGACGCGGCCTTGTCCGCGACGGTCGCGTCCTTTGCCGCGCGCCACCGGGACCTGCGCGGCACGTTCGCGGACCACTTCGAGACCGTCGCGCATCGCATCCCGCGCGCCACCGCGCTCTCCGGTCCGCGGCGCCTACTGCTCGGCTCCTATTTCACCCACGAGTACGCGATCGAGGGCGCGGCGCTGTGCAATCCGTGCATGGTCGCCCATCCCGACCAAAGCGGCCTCGGCCCCGACCAGACCCGGTTCGTGCTCAGCGCCCGCGGAATCGGAGAGGGGCACCTGTCCTGCATCGAGTTCCGTACTGGGGTGGCCGGGCCAGGCGGACGGATCGACCTGCAACCACCCGGCCCCTACGCGGGCACCGGCCGCGTTCGGCCGCCGCAGTACGACCTGCAACAGTTCGAGGCCATGGTGTCCGCGACCGGCGACGACGACGAGGTCGCCGCGTTCCTGCAACGACACCTGCCGGGCAGATTCGACGCGGCGCAACTCGAACAGACACTCGAGCGGCTGCCCACGCGCCTGACCGCGCGTCAGGCCACCCATCGCACTATCGAACGCATTCGCTGGATCGCCGCGTCCAGCTACGACCTCGGATTCCCGCGCGATACCGCGATCGGCGAACGCGTCCTGTGGCCCCACGCGCCGACCGAGCGTCACGGCATGGAGGACGCCCGGTTCGTGCGCTTCACCGACGAGCTCGGCGCCGCCTCGTACTACGCGACGTACACCGCGTTCGACGGCGCCTCGGTCACTCCGCAGCGCCTGCACACCACAGACTTCCGCACCTTCGAGATCACCCAGCTGACCGGCCCGGCCGCGGTGAACAAGGGCATGGCCCTGTTCCCCCGGCAGGTCGGCGGCAGCTACTTCGCGCTCTCACGCTGGGACCGGGAGAACATCAGCATCGCGACCTCCCCGGACATGCAGACCTGGGACGTCGGCGCCACGGTGCACGCCCCGACCCGGCCCTGGGAGCTGACCCAGGTCGGCAACTGCGGATCCCCGATCGAGACCGAGGCGGGCTGGCTCGTGCTGACCCACGGCGTCGGCCCGATGCGCACCTACGGCATCGGCGCCATGCTGCTGGACCTCGACCATCCCGAGCGGGTCCTTGCCAGCCTGCCCGAACCACTGATCGCGGCCACGGCCCAGGAGCGCGACGGCTACGTGCCCAACGTCGTCTACTCCTGCGGGGCTATGCGCCACCAGGACACCCTGGTCATCCCGTACGGCACCAGCGACACCGCGATCGCCTTCGCGACGGCGCCCCTTGCCGACTTGCTCGCGCAGATGCGCAGCCCCGACCCTGGCGCGGCGGATCAGGCCATCACCATGTAAGCAGGTCTGTGACGAGCACGAATCAGCAGGCGGCATCCGGCACTGCGGCGATCAGGGGTGTAAACTGTGAGTACTCGCGGCATTTCGCATACGGGCGTTCAAGCCCCTGTCGCCGCGGGTGAAGCAAGGACCCGGACCATTCATCGGTCCGGAGACAGGCGTCCGACGATGCCGATCCAGGATCTTCCCCCCACCCCCGCGGCCGACCTGCCCGAGGCGCAGCCGACCATCGTGTCCACCAGGCTCACCTTGCACGACCTGTTCACCGGCGGCTGGGCGCGACCACTGGCCGGACTGCCGACCGCGCTCGGCCGACCGCTGGCCCGCGGCGCACGGGCGGCCCGCACCCGAGCCACGGCGGCGCAGCGGACGCGCGCGACCGGCGATCGTGCGACGCAGTGACACCCTTTCCGATCCAGGAGTGACGTCGATGGCTACCGGCACAGTCAAATGGTTCAGCAATTCCAAGCACTACGGATTCATCACCCCGGACGCAGGCGGCCGGGACGTGTTCCTGCACAGGTCGGTGCTTACGGCATCCGACCTCACCGAGCTCGAGGACGGCGCACGCGTCTCCTTCGACCTGACCCAAGACGGGGAACACGCCATCGCGGCCAACCTCGCGCTGCTGGAAACGCAATCCGCTGGCTAATAAAGCTCCCTTAGCGGTTGTGGAGGCACGGGCTGTCTGCGTCTGTGCCCTGTAGCTGTCATCGCCGAAGCCTGTGTGGCGCGGTCATCCGCGCCGCACAGGCTTCGGCGTCAGCCCAGCCGTGCCTCGATCGCCTCGATGATGCGCGGGCGAAGTTCCGCGGCGCGGATGACCGCGTCGACCGAGCCGACTCGGACCGCGCGCTGGATGTCGTGGACGCGGTCGAACTCGGCGGCCACCTCACCCAGCTTCTCGGCGCGGACGCTCGCGCGCAGCTCGTCGAGTTCCGCGGTGAGCGTGGCGCGGTCCGCACCGGCGGCGGCCGTGATGCGGGCCTCCAGGTCGCGCAGGCGCGGGTCGTTCGCCGTGCGCGCGCTGACCTCGCCGGCGAAGACCACCGCAGCCGCGGGGGCGCCGCCGAGCACCGAGGCGAATGAGCCCTCGATCGCCAGGACGGTCATGTTCGGGTTCAGTGCCTTCGAGAACACCACGAACGCGCCGCCGTGGTAGCGCGAGATCACGCAGAACACGATCGGGCCTTGGAAGTTGACGATCGCCCGGCCGATCTCGGCTCCGTATTCGAGCTGGAGCTTGCGCATCGATTCCGGCGAGCCGTCGAAGCCGGAGAGGTTCGCGAGCACCACCAGGGGCCGGTTGCCGCTGGCCGCGTTGATCGCCCGGGCGGCCTTCTTCGAGGACTGCGGGAAGAGGGTGCCTGCGGTGTAGGTGTCCGGTCCGTCGGTGGGCGGGAACCCGCGCCGGGGCACCGGCCGCGACTCGATGCCCAGCAGGCACACCGGCATCCCGCCGAGGTGTACGTCCTGCACGGCGGCGGTGTCCGCGTCGGCCATGCCCGCCCAGCGCTCGAGCACCGGGTGGTCCTGGTCCGCGAGCGCACGCATCACGGTCCTGATGTCGAACGCCTTCTTGCGGTCCGGGTTCGCGGTGGCGGAGAAGATCTCGCCGACGGTGGTGAAGTCGCTGCCGTCGAGGGAGTGCGGGAAGACGGAGACGTCGCGGTCGAATGGGTCGGTCGTCTTCGCCCGCCGCGGCGTCTGCTCGCCGGGCGCGACGTAGGTGTGTTCGTAGTGCGCCATCAGCACATCGCGCGCGGCGGTCAGGTTCGGCGCCCAGTACTGCGCTTGACCGTTCGGGCCCATCACGCGGTCGTAGCCGCCGATGCCGAAGTTGTCCTCGGCCGACACGCCGCCGGAGAAGTCGAGCGAGTGCTTGCCGGTCAGGACCATCGCGGAGTCCGGAGTCATCACGAGGATGCCCTTGGTGTGCATGAGCATCGTCGCCTCGGCGTTCCAGTACGGCTGCGCGCCGACGTTGATGCCCGCCACCACGATGTTGATCTCGCCGCCGCCCTGGGTGAACTCGACGATCCGCTTGAGCGCGGCGGCCACCCAGTCCATGTTCTCGGTGCCGGATTCCATCGAGATGCGGGCGCCCGCGGACAGGGCGTACCACTCGAGCGGGACCTGCATCTGCTCGGCCAGGTCGAGCGCGGCGACGACGCGGCGGCACTCCGGCTCGGACAGCGCGCCGAGCGACTTGGTGGGGTCGCCGAGCAGGATCACGCGCGTCACGCCCTCGGGGTGCAGCTCGGTCGGCGTGGTGACGACACCCGCGACGATCGCGGCCTTGTTGCGTCCCTTCGGACGGTCGACCGGGACGAGTTCGCCGGCGTCGTCGAGGTCGTATTCGGTGAACCTGCCCAGCAGAGCGGTCAGTTCGTAGGGGTAGACCGTGTTGCGGCTGCTCGCGCGAAGCACCTTCTGCCGGTAGGCGTCGAGCGGCTCGACCACGTCGAGCGAGGGTTCGCCGATGGTCAGCTGGCTTCCGCCGGTGGCATGGAAGGTGACGCGCATCGCGACCTTCTCCAGCGCACCGGTCTGCGGGTCGCGCTGCCGGCCGATCAGCAGGATCTCCTCCAGTCCGGCGCCGGCCGTCGTCGGCAGCACGCGCGCGGCGATCGTGTCGAGTTCGGCGCGGGTGATCGTGCTCGGCGGCCACACGTACAGCACGATCCGGTTGGTGGGGAAGCGGTTCTTCTCCGGACGGCGCGAGTGCGCCCGGCGGATCGAGTCGAGACAGGCGGCGACCGTGTCCTCGGCCGTCGGCAGCGCGACCAGCCTGCCCTCGTGATCCCGCAGCTCGGTCAGGTCACGCACCTGCGCGAACGCGACGAGCCTGTCATCTGACGGGTCGTCCTTCGCGACGCACTGGAAGAGGTAGACCTCTTCGTCCGAGGACGGCAGCCGGGTAAGGTCGAAGTTGCGCAGCCGCTCCAACTGCATCCGCTGCGCGATGTACGGGTGCAGGCCGCGGATGAGGCGTTCCTCGCTCATGCGCGCGCCGTCGGCGGCCTCGGGCGAGGGGCGGAACGTGAAGTGATGGTGCATCACGGCGCTGCCGCTTCCGGCCACGGTCATGGTGACCCGGCGGACTCGGGGTGGCAGCGGCTGCGCGTTGACGACCTCGTTCAGCGCCGCGGCCATCGCGTCGAAGCCTTCCGGCTGCTTCTCCCACGCGAGGTAGATGTCCGCGTCGACGTCGTCCTGGGCGTGGCCGGTGACTTCGGCAAGCGCGTCGAGGGCGTCGCCGAGTCGTTCGAACGGCACGGCGGTGGACGCCAGCCGCGAGCCGGCGCGTTCGGCGACCACGAACCGGCAGCCGACCGCATCGACCGTGCGGACGTGCACCAGGCCCTTGTTTCCGTAGTAACGGCGGGTCAGCACTTCCAACATCGGCGCGTGGTCCAGGCCGTCGCGGCCGAGCCGCTGACCGAGCAGCCGCACCAGGGGCTCGGTACTGCCGACCATCGCGGCGATCCGCTCGGCGCGGTCCGGCGCGTCCGGGTTCGCGTCGAGGTAACGCAGGTGGTTGCGGACCTCGGCGTAGACGCGGGCACGGTTTCGGCGCAGCAGCGGTTGCCCGAACCAGCCGAACACGATGCCGCGGGCGAGGTCGGACACCACGGGGAAGCGGACCTGCGTCGCGGCGATGAGCCGTTCCAGCGCGAGGCCCGCGGGCTCCCGCAACGCCTCGCCGGGCGGCGCCTCACGCAGCCACTCGCGCAGCAGCGTCACGACCACCGTGGCGTCAGACGCGCCACGCTGCAACGCCAGGAAGATCCGGAATACGGCCTCTTCGAGCGCCGGGGTGCGGTCCAGTTCGGTGACGCCGTAGTGCCCGAGCGCCTTCGCCAGCTTGCCCTGGAAGGAAGCCGGCAGCGCGGCGCGCTCGACGTCGAGGCTCTGCAGGTACGTGTGGAAGTGCTCGCGCGCGCTGTGCACGTGGCCGTCGCCGCCGGGCTCCTCGCCCATCGGCTTGTTGCGGCTCAGCTCGCTCAGGTCGGCGAACACCGACATGAACTCGATCTCCTCGGCCAGCGGCCGCTGACCCGCGTCGGCGAGTTCGGCCCGCGCGGCGAGGTAGTCGGCCAGCACCCGGTGCTCGTCGTGCGGGTCGACGTCGAAGCCGAGCAGGAGGCCGCGCAGGTCCTGCATCCCGCGGCTGATTCGCTCGTGAGCCGGTACGGCCGAGGTTCCGGCGGGCAGTTCGAGCTCGACGGTCTCGTTGGATGCAGCAGTGTCCGCGGCGTCGTCACTCTCGTCGGCCAGCGGCTCCAGCCGCAGCAGCGGCGCGCCGGTTTCGACCTGGCTGCCGACCGAGACCGCGCACTCCTTGAGCCGCGCCCGGAACGGCGCCCGCAGCACCGTCTCCATCTTCATGCTCTCCAGCACCAGCACCGGAGCGCCCGCCTCGACCTCGGCGCCGACTACCAGCGGCGTGGCGACCACCAGCGCGGGGGCCGGGGAGCGCATGACGCCGCCTTCGTCGCGGCTGACCCGGTGCGCGACGCCGTCGACCTCGACGAAGTGGGTCGGTCCGTACGTGTCGGTGACCAGCCGGAACCGGGTGCCGTTCACGATGATCTGGCCGGTGTGCTCGTCGTACCGCTCCAGCTCCACGTCCGCGGTCTGCGCTTCAGCGCCGGCGTCGATGCCGACGCGGAAGCGGTGTGCCCCGATGCGGGCGACCTTGACGCGGTAGCTGGCGCCGCGCAGCTTCAGGTCCAGCGGCCGGCCGCTCTTGTGCTGCACCTGCGGGCGGCCGCCGAACGCGGTCGACAGCAGCCGCTGGCGCTCAACCCGCTCCTCTTCCTCATAGCCCTCGATGGCGGCCGCGGCCAGCGCGACGCCGGAGTGCCGGTGCGAGACGAGCCTGCCTTCGCCGCGCACCCGATCGATCCAGCCGGTGTCCGCGCTGGCGTCGATCACCTCGGGCTGGTCGAGCAGGTCGAGCACGAAGCTCTTGTTGGTCGCCCCGCCCTCGATGATGACCGTGGTCTCGGTCATCGCCCGGCGCAGCCGGCCCAGCGCCTCGTCCCGGTCGCGGCCGTAGGCGATGATCTTCGCGATCATCGAGTCGAAATCGGCGGGAATCGTGTCGCCCTCGCTGACCCCGGTGTCGACGCGGATGCCCGGTCCGGCGGGCAGATCGAGCCGCGCGATCCGGCCGGGGGAGGGGGCGAAGTCGCGGTCCGGGTCCTCGGCGTTGAGCCGCGCCTCGATCGCGTGCCCGCGCTCGGTGGGACGCTCGCCGGTCAGCTTCCCGCCGGAGGCGACGTGCAGCTGGAGCTTGACCAGGTCGATGCCGTTGGTCGTCTCGGTGATCGGGTGCTCGACCTGGAGCCGGGTGTTGACTTCCAGGAAGGCGAACAGCCGCTCGCCGGGGTGGTAGAGGAACTCGACGGTCGCCGCGCCGCAGTAGCCCACCGAGACCGCGAGCCGTTCGGCGGAGGACTTGAGCTCGGCCGCCTGTTCGGGGCTGAGCACCGGCGACGCCGACTCCTCGATCACCTTCTGGTTGCGCCGCTGCACGGAGCAGTCGCGCACGCCGACCGCCCACGCCGTGCCCTGGCCGTCGGCGATGACCTGCACCTCGACGTGCCGCGCGCCGGTGACCAGCCGCTCCAGGAAGACCACGCCGCTGCCGAACGCGCGCGCCGCCTCCTGGCTGGTGCGCTCGTACGCGTCCACCAGTTCGGCCTCGTTCGTGATGACCCGGATTCCGCGGCCACCGCCGCCCGCGGTCGCCTTGAGCATCAGCGGATAGCCGACCTCGCTCGCGGCGCGGACCGCCGCCGCCAAGGTCTCGACCGCGCCGCGGCTCCACGGCGCGACCGGCACGCCGACCTCCTCGGCGATCAGCTTCGCGCCGATCTTGTCGCCGAGTTTCCGCATCGCCTCGGCGCTCGGGCCGACGAAGGTGACGCCGATCCGGTCGCACAGTTCGGCGAACGCCGGGTCCTCGGCGACGAAGCCCCAGCCGACCCAGGCGGCGTCGGCCTTGGTCTCCACCAGCGCACGCTCGAGCGCCGCGAGATTGAGATACGGGCGGGCGGAAGCCGGGCCGAGATCGTAGGCGAGGTCGGCCTCGCGCACGAACGTGGCCGTCCGGTCGACGTCGGTGTGCAGCGCGACCGTCTCGATCGGTGTACCGGTCTGCGCGGCGAGGTCCCGGACTGCGTGGATCAGCCGCATCGCGGCCTCACCTCGGTTGACGATGGCGACGCGAGTGAACACCGATGCAAGCCCTTTCTTGTGGCCAACGCACAACGGGGGACCGTGTCCCCGTTCCCCTGCCGAGAACAGTCTTTCGTCTAAAGGCAGGTAACGGAACGTGGTGACCGGAGCAGGCCGCGCTCCGCATTTTTGTGGAGAAGTGCCAAAGGATTCCGGTCACCGGACGGGCCACGCCCGCGCACCATGCTAATGATCAGGTGCGGGCGTCGGTCGTCAGTCAGTTTTAGCGCGACATCGCGTCGGCGCGCCGCCTGACCTCTTTGCACAGCGCGCCGACGCCGTCGGGGTCATCGGTGAACTGCGAGGGCTTGAGGCAGAAAGTGGTGAAGCCCTTCTCCATCTGCGCGGGCAGATCGGCCATCGCTCGGCCCAGGTCGGCGCAGGAGCGCTCGTCGGGGAACACCGCGCGGGTGCCGCCGATCAGTTCAAGCGGTTCGTCGGCGCGTCCGGCGGCGGCAAGGCCCGCGTGGAGCCGAGCGAGGTCGGCCTGGGTCGGTTCGCCGAGGGGATGGAAGCCGTGGCCGTAACGCACGAGCCGCTTGAGCAGCCGGTCGTGCATGTCTTGACCGCCGAACCACATTCGCGGGCCGTCGGGGCGGTACGCCTTGGGCTCGAAGTAGACCTCGTCGAAGTGGAAGAACTCGCCGTGGTGGGTGACCGGCGATTCACGCCAGAGCCGGTCCATGATCTCCAGCTGCTCATCGAGGATCCGGCCGCGTTGCCCGAACGGGACGCCGAGCGCGGCGTATTCGTCGCGGCTCCAGCTGACCGTGGGCTGGACGACGAGTCGTCCCTCGCTGAGCAGATCGAGGGTGCCCAGCTCGCGTGCCAGCAGCAGCGGGTGACGCAGCGGGGCCAGCACCGCCCCGGCGACCAGCCTGATCCGGCTGGTCACCGAGGCGATGGCGGACAGCAGCATGAGCGAGTTCGGCCAGGGCGTGTACGGGTCCTGGTTTCCTGGCAGCGCGTACTCGCGCGGATTGCCCATCACGCCGCGCGCGCCGGCGTCGGGGCCGAGCACCACATGCTCGCTGATCATCACCGCGTCGAAACCGGCGTCCTCGGCCTCGCGAGCCCAACGCACGAGCGTGGGCAGGTCGCGGCCGCAGGTCATGGTCCAGTTCTCGCTGAGGATGAGGAGCATGCGGGGAGTGGGCACCGATTGCCTTCCTGGCGGTGAGGCGGGGATATCAGGGTGGGGTCACTCGGCGGCGGTCGCGGTCGCGGCGGCGGCAGGTGCGCCGGCCGCGGCTCCAGTCGGCGCGCCGTCCTCGCGGTGCGTGAAGGCGAGTACGAAGCCGAGGACGAGTATCGCCAGCGCGGCGTACGGGGCGTAGATCACCGGCGCGGTCACGTGATAGAAGGACCCGAAGATAGCCGCGCCGGTCACCGCGATGCCGACGACGCCCGCCAGGTACACCGCCCACACGCGTTGGTGATCGCGCAGCCCGCGCAGGGCTCCGACCGCCATCAGCAGGTAGATGACCGCGAGGGCGAAGCCGCCGAAGGTCGAGCCCCAGCTGAACATGGCGACATAGTGCGGCAGGCCGGCTTGGGCGAGCAGGCCGGACCACCCGGCGGTCAGGATGATCACGATCAGGTGGGCGGCCAGCACGACCGCGGCGGCCACGAGCGGGGTGCCGCGCCGGGCCGAGATGCGGGCGAGCGGGGCGGGCAGGCGGCGGTCGCGGGCGAGGGCGAACAGGCCGCGAGTCGCGGAGACGGCGCAGCCGATCATCACGGCGAGCATGTCGAAGACCACGACCAGCTCCAGCAGCCGCCGCACCACGACCGAGCCGAATCCGCCGGCCGAGACCGGTCCGGCCAGGCCGAACAGCGGTGCGCCCGCGTTCTTGCCGAGCGAGTCCAGGCTGAAGTGGTACCCGGCGACCTGCGCGTACGAGGCGATGATGTAGAACCCTGCTACCGCCAGCACCGAGATGAGCACCGCGCGCGGGATGTCGCGCCTGGGGTGCGCGGTCTCCTCGCCGAGGTTCGCGGCGGCCTCGAAGCCGGTGAACAGCAGCACGCCGTAGAGCACGCCGAACATCACGCCGCGCATACCCTGCGGCGAACTGCTCGGCTTGAACGCGGTGGCGACGTGGTTGCCGCCGCCGAGCTTCGCGATGACGTAGACCGCGAAGATCAGCACGGCGGTGAAGGAGATCAGCGCCAGGGTCAGCTGCGCCCGCGTGGAGAGCGCGACGCCGAGGTAGAGCACCGCACCGAGGCCGACCAGGAGAATCAGGTCCCAGACCACCTCCGGCGGCGCGGTGATGTTGAACTCTGCTTGCAGGGTGTCGTGAATCGTGCCGCCGATCATCACCAGGATGCCGACGCCGAGGGCCAGGATGCCGATGTAGTAGAGCAGCCCGGCGGCCGCCCCGACCCGTTTGCCGAGTCCGTCGGTCACGTAGTCGTACAGCGAACCGGCGGCGTGAATCCGGCGCGCGTACTGCGCGACGATCCAGCCCAGGCCGAGCACGCCGACCGCCGCGATGAGAACCGCGAGCGGTGCGGCGGTTCCCGCGCCGCTGCCCGAGGCGTTGAGCCCGACCAGCAGTGGGACGAGGAAGGCGATGGAGAAGACGGGCCCCATCACGCCGACCGACTGCGCGATCGCGTCGACCAGCGTGAGTGATCCGGCAAGACGTCGGTGCTCGGCCTGCTGCGTGTCCATGGCGCCTCCTTGGCCCCTGTGGTCGCGGTTCCGGGTGGGGTGAATCGTATGGGTCCAAACGTTTGGATGGCAATGGCTGCGCGCCCGGTTTTTTCCAGCGTCGTATTCGGGGCCTCAAACGCCCCCTAAGCTGCGAAGATCTTCCGCAGATAGGCATCGGTCAGGTCGTCGGCGCGGGCGCGGGCGGCCGCTTCCTGGCGGGCGGCTTCGGCCAGGAGGCCGGCCGGATCGATGCCGCGGGAGCGGGCCTGCGCCTCGCCGCCGTTGTCGAGCCACATCTTGATGTCGAGTGCGGTGACCTCGGGATGGAACTGCACGCCGAGGCTGCGACCGATCCGATACGCCTGCACGGCGGACGGATTGCGGGCCAGCACGGTGGCCCCGGGCGGCGCGGTGAACGTGTCGAAGTGCCATTGGAACCAGGGGCCGGGGGAGATCAGAGCACGATCTTGCGGTCCGGGGCCGTCCGGGTCGACGGCGGTCCAGCCGATCTCGGGATGAGCCGAGAGTGCGACCGAGCCACCGAGCGCGCGGGCGAGTGCCTGCGCGCCGAAACAGATGCCGAACACGGCACCGCCGGACGCCACGGCGCGCGAGAGCCAGCTCAGCTCGGGCACGAGCCATCGGCCGACGGCGGCGTCGTCATACGCGGACCACGGCGCACCCATCGGGACGAGTAGGTCGTAATCGCGGTGGTCGGGGAACGAGAAATCGACGTCGGGCGTGTCGTACCGCTCGGCCGGCACGATCAATGTCTCGTCGACCTGCCAGCCGCGCGCTCGGAGCGCGTCGCCGATGAGGCCGGTGGACGAGAACGCGTCGTGCAGTACACAAAGGGCGCGCATCAGGTGCCTCCGGGGCGGATGTGTCGGGGTCGGCCCGCGGTGATGGGGTGCCGAGCGACACAGTGCTCAGCGTGCGTCGATGCGGACCGGGAGCGTCTTGATTCCGTTGACGAAGTTACTGCGCACCCGCTTCACCGGCCCGGCCGGTTCGGCGCGGGCGATGCGCGGCAGCAGGGTCTCGAACATCAGCCGGATCTCCAGCCGGGCGAGGTTGTTGCCGAGGCAGAAGTGCGGGCTGCCCTTGCCGAAGGCGACGTGGTCGTTGGGAGAGCGGGTGACGTCGAAGCGGTACGGGTCATCGAAGACCTCTTCGTCGCGGTTGCCGGAGGCGAACCACATCACGACCTTGTCACCGGCGCGGATCTGCCGGCCGCGCAGCTCCACGTCCCGGGTCGCGGTGCGCCGGAAGTGGTACACCGGGCTGGCCCAGCGCAGCATCTCCTCGACGGCGCCCGCGATGAGCTCGGGACGCTGCTGGAGCAGCACAAGCTGATCAGGGTTCTGCAATAGCGCGAGCATCGAATGGCTGATGGTGTGCCGGGTGGTCTCGTTGCCGGCCACCACCAGCAGCAGGAAGTAGTTGTCGAACTCGGTCGCGGTCAGCGGCTCGCCGTCCACGGGCTGCCGGTTGACCAGCTTGCTGACCAAGTCCTCGCCGTCCCCACCGCGCCGCTCGGCGGCCAGCTTCCGGCCGTATTCGAACACTTCCAGGGCGGCCGGGGAGCGGAACGGCAGGTGCTTGTACTGGTCGCTGTCCGCATGGCCGAGCAGCACGTCCGCGTAGTCGGGGTCGGTGTTGCCGATCATCCGGTTGCCCCAGGCGATCAGCCGGCCGGTGTCCTCGTCCGGGACGGCCAGCATCCGTGCCAGCACCCTGATCGGGAAGTCGGCGCTCACCTCCTTGACGAAGTCGAACTCGCCCTTGCGCAGCGCCGCCTCGACGGTGCTCTCGGTCAGCCCGCGCAGGAACTCCTCGTACTTGAGCAGGGTCTGGCCGCCGAAATCGCGTTGCAGCAGCTTGCGCAGCGCGCGGTGCCGGTCTCCGTCGGACTCCAGGATCGAGCGGCGGATCTCGATCAGCTCGTCGTCGACCTCTTCCAGGTTGACGAAGCCGGTCGAGGTGAAGGTCTGCGGATCGCGGTCGATCGCGACGATGTCCTCGTGCCGGGTGATCGCCCAGAACCCTGAGTTGGGAGCCGGCTCGGGGTTCCAGTGCACCGGGGCGTCGCGGCGCAGCGCGTCGAACAGCGGCCAGGCCTCGCCGCGCTCGAACGGGTCGAGGTCCGCCAGGTCGATGCCGAGGTCCCGGCCGGGGCGGGCCGGACCGTGCGTGGTGCTTGTCATGTCAGTCCTCGAAGGTCACAGATGGTAGGCGTACTCGTGGAACTCCCAGTCGGTGACCCAGCGGGAGAAGCGTTCGAGCTCGTTGCGCTTGTAGGCGAGGAAGGCGGAGACGAAGCGCGGGCCGAGCAGATCGGCGAATTCGGCGTCCGCCTCCAGCGCGTCGAGCGCGGCGCCGAGGTGCTGCGGGATCTTCTCCGCCTTCGCCGGGTCATAGCCGTAACCGGTCAGCGGCTCCGCCGGGGTCAGTCCGTCGCGGATGCCGAGGTAGGCGGCGGCGAGCAGGCCCGCGATGATCAGGTACGGGTTCGCGGTGGCGTCGCCGAGGCGCAGTTCCAGGCGTGCGGCACGGCCGCGTTCCGGCGGGATGCGCACCATCGCGCTGCGGTTGTCCAAGCCCCAGTCGATCAGCCACGGCGCGAGGGTGTCCGGGCCGAACCGCTTGTACGAGTTGACGGTCGGGTTGGCCAGGGCGGCGAGCGCGGGCGCGTGCGCGAGCACTCCGGCGATCGCGGACAGCGCGGTCTTCGACAGGCCGTCCGCTTCGGCCGGGTCGTCGAACAGCGGGCGGCCGTCCTCGTCCCAGGTGGAGAAGTGCAGATGGAAGCCGGAGCCGCCCTCGTCGTTGAAGGGCTTTGCCATGAAGGTGGCCAGCTTGTCCTCCTGCCGGGCCAGCTCCTTGACCGCGGATTTGAACCGGAAGGCGCGGTCGGCGGCGTCGAGGGCGCCCGAGTGCCAAAGGTTGATCTCGAACTGGCCGCTGCAGAACTCGTGGTTGGCCGCGACCGCGTCCACGCCGTAACCCTCCAGCTGGCGCAGCGCGCGCAGCAGCACGTTCTCCGGGTCGCCCTTGCGGCCGGCCACGTACACGTTCCCGGTCGCCTCGCCGTAGCGGCGCCAGCCGGTGGGGTTCGCGCTGTCCCGTTCCAGCAGGTAGAACTCAAGCTCGGGGCCGACGGTCGGGCGCATGCCCAGCTCGGCGAAGCGGGCGGCGACGGAGCGCAGCACGGTGCGCGGACTCTCCTGGGAGGGCGTGCCGTCCGGATTGAAGACGTCTGCGATGCAGTGCGCGACTCCGGGCTCCCACGGCACGTCCTGCATCGAGGGGAGGTCGGGAAAGGCGACCACATCGGGCAGCCCGTCCGCGAGGCCGCCGTGATCGATCTCGATGACATCGCCGCGCGGGCTGGTCCCGTAGATCGTGCGGCAGAACGCGACGCCGTCGCCGACCGTGCGGGCGAATCGGGAGACCAGGAGATCCCGACCGCGTTCGGTGCCCATGAAGTCGGGATAGCCGAGCCGCACGATGTCGATCCCGCGCTCGATCAGCGCTGCGGCGGCGGCGTCCAGGTCGGCGGCGTCGTGGTGACCCACTGACCCTCCTTTGTCGGGTGGCGGGAAGTCGGTTGGCTCAAATTGTTTGAACCCGAACGATAATGGGGGGCCACCCGGCTGGCAAGGGTTCCGGCGAAGGCCGTCGGCCGGTATCGTGCGGATCCAAACGACTGCGTCCGTCCAAAGTGGCCCGTCCAAGGCCGGCCATTCAATAGCCCTGTTCTCACCAAACCGCGGAGCGCCTGATGACCGCCCAGCAAGGCTTCTTCTATCCGCGCACCTCCACCGGCCGCGCCGCGCTCATCCCGGCGCCGCCCTGGTACTACTCCGGCGACCTGCTCACCGTCGAGTACCGCACCGATCCCGCGCGGGTCGCCGAGTTGCTGCCGGCGCCGCTGGAGCCGGCCGACGAGGATCCCGGCGCAGTCGCCTTGATCTGGGCGGACTGGCAGTCCTGCTCGGCCTCGCGGGAGGAACTGCTCGATCCGGTGCGCTCGCAGTACAAGGAGGCGTTCGTGGTCGTGCGCTGCTCGTACCAGGGTCGCACCTACTCGCGCTGCGTGTATATATGGGTGGATAAGGACTTCGCGATCGCGCGCGGAATCCATCAGGGCTATCCCAAGAAGCTCGGCTCGATCTGGCAGACCCGCCCGCATCCGTTCAGCCAGGCCGCGCCGCAGATCGCCTCGGGGGCCAGGTTCGGCGCGACGCTGGCGGCCGGCGATCGGCGGCTGGCCGAGGCGGTGCTGACGCTCACCGGGGAATCGGAGACGAACGGCTTCGTCAACGCCAATCCG
This sequence comes from Actinocrinis sp., assembly GCA_035763685.1. Taxonomy (GTDB): domain Bacteria; phylum Actinomycetota; class Actinomycetes; order Streptomycetales; family Catenulisporaceae; genus Actinocrinis. Next base: position 38,856 of record DASUAR010000264.1, on the reverse strand, counting down.
ATGGCCCATCACCGGATCCTGCCGAACATCGCCGGCGGCGCGGCGGGCGACGCTTTCGCCGAGCTGATCGAGACCGGGGCGAGCGAAGTGCGGGCCGGGCAGGCTTGGCGCGGCGAGGTGGACCTGCGGCTGTTCGAGGCGCCGACCGAGGAGCTGGCGCGGCTCGAGGTGCACGAGATCATCGGCGGGTATTACCGCCAGGTGGGCGTGGTCTGGAACGGCGGCACGTCACTGAAAACGCTGTGACATCCGGAGCCGCGACATCCGGAGCTGTGACCTCGCCGGATCCGCGCCTTCGTTTGACGCCGTACGATTGCCCCATGTCGAACGATTTCGGGCTTGCCGCCACCGAGAAGGCGATGAGCGCGCACATAGGGAAGATGCGGCTCGACTTCCCGGCGGCGCTCGCGGTCTCCAGCCTGTACCGGGCCGCCAACGCGGTGCGCAACCACCTGACCAACTCGGTGCTGCGCGAGCGCGACCTGAGCTGGACCGGCTTCGTCGTGCTCTGGGTCGTCTGGATCTTCGACGGCCTGGAAACCCGCCATGCCGCGCAGAGCGCCGCGATCTCGAAGGGGACGCTGACCGGGGTGGCCAAGACCCTTGAGTCGCGTGGCTGGCTCACTCGCGAGGTGGACTCGTCCGACCGGCGCCTGGTCCAGCTGCGGCTCACCGAATCGGGAGTGGCGCTGATGGAGGAGCTTTACCCGAAGTTCAACGCCGCCGAGGCGGAGGTCATCGCGCGGATCGAGGCCGGCGACCTGCCCGGCCTGACCGAGCACCTGCGCACCATGGTCGCCACGGTCGAGGAGATGGAGTGGGGCTCGGCCGGGGAGTGACCGGGCTGGGCTGAGCGGTCTGGGGTGAGCGGGCCGAGGTCAGCGGTCTGGGGTGAGCTCGGTCACCGCGGCGAGCGCGTCGGCAAAATTTGAGGATTATTCATGTTCTCCTCTTCCGCACGCCGCCGCGCCCGGAGATCCTCTGAGGGCATCAGGTATCAGGCCACTCACAAAGGAACTTCGCGATGCCCACACCGCTCGGCGGCCGCCGCACCGCCGCCTCGCTCACCTTGACGCTCACCGCCGTGCTCGCGCTCGGCACCGCCGCGCCCGCGCTCGCCCAGACGGCGCGCCCCGCCGCGGTCACCGCCGCGAGCAGCGCCGCGACCACGGTCACCTACGCGCAGTGGATCGCCGACGTCACCGCGGTCACGAATCAGGCCCAGACCTACCTGACCGGCGCGCTCGCCTCGGTTCCGGCCGGTGAGAAGCCCGCGATCGTGCTCGACATCGACAACACCGCGCTCGCGTCCTACTTCAACTCCTCGTACCCGGTCCCGGCGACGCCGCCGGTGCTCGCGCTCGCCAAGTACGCCGCCGCGCACGGAGCGAAGATCTTCTTCGTCACCGGCCGCCCGGACATCATCGACCTGTTCACCAAGAACAACCTCACCAGCGTCGGCTACCAGGTGGACGGCCTGTACAGCCGCAATCCGGTCCAGCTGTTCGAGTCGCTGCAGACCTTCAAGACCGGCGCGCGCCAGCAGATCACCGCCGACGGCTACACGATCGTGGCCAACATCGGCAACAGCCAGAGCGACCTGGACGGCGGCTACGCGCAGGCCACCTTCAAGCTGCCGGACTACAACGGCCTGCTGGACTGAGCGAACGCACGGCGCGAGCGCGGGCGGTGAGCCGCGGCTGACACGAACGCGCTGAAGAGGGCGGCCTGCGCCGCGTCGGTCGCCGCGGTGTCCTCGGGATGCCATTGCGTCCCGAGGAACCAGGCGCCGCGGCCGGGTATCTCGATCGCCTCGATCACGCCGTCCTCGGCGCGCGCCGTGGCGGAAAGGCCGGCGCCGAGCCGGTCAATGCACTGATGGTGATAGCAGGACGCGATGACGCGCGGCCCGCACGCCCCGGCCAGCAGCGAGTCCGCCTCGATCGCGATGTCGTGAACGTGGTGGCGATGATGGCCGCCGCGTTCGTCCATGTCCTGGACCGTGTCCCCGCCGAGGGCGACGTTGACCGCCTGGGCGCCGCGGCAGACGGCCAGCAGCGGAAGATCGCACTCCAGGGCGACGCGGGCGACGGCGAGGTCGAAGGCGTCTTGTTCGAGGTCTACGTCGTACTGGCTCGAATGAGGGTGCTGACCAGACCAGGATGAGTCCAGGTCGCCGCCGCCGGGCAGCAGGATCGCGTCCGCGATGGCGAGGCGATCGCGTACGTCGCCGAGGTCGGCTCGGCCGGCTGGGGCGTGCGGGTGCATGAGCAACGGCTCACCGCCGGCCTGGAAGATCGCCTCAACCAGCGCACGGGCGCCGACCTCAGCGCGATAGCGGAGGGCTGACGCGGTGTCGGAGAAGCGGGACGGGATGAGAATCAGTGGTCGGTGACGTTCGCGCAGCGGTGTGTCAGCCATAGTTGATCCAGGTCGTCTTGATGTCGCGGTACTCATCCAGCGCGTGACGTGACTTGTCCCGGCCAAAACCCGACAGCTTCACCCCGCCGAAGGGCGCGTTCATGTCGCCCTCCTCATAGCAGTTGACCCACACGGTTCCGGCGCGCAGTCGTCGCGCAACCCGGTGCGCCGTGCCGAGATCGGCCGTCCACACCGCCGCCGCGAGACCGTACGGCGTGTCACCCGCGACCGCGATCGCCTCCTCCTCGTCGCGCACAGTCTGCACCGCCAGCACCGGCCCGAAGATCTCCTCGCGGATCAGGATATTGTCGCGAGACGCGCCAGCGAGAACGGTCGGCTCCAGGTAGCAGCCTCCTGAATCGCCATGCGCCAAAGCGCCACCGGTCAACAGTTGCGCGCCCTGCTCGATACCGAGCGCGATCGCGCTGCGGACGCGCTTGAGGTGCGCCTGGTCGACCAGCGGACCCATCCGCGTCGAGGGCAGCAGCGGGTCCGCCGGATACCAGGCCGCGGCGGTCTCGACGACCCGCTTGATCACGCGCTCGGCCACCGCCTCGTGCACCACCAGCCGTGAGCCCGCCGTGCACATCTCCCCGGAATTGAAGAAGATCGCCCATGCGGCGGTGTCCGCGGCCGCGTCGAGGTCGGGCGCGTCGGGCAGGATGATGTTCGGCGATTTCCCGCCGAGCTCCAGGTAGACCCGCTTGAGGTTGGAGTCGGCGGCATAGCGCAGGAAGTGGCGGCCGACATCGGTCGAGCCGGTGAAGGTGAGCACGTCGACTTCGCCATGGCCGCCGAGCGCGCGGCCGACGACCGCGCCATCGCCGGACAGGACGTTGAGTACGCCCGGCGGCAGTCCCGCCTCAGTTCCGAGAGCCGCGACGTACTGCATCGACAGCGGGCTGCGCTCGGCGGTCTTGAGCACCACGGTGCAACCGGCTGCCAGCGCCGGCCCGATCTTCCAACCGGCCAGGGTGATCGGGAAGTTCCAGGGCACCACGGCCGCGACCACGCCGGCCGGCTCGTGCGTGACCAGCGCCAGCTCGCCCGCCGCGGTCGGCGGGATCTCGCCCTGGTCCTTGTCGGCGAGCTCGCCGTAGAAGCGCAGGCAGCGAATCAGGGCACGCAATTCGATCTCGTAGGCGTGCCGGATCGGCTTGCCCATCTCCAGCGCGATCAGCAGCGCGATCTGCTCCCGGTGCGCCTCCACGAGGTCTGCGAACCGGCGGATCACCTCGCCGCGCTCGCGCGGGTGCAGGCGTGGCCACGGCCCACGATCGAAGGCCTCGCGCGCCGCCGCGACCGCGCGATCCGCGTCCGCGGCCGAGGCCCAGGCGAGGTTTGCCAGCGTCGCCGCGTCACGCGGCGAGCGGATCTCGCGGGTCGCGCCGCTCGCGGCGGCTCGGTACTCGCCGCCGATGAACAGGCCCTCCGGCGGCTTGAGCGCGGCCGCCCGCGCGATCCAGTCCACCTGTCCGACCGGGTCGATCTGTGCGACCGGCATCTGGCCCTCCCGTTGACCGCCCGGCTGACCGGGGATACGTTTGGGCCCAAACGATATACCGCCGAGCGTTCTAGAACCAGGAGCCAGCATGAGTGTCGCGGTCGTCGCCGGAGTCGGCGTGGACACCCGCCACTGGATCGGCGGCAGGCGGGTCGAGTCCGCTGACGCGGCCGTCTTCGCTGACCACAGCCCGATCGACGGCGCCGTGATCGCGCAGATCTCCCGGGGCGGCGCGGCTGAGGCCGAGGCCGCGGTGGCTGCCGCCGAGGCCGCCTTCCCCGCCTGGGCCGCCACCGCGCCCGCCGAGCGCGCCCGGCTGCTGCACGCGATCGCGGACGGCGTGGACAAGCGCCTCGAGGAACTGGCGATCGTCGAGACCACCGACAACGGCGCGCTGATCCGCTCGCACCGGCGCGGCGTGATGCCGCGCGTCGCGCACAACTTCCGCTTCTTCGCCGATTACCTCCTCTCGCAGCTGGGCCACCCGGACTTCGAGACCCGCGGCCACACCAATCACGTCTCCTGGGATCCGGCCGGTGTCTGCGTCCTGATCTCGCCGTGGAACGCCCCGCTCATGCTCGCCACGTGGAAGGTCGGGCCGGCCCTCGCGGCCGGGAACACGGTCGTGCTCAAGCCCTCGGAGTGGTCGCCGCTGACCGCGTCGCTGCTCGCCGACATCGCCGCCGAGGCCGGGCTGCCGCCGGGCGTGCTCAACGTCGTGCAGGGCATCGGCGAGGAAGCCGGCGCGGCGCTGGTCGCACATCCCGGCGTGCGGCGCATCTCGTTCACCGGCTCGGTGCCGACCGCGCGGCACATCGCCCGCTCGGCCGCCGCCAACCTCACCCCGCTCTCGCTGGAACTCGGCGGCAAGTCCCCGTTCATCGTGTTCGCCGACGCCGATCTCGACCTGGCCGTGGCCAACGCGGTCGAGCAGTACGACAACGCCGGACAGGTGTGCCTCTCCGGTACGCGCCTTTACGTCGAGGAGCCGATCCGGGACGAGTTCGTGGCGCGCTTCATCGAGCGGGCCAATGCCCTGAGACAAGGCGATCCGCGCGACGAGGCGACTGACATCGGTCCGTCGATCCACCCCGAGCACCTGGCCCGCGTGGACGGATTCGTGCAGCGCGCCAAGCGGTCCGGGGCGACCGTACTGCTCGGCGGCGGTCCGAACGAGGAGCTGGGCGGGCTGTACTACCGGCCCACGCTGTTCACCGACGTCGACCCGCGCAGCGAGATCGCCACCGCGGAGGTGTTCGGCCCGGTACTCGTGCTGCATACCTTCACCGAGGAGGACGAGGTCGTGGCGGCCGCGAACGACTCGGCGTTCGGCCTGGCCGCGATGCTGTTCACCGGTGACCGGGAGCGTGCGCGGCGGGTTTCCGCGCGGCTGGTGGCCGGGACGGTGTGGACCAACTGCTTCTTCGTGCGCGACCTGCGCGCCCCGTTCGGCGGCGCCCGGCAATCCGGCGTCGGGCGTGAGGGCGGCACCTGGTCCTTCGACTTCTACTGTGACGTGAAGAACACGGTGTTCGCTCCGGCAGGCTGGCGCTGCGGCGGCGACGACGGCGCGGTCGCGGCGCAGCGCGGGGAAGGGGACTGAGATGGGCGAAGTGGTCGGGGCCGGGCTGCTCGCCCACGTCCCCACGATCGCGCTGCCCGAGCAGGAGCGGCGCGACCTGAATCACGGCGAGGACAGCACGCTCGTCTCCGGTCTGCGGCAGCTGCGGGCCGAGGTTTTCGACGTGCTCGACCATGACACGGTCGTCGTGCTCGACTCGCACTGGGCCACGACGGTCGAGTTCGTCGTCACGGCGCAGGATCGACGCTCCGGCCTGTTCACCTCGGAGGAACTGCCGCGCGGCATGTGCCGGCGCCCCTACGACTTCCCGGGCGATCCGCAGTTGGCGCATGCGATCGCCGCGCAGGCCGATCGGCACGGCACCTGGATCACCGCGATCGACGATCATCAGCTCCCGATCTTCTACGCCACCACCAACCTCTGGGAGTACCTCGGTCGCGGCCTGCCGGACAAGCGGTGGCTCTCGATCGGGGTGTGCCAGACCGGGGACGCCGAGGATCACCTGCGGCTCGGCCGGGCGCTCGGGGACGCGATCGCCGCGACGGACCGGCGAGTCGTCTTGATCGCATCCGGCGCGCTAAGCCACACCTTCTGGCCGCTGCGCGAGCTGCGCAAGCACGAGGCGGCAGGCGTCGAGCACATCTTCACGCCTGAGGCGGCGGCCGCGGATCTGGAGCGGATCGAGTGGTTCACCAAGGGCGACCACGCCCGAGTTCTGGAGAGCATGCCGGAGTTCTTGCGCTTCAAGCCCGAGGCGCGCTTCGGCCACTACCTGATGATGATGGGGGCGTTGGGGGAGAACGACTGCACGGCGCGGGCCCGCAAGTACGGCGAATACGAGAACTCGGTGGGCACCGGACAGGCACACCTGTGGTTCGACCGGCCGGCCACCGGCTTTCCGCGGCCGCACACGACCAGCTTGACCGCCGAGGACCTCGCAGTACCCGAATTCGCCGCTGCCGCGCAGGCGGCCCAAGCCGCCCAGGCTGCCCGCACCCCCCTTGCGCGAGATGGAGCGTGACCAGGTGACCGAGTACCGCCGCATCCTGCTCGACGGCGCCGCTGTCGAGGTCGTGCGCGAGGAAGACTTGCTGCGAGCGGGCGACGGGCGCACCGTGACCACGGAACAGGCCGTGCACCTGCCACCGGTCGTGCCGACGAAAATCATCGCGGTGCACCTGAACTACCGCAGCCGCGTCGCGGAATTCGGCACCCGGCTGCCCGCCGCGCCGACCTACTTCCAGAAGCCCCTGTCCGCTCTCAACGCGCACGGCGGCGCCGTGGTGCGGCCGGAAGGCTGCAAGTGGCTCAACTACGAGGGCGAAATCGCCATCGTGATCGGCCGCACGACGCGCAACATCGCGCCGAAGGAAGCAGTGGACCACATCGCCGGCTACACCGTAGCGAACGACTACGGCCTGCACGATTTCCGTGACACCGACGCCGGTTCGATGCTGCGGGTTAAGGGCTCTGACACGCTCTGCCCGCTCGGTCCCGGCATCGTCGACGACTGGGACTTCCGCGGCAAGACGCTGCGCACCCTCGTCAACGGCGAGGTCAAGCAGGAGGCGAGCACGGACGAGATGGAGTGGGACATGCACTACCTCGTCGCCGACATCGCCCGCACCATCACGCTCAACCCGGGCGACGTGCTGCTGTCCGGGACCCCGGCCTTCTCCCGCACGGTCTACCCCGGCGACGTCATCGAGGTCGAAGTCGAGGGCCTCGGCCGGCTCAGGAACCACATCGTGGCCGGGCCGATCCCGGTGCGCACCGACGTCGGCGCGCAGCCGAGCGAGAGCGAGGAAGTCCTGTCCACCGCCCAAGGCGGCGACTGGGAATTCCGCGGCATCCGGCCGCCCAAGCGCTGAGCCGCGCCGCTAAGCCGCGCCGCGCCAATCGACGTGAACTGAACGATCAGCCAGACCGCGTAAAGCCGAAAACCACGCCAGGAGTGCTCGCCGCCATGCGTATCACCGTCGATCTGAACAAGTGCCAGGACCACGGCCAGTGCGTCTTCTCCGCCCCGAGTGTCTTCGCCCTCGACGACCAGGGCAGGCTCTCCTTCCGCGCCGAGACCACGGGCGGCAAGTACACCTCCGCGGACTTGGACGAGTCGTTGCGCGATGACGTCGAAGAGGCCGCCGACGCGTGCCCGCTCCAGGCGATCGTGGTCGAGGGCTGACATGATCGGCGGATCCGGGGGCGACCGCGAGCAGCGGTGCGTGGTGGTCGGCGCGTCGATGGGCGGGCTGCGTGCGGCGGAAGCCGTGCGCAAGGCGGGATTCACCGGGGAGATCACGGTGATCGGCGACGAGCCGCACATGCCGTACAACCGTCCGCCGCTGTCCAAGGATGCGTTGCTGGGGTCCACCGGTGCGGCCGATCTCGCGTTCAGAGTCCCGCGCGCCGCACAGGACGTGCGATGGCGGCTCGGCGAGCGCGTCACCGCCGCGGATCTGGCCGCTCGCACGGTCACCCTCGACAACGGCGACACGCTGGACTGGGCCGGCCTGGTGGTGGCTACCGGGCTCAGTCCGCGCCGCGTGCCGATTCACGGACCGCTCGCCGGGCGGCATGTCATCCGCAGCCTCGACGACGTCGCGGCACTCCGCAGGGAACTGACACCCGGCGGCCGGCTCGCCGTCATCGGCGCCGGGTTCATCGGCTGCGAGGTGGCCGCGGTGGCGCGCGGGTTCGGGCTCGAAGTCGACATCGTCGCGCCGGAGCCGGTACCGATCGAGCGGCCCCTCGGCGCCGAGCTGGGCAGTGCCCTGCGACAGCGGCACGAGGCGCACGGGGTGCGGTTCCACCTGGGCAGGCTGCCGGTCCGATTCGAAGGCTGCGACCGCGTCGCGTCCGTGGTGCTCGACGACGGCACCGAACTGGCCGCCGACGCGGTGATCGAGGCGGTCGGCTGCGCCCCCAATACCGGCTGGCTGCAAGGCAACGGGCTCGACCTGAGCGATGGAGTGCTCTGCGACAACCTGCTGCGGGTGCAAGGGCGCCCGGACGTGGTCGCGTGCGGGGACGTCGCCCGGTTCCCGAATCCGCTCTTCGACGAGGTCCCGCGCCGAGTCGAGCACTGGACCATGGTCACCGACACCGCGAAGAAGGCCGGCAACACCCTCGGCCGCCATTTGACCGGCGCCGACCCGGACGCGGCGCCCTTCGCTCCGATTCCGTCGTTCTGGAGCGATCAGTACGACCTGCGGCTCCAGTCCTTCGGCGCGGTCGGCCTCGGCGCAGAAGACGTGCGCGTCCTGGAAGGAGACCTCGACGACGAGGTCGCGGTCGGCTACCACCGCGACGGGCACCTTGTCGGCGTCGTCCTGATCGGAATGGCCGCGCGCTATCAGCACTACCGCGCCTTGGTCGCCGACTGCGCCGCACCTAACAGAGCACTAATAACCGCCGCCGAGGCCTGAGCTCAAACCGATCTCCATCGAATTCGATCCGGGACACCCATTGACTGATCAACTTAGGTTAGCCTAACCTAAGTTCTCATCTTCCCGGTTCGCATTCGAGGTGATCGCTCATGCCCACGTCCGATCAGCTGTTAGCGCTGATGCCGCAGGTGGCGCCGCTTCCGTCAACCCCGCTCGGCTCCTTCGCGGACAGCGCCGTCTCCTGGCTCACCTGGGTGACCCTGATGGGATTCGTCGGGGTGACCGCGCTGTCGTTGATCTCCACGGGCCCGGCGGCCGATCGGCTCAATGCGGCGACGCTTTCCGCTGTGACCAGGCGTCTTGCCCGAGCAGGCATCGTGCTCGGCGTCCTCGCGGTGCCCGCGGTGCTCACTTCCCTCGCGCACTCGGGGAAGAAGGGCGGCTACAACTACCCGGCCGCCTGGAACTCGCTCTACGACGGCAGCGTCGCCGGCTTGCTCTCCGGTCTGGAGATCACGTTCCTGGTAGTGGGCATAGTCCCGCTCATCCCGCTGGCGCTTCGCTCCGGATCGGCGGCCCCGGCTCGCCGATTGTTGCTGGCCGCGAGCCTCGGCGCCGGGGCCGTCGCGCTCGGCACCACTAAGTTCCCTGACACAGCGCCGGCCAACTGGGGCCGTGGCATCTTCGAGACCGCCGTCTGGATGCTGCACCTGCTCGGCGGCGCGGTCTGGCTCGGCGGCCTGGCCGGTCTGGCGCTGCTCACCCTGCCCGGCGCGATCGCCCCGGCCGATCGGCAGGCCTTCTGGTCGCCGGCGATCCGCCGCTTCTCGGCCACCGCGATGAGCTGCGTCGCCGCCGTGGGATTGTCCGGCCTGTTCCTCTACTGGGAGCACGTGGACGGCCCTTCGCAGCTGTTCACCACGATGTACGGGCGCGTACTCGGTGTCAAAATCCTGATCTTCGGCGCGCTGCTGCTGCTCGGCGCCGCCAACCAGTTCTGGCTGCATCCGCGGATCGACGCGCTGCGGGCGGCCGGAGACCAGCGCCCGCTGCGCACGATCCTGGTTCGCCGATTCCCCGCGGTAGTCGCCGGCGAGGCGCTGTTGGGCATCGCGTTGCTGTTCGTCGCGCCCTTCCTGCACGGGTCGGCCCGCAACCAGGCGTACCAGGCCGACCTGGCCCGGCACGCCACCGGACCGCTCGGCAAGCTGCCCAAGCTCCCACCCAAGGAGGCCGTCGCCTCCACCTGGGCACTCGGCGTGCTGGAAACCCTCGCCGTGGTCGCGGTGATGGTCGTCGGCTACTGGCTCTCCGGCCGGCTCGCCCGCCGCCACCGCCGCGTCACCGGATCGGTGCGGCCTGAGCCCAGCATGTAGCAGGACTCGTCAATGAGGCAGCGTGATCGAGGCGTCGGCGAGTCGCGCAAGACACGCCAGGCTACTCGGCCCGGCTGATTCGGCTCGCTGATTCGCCCCACTGAATCAAATGATTGACTCAAATAGGCCGCGTCCGGACTCTGCCAGCATCTCAGGGCCCGGACGCGGCCGATCGAACCGAAATCGATCGAGCCGCCGTCAGGTCTGTGCAGCATGGCAGACTTCGTAGTACCTTACCGCTCAGGCAATTAACACGTGTGCCTCTGACCAGGCAACTTTGGCCTCGTTAGGCGGTGATTATGGTCGACGTCGGTCGAGACGTCACCCGGCGCGGTGCGCGTGACGGCGGACGCACCCGGCCTGATGCGGCACGCGAGGCGCAGTCGCGCATCGAGCGCGAAGCGGCCAGACGCACCGGCCGGCTCTCGCTCGCCGGACTCGGCCTGACGCTGCTTCCCCCCGGCCTGCTGGAACTCAGCAGGCTGAGGGAGCTTGACCTGTCCCACAACCGCATCGAGCAACTGCCCGAAGGCGTCTCTCGGCTCGCCGATCTGGAACGGCTCCTGCTGCGTGGCAATCGGCTCGCCGCGCTGCCGCCGTCCCTCACCGCGCTCACTCGCCTGAAGCACCTCGATCTGGCCGAGAACCAGTTCGCTGAGATACCGCGCTGGCTGGGTCGGCTCGACCTGGAGTCCATCGAGCTGGGCGACGCGGCCGACCTGGTGCACCCGCCGGCCGGCGTGGCGGCGCAAGGCACCGCGGCGGTACTGGCCTACCTGCGCGAACGCGACGGCCGCGCCGGTGCGCAGCTCGACGGGGCCAGGCGGGCGAAGTCGGCGAGTGCTGATACTCCGGCCACCGCTTCCGACACACCAACCAGTACCCCGCCAGATGCGGCGACGGATACCGCCACTCAACCGGCTCGCTCGGTGTGGTGGCGTACTCGATACAGAACCAAGGCCCTGAGCTTCGGAGCCGGAGCGTTGATCCTGCTCGCGGCGGCAGCATTCGTACTGCCTCGCGTCGGCAGTGCTCCGCCCGCGCGCACGAGCGGCGCACCCGCCGTCCAGGACGGTCCAGGCGGCGCGACAAGCGGTGCCGTTCTGCCAAACGCGGCGCTTTCTCTCCCGGCGATGCACGCCTCTGCCGCAATCTCGGCCGCGCGCGCATCAGCGCCGATGACCTCGGCGGGAGCAAGCCAGAACGCGACCGCGCCCGTCGCCGACAGCCAGTCCGCCACAGCGCCGCTCTCCTTCCTTCCTGCGCCGCTCGCCTCCATGCCGGCCGCACCGCTCGTCGCGCCGATTCTCAGCGCGGACCTCGGCGGCGCGCTGTGCCTGGGTTCGGCGACCGGCCACGGGGCCAACGCCGGGCAGCCCGACGTGATCATCTGCGACACCGCCCCACCGGCGTGGACCTTCGAACCCGACGGCGACACTCTGCAGATCTCCGGACTGTGTATGACAGTAGGCGATGATGGACAGAGCGCCGGCGCACGCGTCGTGCTGGACCCGTGCGACGCGAGCGCGGGACAAGTATTCGTTCCGCAAAGCGGCGGCTATCTCTACAACCCCGGGTCAGGCCTCTGCGTCAGCGAGGCCACCACGAGCAAGAAACATCAGCAGACTGTCGTGCTGATGGAGCTGTGCGGCGCGGCCGGACAGCAATGGAACATGCCGGCCGCCTGACTTGGCCCCAGAGGAGTAGTGCATGTCTGATCCGCGCTGGATCGGCGCGCGGTACGAGCTGCTCGAGCGACTCGGCGGCGGCGCCGACGGCTCGTTGTGGCGTGGCTGGGATCTGACGACCGGAGCGGACTGTGTCGCCAGACTCGTGCAGCTTGATTCGACCGCCGGGACCGGCCTGTCCGCCGCGGCCCGCTGGAATCAGCTGGTCCGCACCCTGGACGCGGTGGGCCGGCTGGCCCATCCGGGGCTTGTCGCCGTGGACGACATCGTGGCCGACGACGGTCGATGGGTGCTGATTTCCCGTCTCGTGCCCGGTCAGAGCCTTGAGGCGAGGCTGGCGAGCACCGGTGCGTTGCCCCCGGCCGAAGCGGCGCGGATCGTGGCGCAAGTGTGTGACGCGTTGGCGGCCGCGCACGAAGCCGGCTTGGCGCATGGCCGGGTGAAGCCGTCGAATGTGCTGCTCGAACCAGCCGACGACGGCGCCGTGGTCGGCGGCGCGGTGAACGTGCGGTTGTCCGATTTCGGGTTGGCCGCACTGGAAAGCTGGGCCGCGCATCACACCGCGCCGGACCCGCTCGTCTTGGCCGCACGGGCCCGGTATCGGCCGCCGGAATGGATTCCCGGTATGCCGACCACCGCCGCCGGAGACGTCTACGCGGCCGGCGTCGTCCTGTATGAGGCGCTGACCGGGAGCGTGCCCGCCGACGGCACGGATCCAGCGCAGATCGCCAGTCCGCTGCGCGAACTGCCGTCAGGTCCGCGTGGCGCAGCGGACGTGTTCCGGGTACTCCTCGCGGATTGCCGGGAGGGACGGCCTCGGCTGCGGCCGACCGCCGCGCAGATGGCTCATCGGCTGCGCGGAACCACACCGGGGCCGAGAATTCCGATTCCGCACAGTGGCTCCACGACGCGCGGCGGCGCGCACGCCCGGCACGCGCAGGAGGCTCCGCCGCTGGCCAAACCGCCCGGCCGGCACCGTGATATGAGGACCCTGCGACGTGTCGAGGTCGCCGCCTCGGCTACCGCGGTGGCGCTGGTCGGCGGGCTGACGTTCACGCTCGGCGACGGCCGCGCGATCGTGCCGCCGGCAGGAGTGCCCACGCGGATCACCATCACCCAGTCCGCGATCACGACGGTGGGGCACACGCGGCCCGCTTCCGCGCCGACTTCGTCCGCGGTGCCAGGGGCCGACGCGGCGGGCGGCGGTGGGGCCGGGCCGTCGAGCGGCACTCCGACCTCTCCGGCAACCACGCCCGGCAGCGGATCGCCAACCGGCGCCACCCCCGCGACGCCCGGCTCCGTACCGTCCGCCAGTCCAGAGACCGCGCCGAGCGCGACGCCCACCGCGCCGAGGAACGGGCTGCCGGTCAGCGATCCGATCGGCTACCTGGAACAGCTGCGTGCGATGATCCAGCTCATGGCGTCAGAAGGCCCCGCCGTCGTCGATGCCAACGCGGCGGGCGATCTGGAGAACCTGGTGCTGGACTTGGAGAACGGGGTCGACTCATACGAGCAGAACGGCGGCCAGGGGCTGCTGCAGATGATCAAGGACAAGATCTCGAACTTCGATCTGCGGCTGGACCAGGACCGGAGTCGAGGCCTGATAGCCGCGGGCGCGGCCGGTCAGCTCTCGGCCTATCTGCAGAAGCTCTCCCCGGCGTGACCGCTGCCGCAGGCTTACTTACTCATCCGTTAAATAAGCAGCGGCTGACGGTCGGTCAGCACGGCGTCGGCGCGGCCGGGGCGTCGGTGGCCGGAGCGGTGAATCGCTCGCCGAGAGCCGTGCGCTCCATGCCGAGCCACATGAGGTTCATCAGCCGCCGCGCCGTGGTCTGCGGCGCCTCGCTCGGATTGGTCACCGCCCAGTCGGCCATCGCGTCCGCGGCGCCGACCAGCGCGCGGGCGACGGCGGTGGCCTCGCGGCGCATCGTGGAGTAGCCGGGCGCGTCGGCTTCCGGGGCGCGCGTGCGCATGGCCTGCAGGACCAGATCCGCCACGGTGGCGACGATCTCCCCGCGCACCCGGGCCAACTGCTCGGCGACCGAGTCGTTGGGCGAGCGCGCCTGCTGATAGAGCACCGACCAGCTGGCGCGGCGCTCGGCGACGAAGGTGAAGAACGCGGTCAGCCCGCGCCACAGCCGCTCGGCCTCGTCGGCGGCCGGGGCCCTGGTCGCCGCGCCGAGCGCGTCGACGAGCCGGTCGGTCTCCCGCGCCACGCAGGCGCGGAAGGTCTCCTCCTTCGAGCCCAGATAAAGGTAGAGCAGCGGCTTCGACACCTGGGCGCGCTCGGCGATCTGCTCCATGGCGGCGGCGTGGAAGCCGTAGTCGGAGAAGACCTCGACCGCGGCGTCGAGCATCTGCTGCTCGCGCACCTCGCGGGGGAGGCGCCTGCGCTCGGTCGAGGGGGCCATCTTGTGAGCGTACCTCACCCGGCCGTAAACTTACTCGACCGTTAAATAACTTCGTTCGCGAGGAGCGTCATGACCTTCGACCTGGGCCTGAGCGAGGAGCAGACCGAGGTGCGCGACTGGGCGCACGGCTTCGCGGCTGACGTGATGCGCCCGGCCGCCGCCGAGTGGGACGAACGGGAAGAGACGCCCTGGCCGATCATCCAGGAGGCCGCGAAGATCGGCCTGTACGGGTTCGAATCCCTCGCCAACCTCTACGAGGACCCCACCGGCCTGTCCATTCCGCTGCTGAACGAGGAACTGTTCTGGGGAGACGCCGGCATCGGCATGGCGATCCTGGGCACCACCCTGGCGGTGGCCGCCATCTTCGCCACCGGCACCCAGGACCAGATCATCGAGTGGATCCCGCGCTGCTTCGGCGACCAGCAGGATCCGAAGCTCGGCGCCTTCTGCGTGTCCGAACCGGAAGCCGGCTCCGATGTCGCGTCGATGCGCAGCCGCGCCCGCTTCGACGAGGCGGCGGGGGAGTGGGTGCTCAGCGGCCAGAAGGCCTGGATCACCAACGGCGGGATCGCGAACGTGCACGTCGTGGTCGCCTCGGTCGAGCCGGAACTCGGGTCGCGCGGGCAGGCCGCGTTCATCGTCCCGCCGGAGGCGAAGGGCAAGACCCTGCATTCCCCGCGCAAGATCAAGAAGCTGGGCCTGCGCGCCTCGCACACCGCCGACGTGTTCCTGGACGAGGTCCGCGTCCCGGCGGAGTTCGTGCTCGGTGGAAAGGAGAAGCTGGACGCGCGCCTGGCCCGCGCCCGCGAAGGCGCCCGCTCCAACAGCCAGGCCGCGATGGCCACCTTCGAGCTGAGCCGCCCGACCGTCGGCGCGCAGGCCCTGGGCATCGCCCGCGCCGCCTACGAATACGCCCTCGAATACGCCAACGGCCGCCGCCAGTTCGGCCGTCCGATCGCGCAGAACCAGGCGATCGCCTTCGCGCTCGCGGACATGCGCACCGAGATCGACTGTGCCAGGCTGCTGATCTGGCGTGCGGCCTGGATGGGCCGCACCGGGCAGCCGTTCACGGCCGGCGAGGGCTCGATGTCGAAGCTCAAGGCGGGCGAGGTCGCGGTCGCGGTCACCGAGAAGGCGGTGCAGATCCTCGGCGGCGCCGGCTACAGCCGGGAGCACCCGGTCGAGCGCTGGTACCGCGACAGCAAGATCTACACCATCTTCGAAGGCACCAGCGAGATTCAGCGCCTGGTCATCTCCCGCGCGATCACCGGCCAGCCCGTGGCGTGACCACCGTCGTGCTCGTTCCCGTCCGCGCATCCTCGCGCGGACGGGAACGAACTTCGTGCCCTGCGTCAGTTGCTGGTGCAGGGGCTTGCGTTGAGGGAGAAGCCGGTAGGCGCGGCAGTGTTGCCGGTGTGGTTGGCCTGGTAACCGAAACTGGTGCTGCCACCCGGCGGGATGACGGCGTTGTAGCTCAGGTTCGTCGCGGAGACGGTGCCGCTGGACGGGCTGATTGTCGCGTTCCAGGCGTTGGTGACCGTCTGACCGCCGGCCAGCGTGAAGCTGAGCTTCCACCCGTTGATCGCGCTGCTGCCCGTGTTCGTCACGGTCACGTTGTCAGTCAGCCCGGTGTTCCAGGCACTGACCTGGGTGGTCACCTCGCACGCACCCGATGCCCCGGTGCTCGACGCTGACGGTGATGCCGATGCCGACGCCGATGCCGAAGGCGACGCGGAGGCGCTGGCTGAAGGCGACGAAGACGCGCTGGGCGAAGGGCTGCCGGTACTGCCGCTGCCGTCGAGACCGAAGAAGTGGACGGCGACCGCGGCCATTCCGCTCTGCGGCAAGGCATGGCCGACCCCTGCGATGCTGTAGGCGTCGACCGCCGGGTTGTTGGCGTCGCCGTACGTCGTGTGCGTCCAGTTGCCGTTGATCACGCTGCTGGACGTCGGTGTCTGGCTCACGCCGAGCACGTTGGTCCACTGCTTGACCTCTTCGCCGAAGTTGTTGTAGCTCAGCGTCGTGTCGGTGGTGCCGTGCCACAGCTGCATGCGCGGGCGCGGTCCGGTGTATCCCGGATAGGCGCCGCGCACATAGTCGCCCCAGGCCTGCGGAGTGTTGCTGACCTGGCCCTGTGCGCAAGCGGAATTCCAACCGCGCACGGTGCCGGTGTAGAAGCAGTGGAAGGGCACGCCCATGAACGCGGCCCCCGCCTTGAACACATCCGGATAGTCGCCGAGCATGACGTTGGTCATCATGCCGCCGGATGAGTTGCCGGTGACGTAGATTCGGCTGGTGTCGACGTTGTTGTGCGCCTCGGCGTATTGGACCATCGAGATGATGCCGGCCGGGTCGCTTTTGCCGTTGTGGGTCAGCGCGCCGTCAGAGGCCACGTCCCAACAGTCGTTGCTGGAATCGTTGACCTGCGGGTAGATCTCCATGAACCCGTAGCGGTCGGCCAGCGAGGCGAACTCGGTGCCGCTGAACTCCGCCTGCGCCGAGCCACCGCAGTAGTGCAGCACGACCAGCAGCGGAGGGTGGGCGCTCACGTTGGCCGGGATGTACTCGTACATCGACAGGCCGGTCGGATTGTTCCCGAAGCTGCTGATCTGCGTCAGCGAGGCCGCCGAAGCGCTCGGCGCGAGCGCGACCAAGGTGGTTAGGGCGCTCGCCGTTGCGGTGGCCAGCGTGGCGGTCAGCGCCGCGCGAGTTCGTTTCATCGCAGTCCTCTTCATCGGTGCCTGCATGACTGATGACTGAGCGGTGCCCGGCTCGCCGCGCGACGGTAGTTGGGGATCCCAGCACGGTCAACGAACCGTGCCAGGGTGCAGAAAAAACCGGTTAAGCGCACCGAAACTTGCATGCCGGACGCCAGCCCGCCGCGAACTGCCGAGGACCGCGGCTCGAGAGGGCACGGCACCTGCGCGAGTCGGCAGCAACCATGTCCGCACGTCGGCAGCCCGCGAGCCGTGCGACAGAAACTTTCGCAGGGTACGCACAAGATTCGGACCGCGTTCGACCGCGATGATCGAAGAGTTCGACTACCCGAGCAGCCACGTCAGACCATGAACGCGGCTTTCCCGGAAGCCGCGGTGCCACGGCTGAACGGACTTCACGCGCCTGGTGCGGTACTTGCCCGTCCCTCCCGCCGACTCCACACTGCGCCTGTCACCACGCCCGTGCGCTCTCGACCGAACGGCGGCTCGAACCGAGCCGTAGCCGCGTGATGCCGCCGGTCCTCTCGGCTGGACCGCGAGGGTGATTGTGAGCGCTATCAAGGAGTCTGAGATGTGTGTCCCTCGAACGCGGCGCGGAGGTACGCGATGAGGCCTAGAGCGGTCACTCTCAACCACCGGTCGACTTGGGCGGTCGGCACGGCGGCGCTCGCGCTGACCGGTGCCGGGCTCGCCGTGGCGAGTTCGGCGCAGGCGGCCACGGGCTGTCAGGTCGCTTATACGGTCAGCAGCCAGTGGCAGGGCGGCTTCGGTGCCAACGTGAGCATCACGAACCTCGGCAGCCCGATCACCTCCTGGAAGCTGGCCTGGTCGTTCACCGCCGGGCAGAGCATCACGCAGCTGTGGAACGGCAGCTACAGCCAGTCTGGCGGCAACGTCACCGTCAGCAACCTGTCTTACAACGGCTCGATCCCGACCGGTGGCAGCACCGCCTTCGGCTTCAACGGATCGTGGACCGGCAGCAACCCGGTCCCGGCCACCTTCACGCTCAACGGCGCCGCCTGCACCGGCACGGTGAGCAGCGGCTCGCCGACGCCGAGCGTGACGCCGTCCGCCTCCGCCTCTCCGTCGCCGTCCGCCTCCGCCTCCGCTTCACCCTCGGCCTCACCGAGCGGCAGTAGCGGCGGCGGCAGCCTGCCGAGCAGCTTCAAGTGGAGCAGCAGCGGCATCCTGATCAGCCCGATCTCCGACGCGAGCCACAACCTGGTGGCGGTCAAGGACCCGTCGGTCGTCAACTACAACGGCAAGTGGTACGTGCTGATGTCGACCACGAACTCGGCCGGCAATTACGGGATGGCGCAGATCAGCTTCACCGACTGGTCGCAGGCCGCCGCCGCGCAGCCGTACTACCTGGACAACACCCCGATCGGCGGCGGCTACAAGACCGCGCCGATGGTGTTCTACTTCGCGCCGCAGAAGCTGTGGTATCTGACCTTCCAGACCGGCGGCAACATCGCCTACTCGACGAACCCTGACATCTCGAATCCGGCCGGCTGGAGCGCGCCGAAGAACTTCTACTCCAGCGAGCCCTCGATCATCCAGCAGAACATCGGCGGCGGCTACTGGGTCGACTCCTGGGTGATCTGCGACTCGGCGAACTGCTATCTGTTCTCGATGGACGACAACGGCCATCTGTACCGGTCGACGACCTCGATGTCGCAGTTCCCTAACGGCTTCGACAGCAGCACGGTGATCGCGGCCTCGGACTCGAACAACCGCAATTTCTTCGAGGCCGACAACGTCTACAAGGTCGCCGGCACGAATCAGTACCTGTTGATCGTCGAGGCGTTCGGCCCGGATGGACACCGCCAGTTCCGCTCCTTCACCGCCACCAGCCTGACCGGCACGTGGAGCCCGCTGGCCGCTACCGGCAGCAACCCGTTCGCCGGCGACGAGAACGTCACCTACTCCGGCAGCCCGTGGAGCCAGGACGTCAGCAGCGGCGAGGCGATCCGCACCAACTACGACCAGACCGACCAGATCAGCCCGTGCCACCTGCAGTACCTCTACCAGGGCGTCGCGCCGGGCTCGACGCAGAGCTACAACCTGCTGCCCTGGCGGATCGGTCTGCTGACGCAGACCAACTCAACCTGCTGACGAATTGACGGACCGGAAGAAACGGGAAGGATCGGGCATGCGCAAGAGCAGACGATGGCTGGCCGCCGCCCTCGCTCCGGCGCTCGCGGTCGGGGTGCTGACCGTCGGCGCCGCGCTGAGGGCGAACGTCGCGATCGCCGAGTCCAACGGCGGGGTGAAGGTCATGCCGCTGGGCGACTCCATCACCGACGGCCTGGTGGTGCCCGGCGGGTACCGGATCGGCCTGTGGCAGCGCTTCACCGCGAACGGTTACAAGGTCGACTTCGTCGGGTCGCTGTCCAACGGCCCGGCCAGTCTCGGCGACCACGATCACGAAGGACACTCCGGCTGGCGCATCGACCAGATCGACGCGAACATCGTCGGCTGGCTCAACACCTACCAGCCGCACACGGTGCTGCTGCACATCGGCACCAACGACATCAGCCAGAACTACGACCTGCCGAACGCTCCGAACCGGTTGTCCGCGCTGATCGACCACATCACCAACACGCTGCCGAGCGCCGAGGTGTTCGTCGCGCAGATCATCCCGCTCAGCTACGACGCCACCCAGTTGCGCGCGTTCAACGCGGCGATCCCCGGCATCGTGCAGAGCAAGGTGGCCGCGGGCAAGCACGTGCACCTGGTCGACCAGTACGACGCGTTGACCACGGCCGATCTGGCTGACGGGGTGCATCCGAACGCCGCCGGCTACGACAAGATGGCGGCCGTCTGGTACCAGGCACTGCTGTCGGTACCCGGCAGCATCGGTAACTCCGGCAAGCCGAGTGGTAGCCCGACGCCGTCGCATTCGCCTTCTGCGTCGCCCTCGTCATCGCCGTCAGCTTCGCCGTCGGCATCGGCCACGGGCGGTTCGGGTGCGTGTAAGGTGTCTGATGCTGTCAGCGCGTGGAACACGGGGCTGACCGAGAACATCACCGTCACCAACACCAGCGCGGCGGCGGTCAACGGTTGGAAGCTCAGCTTCACGCTGCCCGGCGGCCAGACGGTGACCAATGCCTGGAACGCGACGATCAGCCCGGCCAGTGGCGCGGTCACCGCGACGAACGTGAGCTACAACGCCGCGATCCCGCCGGGCGGCAACACGAGCTTCGGCTTCCAGGCGAACCACACCGGCAACGCCGCGGCGCCCACTGGCTTCGCCCTCAACGGCGTGGCCTGCAGTACGTCGTAAGCAGGCGTACCGCGTCGCGAAGACGACGCCGCTCGTTCACGGCCCACAGGCGGGTCCGTGAACGAGCGGCGTTTCGCCGGTCAGGGCACGCACTGCGCGGCCGCCGACGCACCATCGCGGACGCGGTCTTGTCCCGTTCAACTGGACAACCTGTCCTTCCCTCCCGACTAACCGCCGGTCGCCGTCGTGCTTTTCCAATAGAACCTGACTTGGGCCACGATTCGGATTGAGGTAGACCGACAATGCGCTGAGCTGTCGGTTCTCTTCGCACGACTGCTGAACTTGCGCACTAACGATGACCGCAGGGCGGGCGACGGCGCGGGAGCGGAGGGCACGTGCTTGTCAGAACTGCGCCGTATGCTGCGCGCCATGGCCATTGAGGTGACCGTGCAGACCGTCGAGCCGACGCCGACGGCAGTGGTAGCGGCGACGACGACGTGGGCGCAGTTCCCGGTGGTGTGGGGGCCGTTGCTCGACCAGGTGTGGAGCTTTCTGCGCGGGGAGGCTCCAGAAGGGCTCTACAAGCGGGGACACAACATCATGCTCTACAAAGACGATGTCCCCACCGTGGAAGTCGGCGTCCAGGTGAGCGGCTCGTTCGCGCCTGCCGGTGATGTGGTCGCGTCAACGCTCCCCGGCGGAGTCGTGGCCACCGCGACGCACACCGGCCCGGTCACCCAGATCAGCGACACTCACCAGGCGGTGCGCCAATGGACCGCGGCGAACGGGTACACGCTGGCCGGCCCGCATTGGGAGATCTATGGCGATCCCGACCCGTCCACCGGTCACTTCGACGTGGACGTGTTCTGGTTGATCGAGGCGGCGTAGCTCCGAGCAAGCCACGACCTGAACCGTCACCCGACGACCCGCGATGACTCGTGAGTCTCGCGATAGCCTCGCCGACGGCGGATGACGGTCACGCGGGACACGCGTGCGTAGGTCTTTCACTTGACCATGCACGGACGTATGTGGCGTAACCGGGAAAGCGGCGATTCCTTGGAACGCGGGTGAGAAAATCTGTCCACGCGTGTCCCGCTTTGCCCGCGTCCGCCGCCGGCAAAGCTATCGCGAGACTCACAGCGCGCAAGGGCGTCTATGGTGGAGTGCCGTTGGGAACGAGACTCGCCGCTGCACGAAAGCCGCATCGCGGAGATGTCATCGCGGGGGTTTCATGGCGAAAAGCCGGAGGGCGGGCGGCGGTTGGCGGGGACGGAAAAGCGGGCTGTCCAGTTGAACGGGACAGGGTTTCACGGTGTTCGGGCTACTGCGGCGGCGGGGCGGTTGAGCCGCGCGTGATCAGCGCGGGCGGGAGGGAAAGCCGCTTGGTCAGGTGCGGGCCCGGGCGGGTGAGCTGGTCGAGCAGCAGGCGACCGGCCTCAGCACCGAGGTCGTAGTGCGGCACGCGGACCGTGGTCAGGGGCGGGTCGAACTTGTCCGCGAACGGCATGTCGTTGAACCCCGTGACGGAAATCTGGTCGGGGCAGCGCAGGCCGCGCTCGCGCAGCACGTCGCAGGCACCGAGCGCGATGAGGTCGTTCGCCGCGACGATCGCGGTGAGGTCTGGCGCCTGGTCCAGGAGCCTTCGCGTCCCAGCCACCCCAGCTGTTTCGCTGTACGCGTCGCAGACCACGATGTGCTCAGGGGGCACGCTCAGCTGATGCGAACGCAGCGTCTCAGCGAACGAGTTCGCGCGGATCGAGCCGGTGTACAGGTCCTGCGGGCCGGCCAGGTGTCCGATGCGGCGATGCCCGATTTGGAGCAGATGCTCCGTCGCCAGCGCGATGCCGAGCCGATCGTCCGCGGTCACCGCGCAGAAGTCGGTGCGGTCCGTGCCGCGATAGACCAGCACCACGTTGAGCCCGTGGCGCGCCGCTTCGTCCAGCAGCGGATGGTTGCGGCGGGCCGTGGCGACGATGAAGCCGTCTACTCGCCGAGTGACCAAGGATTCGAATAGGGCTCGCTCGCGCTGCTCGTCGTTGTCCGTGTTGGCCAGCAGCGCCGTGTAGCCCTCCCGCGCGAGTACGTCTTCGATGCCGCGCACGATCGGCGGGAACAGCGGGTTCATCAGGTCCGGGATGATCACGCCGACCGTGCCCGAGCGGCTGGTGCGCAGCCCGCGGGCGATCGCGTTCGGGACGTAGCCCAGTTCGCGGGCGGCGGCCAGCACCCGCTCGGCGGTGGCGCGGTTCACCAGGTGACGGCTCGCCGGGTTCAGGGCGCGCGAGGCGGTCGCCTGGTGGACGCCGGCGCGCTGCGCGACATCGGAGAGCGTGGCGGCTCGGGGCACGCGCCGAGTGTAGCTCCGGGTGATTCAACAATCGATTGCAAACTTAAGCCGCGCGTGTCGCGGTGTAGGGGGCGCGAAGGCGCAGGCGGGGGCGCCGAGTGGAAATCGGCGGCGAGCAGGCATTGACAGCGTGGCTACCTGGGCGGATATTGCAGCGCAATCGACGGCTTCGACCGTCTCGCACTGCGTCCGTCAGTCCCCACCTCCTTTCCGTACTGGGCCAGGTAGTCCCGAGGAGGACAGAGCATGCTTGACTGCAATCGTATGCAGCGTTTCGCACCACGCCGCCGTGCGGCGGCAATCGCACTGGTAGTGGTCACGAGCATGCTGACCGCGACGGCCTGCGGGAGTTCGCACGGCAACGCCGCGAAGGGCCCGACGACACTGACCATCGGCATCTCGCTCTCGCTGACCGGGGACTTCGCCGACCCGGGCAAGGCCGCCGAGCGCGGTTACCAGCTCTGGGCCAACACCGTGAACGCGAAGGGCGGGGTGCTCGGACGCACGGTGAATCTCAAGATCGTGGACGACGCCTCAAGCCCGAACCAGGCCGTGAGCAACTATCAGAACCTGATCAACCGCGATCACGTGGACCTGGTGTTCGGGCCCTTCTCCTCGCTGCTGACCATCCCGTCCTCGGCGGTGGTCAACCGGTATCACTACGCATTCATCGAACCCGCCGGCGGCGGACCCGCGGTCTTCGCGCAGCACCTGCACAACCTCTTCTTCGTGCAGCCGGCCGCTACCGTGCAGGGCGGGATGGTGTTCGCGGATTACATCCTGTCGCTGCCGGCGGATCAGCGCCCGAAGACCGCCGCGTATCCGTCCCTTGACGACCCCTTCGCCGCGCCGATCGCCGACGCGGTGCGCCAGCGCTTCGAGGCGGCCGGGATCACGACCGTGTACAAGTCGATCTACCCCGCCGAGACCACCGACCTGAGCCCGATCATCGCGAAGGTGGCCGCGGCCAAACCGGATGTGGTGGTGGCCGGGACGCAGTCCGAGGACGCCTACGCCGACGTCAGGGCCATGATCCAGCTCAAGTGGGCGCCCAAGTGGCTGTTCCTGTCCAACGGCGCCAACTCGCCGGTCGACTTCCCCAACGCCGTGGGCCTGGCGAACACCGAGGGCATCTTCTCCTCAGGGGACTGGTTCGCCGGCAGCACCGCTTCGGGTAGCGCCGCCTTCATCGCCGCGTACACCAAGGCGTACGGCGGCACGGCCGATCAGATCGACAGCACGTCGGCGGAGGCGTACTCCTGCGGAATGCTGCTGGAGGAGGTGGCCGCCAAGACCGGGAAGGTCGACAACGCGACCATCATCAGCACTCTGCATTCGGGGACCTGGCCGACCCTGGAGGGCAACCTGTCCTGGGATTCCTCGGGCACGCCGCAGGGCTCGTATCTGTTGGAGCAGTGGATCGGCGGCAAGCTGCTCGCGGTCTACCCGGCCAGCCGGGCCGAGCACCCCCCGGTCACCGAACCGCTCGCCTGGGCCGGAAAGTAGGCCGGCCACCGTGCACACCGTCATCCAGGCGCTGATCCTGGGCGTGTTGACCGGGGGCGTCTACGCCCTCATGGCCAGCGGCCAGACGATCATCTTCGGCGTCATGAAGGTGGTGAACCTCGCGCAGGGCGCGCTGGTGATCGCCGGGGCGTACCTGAGCTACTCGCTGTTCACCTCCTTCGGCCTTGATCCCTTCCTCTCGATCCTGATCACCACCCCGGCGCTGTTCGGCGTCGGGGCGGGGCTCCAGTGGCTGTTCCTGCGACCACTGCGCGAGGAGGACAGGGCGGAGCTGTCGCTGCTGGTCACCTTCGCGGTCGCGCTCGGGATCGAGGGCGTGCTCAGCGTCACGTATAAGACGACGTACCGCACGATCCAGGCCGGCTACGCGGATCGCTCGTTCAGCGTCGGGGGCTATCAGATCTCCGCGGTACGGCTGTACGCGTTCTTGCTGTCCGCGGCGCTGCTCGGTCTGCTGTACCTGGTGCTGGAGCGCACGAAGTTCGGCCGCGCGATCCGGGCCACGGTACAGAACCCCGAGTCGGCCAGGCTGCTCGGGGTGAATGCGCGAGTCGTCGCGGCGGCCGGCTTCGGGATCGGGGCGGCGACCGCCGCCGCGGCCGGCTCGGTATACGGGCTCTTGTACTCCTTCAACTCGGGTAGCCACTACGACCTGATCTCCCGGCTGCTCTCGATCGTCGTGCTCGGCGGTCTCGGCAGCATCGGCAGCTCGATCGTCGGCGCGCTGGTCATGGGCGTGGTCGCCGCGCTTGTCGCCGCGCTCGGTCCGCCGATCTGGTCGGACTTCAGCTTCTTCATCGTGCTGCTCGCGGTGCTGCTGCTGCGGCCGCGCGGGCTGTTCGGCGCGAGCCTGCGGGGCGCGCTGTGAGCCGCGCCGGCATCGTTCGAGCGCTGATCTTCTTTGGCCTGCTCACCGCGTTGCCGTTCGCCGTGACCGAGCACTGGATCGTCAATCTCGGCGTGTTCACGCTGATCTACGCGGGATTGGCCAGCGCGTGGAACCTGGTCGGCGGGCTCGCCGGCTATCCATCGCTCGGGCACGCGGCGTTCTTCGGCGCCGGGGCGTACGCCGAGGCGATCTACTTCCAGCACCGCGATGTCGGGGCGAACGGGCTCCTGCCCTTTTTCGCGCTGCCGGTGATCGGGGCCGGTGTCGCAGTGCTCGGACTCGCGGTCGGCTGGATCGCGATGCGCACGCGCAGCGACGTGTTCGCGATCGTCACCATCACGCTGCTCTTCGTCGCGCAGACCCTGGCCTTCAACTTGAACTCGCTCACCGGCGGTTCGCAGGGGATCGGCCTGCCCGGCGCGCCGTTCGACGTCGACAGCTACGAGCGGCCGTTCTACCTGGTCTTGGTGCTGTTGCTCGCTGTCTCGATGGGGATCACCTGGGCCGCGCTGCACAGCGGGGCCGGGCTTTCGCTGCAAGCCGTGGCCGCCGATGAGGAGCGCGCCCGAGGCATCGGCGTGCACGTCACGGGCGTGAAGCTGCTCGCGTTCGCGGTTTCCGTGGGCATCGCGGGAATGATCGGCGCGGTCTGGGCTTACTACGTCACCTTCATCTATCCGCAGTTCGCGGTCGACCCGCTGATCACGATCGGCATGGTGCTGATGGCGTACCTCGGCGGCCGCGGCACGCTGTGGGGTCCGGTGCTCGGTGCGTTCATTCTGGTGCCTGCGCAGCAATACCTTGCGTATCAGTACGGCGCGACGCAGCTTTACCTGATTGCGTACGCGGCGGTGTTCCTGCTCATCATGCTGCTTTTGCCGCGCGGGATCCTGCCCTCGGTCGGGCACTTGACGCAGCGCAGGCGGGTAGTGATGGGGCGCGCATCGGCGGAACCGGATCAGGACGCCGCCACTACCGGGGTCGGCGCCGACGGCGGGGTGATGGTCCGGTGACGACGCTGCTGGAGGTCGAGCGCCTCACCAAACGCTTCGGCGGCGTGACCGCGGTGGACGATTGCTCGTTCGCCGTTGAGCAGGGCACGATCACCGGGCTGATCGGCCCCAACGGATCCGGCAAGACCACGGTGTTCAACCTGATCACCGGATATCTGCGCGCGGACTCGGGCCGCATCCTGTTCGCCGGACGCCCGTTGACCAGGTCCGATCAGGCGGCGCTGTACCGCGCCGGTCTGTCGCGCACCTTCCAGCAGGCGCGAATCTTCCCTCGGCTGTGCGCGCTGGACAACCTGATCGTGGCGGCCGGTCACTCCTGGCGCTCGCTGTTCGCGCGGCGTCGTGGCCGCGACGATTCGGATCGGGCGCGGGCGCTGCTTGCCGAGTTCGGCCTCGCGGCGCATGCCGAGCACCCGGCCGGCGAGCTTTCCTATGGCCAGCGCAAGCTTTTGGAGTTCGCCTCGGTGCTGATGAGCGAGCCGAAGCTGGTGCTGCTCGACGAGCCGACCGCGGGCGTCAATCCGACGCTGGTCGAGACGATGGAGCGGCACATCAGGCGCCGGCACGCCGCCGGATTCAGCTTCCTGATCGTGGAGCACGACATGAACCTGGTCATGCGGCTGTGTGATCCGGTGATCGTGCTGGACCGCGGCACCCGCATCGCGGCCGGTCCGCCCGACGCGGTGCGCGCGGATCCCGCCGTCCTCGACGCCTACCTGGGGCAGTGACATGGCTGCTGCCGACGCGCAGGTGCACGCAGGCGTGGCGCCGCTGCTCGCGCTCGAAGGAGTGGTCGCCGGGTACGGCGCGGGTGACATTCTGCGCGGAGTGGACCTGGCGGTCGAGGCCGGCGAGGTGGTCTGCCTGATCGGGCCGAACGGGGCCGGTAAATCCACCGTGCTCAAAACGATCAGTGGTCTGATACGGCCGCGGCGTGGCCGGGTGCGACTCGACGGTGAGCCGATCGACCGGCTCTCCCCGCGCGAGCGGCTGGCCCGCGCGGTGGTGCACGTTCCGCAGGAACGCAGCCTGTTTCCCGCCATGACGGTTTGGGAGAACCTGCTGATGGGCGGCTACGTCCTACGTGACCGCGCGGAGCTTCGGCGGCGCGCGCAGCGTTGCGCCGAGCAGTTCCCGATCGTGGCGCAACGCCGGCGTGAGCCCGCCGGATCGCTGTCCGGGGGCGAGCAGAAGCAGGTGGAACTGGCCCGCTCGCTGATGCTCGAACCGCGGCTGATCCTGCTCGACGAACCCTCGATCGGCCTGGAACCGCGAGCGCGGCGCGCCGTCTTCGACTCCATCGCCGGCCTGGCCGCGGATGGACGCGCCGTCCTGCTGGTCGAGCAGAACGCGCGCAGCGGTCTCGCGATCGCCCACCGCGGCGCGGTGCTGGAATCGGGGCGGGTGCGGCTGACCGGTACCGGCGCGAGCCTGCTGGCGGACCCTCAAGTCGCGCAGCTGTACCTCGGCGGTATGGCGCAGGTCCCGGAAACGAAGGACGCGGCGGCGACTGCCGACGCGCAAGCTGCTAGCGCGGCGACGAGCACGACAAGCACGACAAGCACGACAACGGAGGTGCCGCGGTGATCGACACAGGCTTTCCGGATGGCGAGGCAGCGGTTTCCGGTGCGCCGCGCCCACGGCGGCTGGGCTGGATCGGGACCGGCCGGATGGGCAGCGCACTGGCCGGTCGGCTGCTCGACGCAGGGTACGAACTCACCGTGTACAACCGCACCCGGGCCAAGGCCGAACCGCTCGCCGAGCGCGGCGCGAGAGTCGTGGACGCGGTCGCGGACCTCGCGGGCCTGGACGTGGTCTTCACCACCGTCTCGGCCTCGGCCGACCTGGCGGACGTGGTGCTCGGCGAGCGCGGGCTGCTCAGCCGCGCCGACGTCGCGCCGGGTGTGATCGTGGATTCCTCCACCGTTTCGGCGGAGGTCTCCGCACAGGTACGGTCCGCCGCGGCGCTACGCGGAACCGCGCTGATCGCCGCACCGGTCAGCGGTAACGGCAACGCGGCCGCGGCGGGCCGGCTCTCCGTGGTGGCCTCCGGGCCGCCCGAGGCGTTCGAGCGGGTGCGGCCATATCTGGAGGTCTTCGGCCGATCGGTGACCTACGCGGGGGAAGGCGAGACGGCGCGGCTGGTGAAGCTCGCGCACAACGTGTTCCTCGGCGTCGTCACCCAGGCGCTCGCGGAGGTCACCGTGCTGGCGGAGAAGGGAGGAGTGCCGCGCGCCGCGTTCCTGGACTTCCTCAACCACAGCGTGCTCGGTTCCACCTTCACCAGGTATAAGACCCCTGCGTTCGTGCGCCTCGACTTGACGCCCACGTTCACGCCGGTGTTGCTGCGTAAGGATTTCGACCTGGGCCTTGAGGCGGCGCGACGTCTGGAGGTGCCGATGCCGGTGGCCGCCCTGACCTATCAGTTGGTGCAGGCACTGATCGGACGCGGGCACGCCGACAAGGATTTCGCCGCGTTGCTTCCGGAGCAGGCGGCGGCCGCGGGGCTGGCGCTGGTGCCTGAGGACGTGCCGGTGGATGACGGGCTTTCGCTCGCCGAGGAGCCGCGATGACCGCGCCGCAGCTGCTGCCCGCGCCGGGCCGGATGGCAGTGGACTTCGAGACCCGGGTGGACTTCGACCGGCTGCGTGCCTATCGGCTGGCCCGGGCTAGGGCCGCGCTGGACGCCTCCGAACTGGGTGCGCTGCTCGTTTTCGACGTCAACAACATCAGGTATCTGACGAGCACGATGATCGGCGAGTGGGCGCGCGACAAGGTGGCTCGATACGCGCTGCTCACCCGCACCGGCGAGCCGGTGCTCTGGGATTTCGGCTCGGCCGCCAAGCACCACCGGATCTACGCACCCTGGCTCGAGCCGGCCAACAGCCGGGCCGGCATGCTCGGGCTGCGTGGTTCGGTGGCCCCGGACGCCGGGCTGATCGCCGGCGCCGTGGCCGAGATCCGAGCCTTGCTGGCCGAGCAGGGTGTCGCGGACCTGCCGCTGGGCGTGGACATCGCGGAACTGCCGATGGTGCTGGAGCTTCAGCGGGCCGGCTTGGAAGTGCGCGACGCTCAGCAGGTCATGCTCGACGCGCGGGAGATCAAGTCCGCGGACGAGATCATGCTGCTGACTCAGGCCGCCGCGATGGTCGATGGCGTCTACCAGACCATTGCGGACGCGCTGAAGCCCGGAATCCGCGAGAACGAGATCGTCGCACTCGCCAACAAGCGCCTCTACGAGATGGGCTCGGACGACGTCGAGGCGATCAACGCGGTCTCCGGCGAGCGATGCAGCCCGCATCCGCACAACTTCTCCGATCGGCTGATCCGGCCCGGGGATCAGGCGTTCTTCGACATCATCCAGTCCTTCAACGGATACCGGACCTGCTACTACCGCACCTTCAACGTCGGCAGCTGCACTGCGGTACAGCGCGAGGCGTACCAGAAGGCCCGTGACTGGATCGACGCCGCGATCGCGCTGGTACGTCCGGGGGCGTCCACCGACGAGATCGCGCGGGCCTGGCCGGCCGCGCCGCAGTTCGGCTTCGCCGACGAGATGGAGGCCTTCGGCCTTCAGTTCGGCCACGGCCTCGGCCTGGCCCTGCACGAGCGCCCGATCATCAGCAGGCTCAATTCGCTGGAACATCCGGTGGAGCTGAAGGCGGGGATGGTCTTCGCGCTGGAGACCTACTGCCCGGCCGCGGACGGCTTCTCGGCCGCGCGGATCGAGGAGGAGATCGTGCTGACCGCCGACGGGCCGCGGGTGATCACCCTGTTCCCGGCGCGGGCGCTGTTCGTCGCCAACCCCTACTGAGTACCAGGGAATCAGCCGCCATGACCGCCGACACTCACGCCGACCCGCACGCCGATACCGACAGCGACAACGGCGCCGGCACCGCCGCGTCGTCCGGGCCCGACCTGCGCACCCGCCTCGCGCTTTACCGCAGCCAGGTGGAGATCCGCCAGTTCGAGAAGCGGGCCTACGACCTGTTTCTGCAGAACCTGGTGAAGGGAACCAGCCATCTGTCGCTGGGCCAGGAGGCGATCGCGGCCGGCTTCGGCGCGGCGATGCTGCCCGACGACTACACCTTCGCCACCTACCGCGGACACGCGCACACTCTCGCGCGCGGCGTGCCGATGGCGCCGGTCCTGGCCGAACTGCTCGGCCGTGCCAACGGCCTGATGGCGGGCAAGGGCGGGTCGATGCATCTGACCAGCGTCGAGCACGGAATGATGGGCTCGTACGCGATTGTCGGCGCGCACCTGACCATCGCCAACGGCGCCGCGTGGTCGGCGCAGTACCGCGGCTCTGGCCAGGTCGCAGTGTGCTTCTTCGGCGACGGAACCACCAACATCGGCGCCTTTCACGAGGCGCTGAACTACGCGGCGGTCTGCAAGCTGCCGGTGGTGTTCGTGTGCGAGAACAACCTCTACATGGAGTACACGCCGATCGCGTCGGTGACGGCCGTGCGCCGGCCCGCCGCCGATCGCGCCGCCGCGTACGGGCTGGAGCCGATCGCTCTCGACGGCAACGACGCGGACGTGATGTATCACGCGGCTTGCGCGGCGTTGGAGCGCGCCAGAGCCGGCGCCGGCCCCACCCTGATCGAGGCGCTGACGTACCGGCACGGCGGTCATTCGCGGGCTGATCCGGCCAAGTACCGGCCCGTGGCGGAGGTCGAACGCTGGCTGACCCGCGACCCGGTGGTGCTCTATCGGCGGCGGCTGCTCGACATCGGCGTCGCAGAGGGCGAACTCGCGGCGATCGAGGCGGCGGCGCGGGCCGCGGTGGACGAGGCCGAGCGGCAGGCCAAGTCGGGCCCGGCACCGGATCCCGAGCTGCTACTTACCGAGCTGTGGGCCGACGGAGGTTCGTCATGGCGCAACTGAGCTACCGCGACGCGGTCTCGCGGGCCATCGCCCAGGAGATGCGCCGGGATCAGCGAGTGGTCTTCCTCGGCGAGGACGTCGCGGCGGCCGGCGGGGTCTTCAAGGCCACCCCGGGGCTGCTCGCCGAGTTCGGGCCGGCCCGGGTGCGCGACACCCCGATCAGCGAGCAAGCCATCCTCGGCGCGGCGATGGGCGCGGCGATGACCGGGCTGCGGCCGATCGCCGAGATCATGTTCAGCGATTTCCTCGCGGTGTGCTGGGACATCGTGGCGAATCAGATCGCGAAGACCCGGTACATGACGCACGGCCAGGTCGCGCTGCCGCTGGTGATCCGGTGCGGCAACGGCGGCGGCCTGAAATTCGGCGCGCAGCACTCGCAGAGCGTGGAGAACTGGGCGATGGCCGTGCCCGGACTGAAGGTGGTCGCCCCGTCGACCGCCCGAGACGTCGTCGGGCTGTTCGCGGCCGCCGTGCGCGACCCGGATCCGGTGCTCTTCTTCGAGCAGAAGTCGCTCTATCCGGTCAAGGACGAAGTCCCGGACGGCGAGATCGTCGACGAACTCGGCACCGCGAAGGTGCGGCGAACCGGTGACGACTGCACCCTCGTCGCACTTGCCGCCATGGTGCCCCGCGCGCTCGCCGCCGCCGAACGCCTTGCCGGGCAAGGCATCCAGGCAACCGTCGTCGATGTACGCACCCTGGTACCGCTGGACACGGCGACCATCCTGAGCGAGGTGGCCAGGACCGGCCGGCTGTTCACGGTCGAGGAGAATCCGCGGCTGTGCGGCTGGGGCGCCGAGCTCGTCTCGATCGTCGCCGAAGAATGCTTCACCGAGCTGCTCGCCCCGCCGGTGCGCATCACCACGCCGCACATCCCGCTGCCCGCCGCGGACGCGCTTGAAGACCTCGCGCTGCCTTCGGCGGACCGGATCGTGCAGACGGTGCGCAGCGCCCTGCATCAGCCGACCCGGAGCATGGCGAAGTCTTGACTATACGCATCCTTGTTTCATTCAGAGTTTCTTCAGTAAGTTCGACGCCTATCCGCTGGAGACACTGGCGTCCTGACGGATTTCTCCCTGTCGGCCCGTAGCCGTATCCGAACGTTCATACCCGCATATCAGCGTCGGCGACTACCCACGTCGCGCTCGAACTTCCTGCGGCCGCGCGGGCTGATCAGTCATGTCCGCAACACTTCCTCATACCCACCGAGGAGCATTGTGAGAATCACCAGCGACCGCGCGCGGCACCGGAAAATCCGGGTGCTGACCGCGCTGTCCGCGAGCCTGGCAGTCGCCGCGGTGTCCGCCGTCGCGGTGCAGAGCGCCACCGCGGCTCCCGCTCCCCATCAGGTGTCGGTCAAGCACCTGTGCTCGGCGCCCAGCCACCGCGGCCAGATGGCCTGCCTGGCCTTGGTGCGCACCGACGTCAAGGGCGTCAGCGCCCACGCGATCCATCCCGACGCGACCCCGGGCGGCTACGGCCCGGCCGATCTGCGCTCGGCGTACAAGCTGACCGGCACCGGCTCGTCCAGCGAGACCATCGCCGTCGTCGATGCGCAGGACGACCCGAACGCGGAGTCCGACCTGGCTTCGTACCGCTCGCAGTACGGCCTCTCCGCCTGCACCACCGCCAACGGCTGCTTCCGCAAGGTGAACCAGAGCGGCGGCACCAGCTACCCGACCGCCGATTCGGGCTGGGCCGGGGAGATATCCCTGGACCTCGACATGGTCTCCGCGATCGCCCCGAGCGCGCACATCCTGCTGGTCGAGGCGAACTCGGCGAACATGAACGACCTGGGCGCCGCGGAGAACGAGGCGGTGGCGCTCGGCGCCAAGTTCGTCTCCAACAGCTGGGGCGGCCCGGAGGACTCCAGCGTCAGCTCCTCGGATTCCAGCTACTTCAACCACCCGGGCGTCGCCATCACCGTCTCGGCCGGCGACTCCGCCTACGGTGCCGAGTACCCGGCTACCTCGCAGTACGTGACCGCGGTCGGCGGCACGTCGCTGAGTACCGCCTCGAACTCGCGCGGCTGGTCCGAGTCGGTCTGGCACACCTCCAGCACCGAGGGCACCGGCTCGGGCTGCTCGGCGTACATCGCCAAGCCGAGCTGGCAGACCGACTCCGGCTGCTCGAAGCGGACGGAGGCGGACGTGTCGGCGGTCGCGGACCCGGCCACCGGCGTCGCGGTCTACGACAGCTACCAGTCCGGCGGCTGGCAGGTTTACGGCGGCACCTCCGCCGCCTCGCCGATCATCGCCTCCGTCTACGCGCTGGCCGGCACGCCGGGCAGCACCGACCGTCCGGCGCAGTACATCTACCAGCACACTTCGTCGCTGTTCGACGTGACCAGCGGCAGCAACGGCTCCTGCTCGCCGGCGTACTTCTGCACCGCGGGCGCCGGATATGACGGCCCGACCGGCTGGGGAACGCCGAACGGCCTCACCGCCTTCACCGCGGGCAGCACCTCCGGCGGTAGCGGCGGCGGGGGCGGCAGTGGTTGCCCCGCGGCGCAGCTGATCGGCAACGCAGGCTTCGAATCCGGCGCGGCCAGCCCGTGGACGCTTTCCTCCGGCGTGCTGAACAGCGATACGAGCTCGGAGCCCGCGCACGGCGGCAGCTACGACGCCTGGCTGGACGGCTACGGCAGCACCCACACCGATACCGCCTCGCAGTCCGTGACCATCCCCGCGGCGTGCAAGAACGCCAGCTTCTCGTTCTACCTGCACATCGACACCGCGGAGACCACGACCACCGCCGCCTACGACACGCTCAAGGCGCAGGTGCTCAACTCCTCCGGCACCGTACTCGGCACGCTGGCCACCTACTCGAACCTGAACGCGGGCTCCGGGTATACCCAGCACAGCTTCAACCTGGCCCCGTACCTCGGCCAGAGCATCACGTTGAAGTTCACCGGCACGGAGAACAGCTCGCAGCAGACCTCGTTCGTCATCGACGACAACGCGCTGAACGTGTCGTGACGAGCGGCTCTGCAGACCCCAACCTGAGATCAGATGCCCTCTCGTGAGCAACCCCGCACGATGAACGCGGCTGTTCCGCCGACGGCGTATAGGCGTCGGCGGAACAGCCGCATCGTTTCGGGGCGTAACCGGTCTATGCGCGGCCCGTGAGCGTAACGCCCATGGGCAGCCGGACGCCTCTTCCTTTATGCGCAGTGACATCGCGGTGAGGGTCGTCGCGCCCGATGGCTTGATCGCTGACCGTTATCGGCTGCTCAGCCCGCTCGGCGCGGGCGCGAGCGCGACCGTGTGGGCGGCTGTGGACGAGACGCTCGGCCGGCAGGTGGCGCTCAAGCTGCTGTCGGGTCCGGCGGCGTTCGATGACGCCGAGCGCGAGCAGTTGCGCAGCGAGGCGCGGGCGCTGGCCGCGCTGGCGCACCCGCGCGTGATCGTCGTCTTCGACTACCTGGAGACGCCCGGCCTGAGCGAGTCGGTGCAGCCGGTGCTCATCACCGAACTGCTCGACGGCCGCAATCTCGCCGACTGCCTCGAAGCCGGTCCCCTGCCGTGGCCGGTGGCGCTCGGCGTTTGCGGGCAGCTCGCGCAGGGCTTGGCGGCCGCACACGCGGCGGGGATCGTGCACCGGGACGTCACGCCCGCCAACGTGATGCTCACCGAGTCGGGCGTCAAGCTGCTCGATTTCGGGATCGCACAAGGGCCCGCGGATCGCGGCGATCCGGACGGGATCGCGGTCGGCACTCCGATCTGCATGGCGCCGGAGCAACTGGCCGGGCGCGTCGCGTTGCCCGCTTCGGACATGTACGCCTTCGGGTGTGTCCTGCACTGGTGTCTGACCGGTGCGCCGCCGTATCAGCAAAAGGAGATGGCGGCGCTCAGCTACGCACATGCGCACGCCACGCCTCCGCCGCTCGAGATCCCCGGTCTGCCCTCGGATGTCGCCGAGCTTTACCTCAGCTGCTTGGCCAAGGGTCCGGCCGATCGACCCACCGCGGCTCAGGCCGCGCAACTGCTGGCGCCGTTCGCCCGCGGGGTCGCGGCCGATCTGGCCGGAGCCGACACCAGCGTGACCCCGGTCGCGCGCTCGACCGCCGTTTCCGTGGTTCGCGGGGCCGCGAGCCACGCCGGGCGGCGCCGGCCCATCGACCGCCGCCGGGTGCTGCCTGCCGCGCTCTCGCTCGCGGCGCTGGCCGTGCTGCTCGGGCTGGTCTTCGGCGCGGCGCACGAGATCATGGACGGCACCGCCACGGCTTCCGGAGGCGCGGGCACCGCGGCCATGTCGCCGGCCGCGACACCGAGTCCGAGCGCTGCGATGGCTTCTTCCGTTCCGACGATGGCGAACGTCGCGATGCCGAGCGTGTCCGCGCCCGCGTCCGCGCCCGCATCTATGTCGCCGGCCGCCCTCGCCTCGGCGAGCGCGCCCATGATGAGCCCGCTGATCGAGGTGGCCTTCCCGCCGCCGGGCACCGATCCGATCGGGTACCTGCAGGCCCTCGCGACGCAGGTCCAATCGCTGGTTTCGCAGGGGCCGAATACGCTCGCGCCCAACGCGGGGCAGCAGCTGGTGAACTCGATCGGCAATCTGGAGAACGCCGTGACCGCGACGCAGCAGAGTCACGGCAAGAAG
Organism: Actinocrinis sp.; assembly: GCA_035763685.1. Classification (GTDB taxonomy): domain Bacteria; phylum Actinomycetota; class Actinomycetes; order Streptomycetales; family Catenulisporaceae; genus Actinocrinis. The sequence continues at coordinate 3,274 of DASUAR010000264.1, read as the reverse complement.
CAGTGGCGGGTCGTCACGGCCGACATCGCCGGCGTGCAGCAGCAGATCTCCAACGACGCCGCGGCGGGGGAGATGTCGCAGGCCGCTGCGAGCCTGCTGAACGGTGAACTGCAAACCCTGGCGAACGCGCTGCCGGCCGGCGGACCCTGAGCGCGGCTAGCCGGATAGCCGGCGAGCCGGGCAGCCGGCGAGCCGGACAGGCGGCGCGGCGGGGCGAGGGGCTGCTCCTCGTCTGACGCTGCACGCCACCTGGTCCGGTTGCGAGATGCGCGGAATGTTGCCGTCGTGCTCAGCGCGGGTCGGCGAACGCGGGTGCGCCCGATCTGCGTTTAGCCGTAGGGACCGCCGTGGTGGGAACCGCCGGCGCAGGCGGTATATCCGCCTCGGTCGGCGGCGGGGCCACGTCGGCACGAACGCGGTCAGCCAGAGTCACGGACCACTGCTCGTGATTGGTTCCCGCAGCGTATTCGGACAATCTCAACCGCTGGATGTCCGACGTACCCGCAGGCGCGTAGATATGGTAGACGTCCCGCAGGTACCGCTCTATACGATGGCTGACATGTAGGCCGCGCGCCGCGAAGATCTCCATCGCGGCCCGAGCCGAGTCCATCGCGGACTCCGCGTTGACCAGCTTTGCGTTCATCAGTTCGGCGTCGCAAGGCAGGCCGCGGTCGAGCAGATGTGTGGCGTGGTACAGCTCGAGCCTGGCCGTCATCAGCCGCGACTGCATGCCGCCCAGCTTCATCGCCACCGAGGAGATCGCGGACAGCGGCGCGCCGTAAAGCTCCCGGCGACCGCAGTACTCGACCGTGTCCTCGACGACCGCTCGATGGATGCCGAACGCGACCGCGGCCAGGTTCGGCCGTCCGTACAGCGTGCTCGACGAGTACGCGACCTTCAGCCCGTCGCCCTCCTCGCCCAGCAGGTTCTCGACCGGGACGCGGCAGTCCTCGAACACCACCGTCCCGAAACTGAACCCGGCCAAGCCCATCGTCGGCGCGGGCTTCTCCAGCCGCACACCCGGCCGGTCCGCCTCCACCAGGAACGCGGACAGGCCACCCGACCCGGGCCCGGTGCGCATCACGACGCCGTGCACGTGGCCGATGTGGGAGTTGCCGACGAAGACCTTCGCGCCGTTGAGCACGTAGTGCGTGCCGTCACGCACCGCGCGCCCCTGCATGCCCAGGACGTGCCCGCCCGAACCGGCCTCGGTGACCGCGATGGTCGGCAGGCAGGTGCCCGCGGCGATCTGCGGCAGCCAGGTCAGCTTCTGCTCCTCCGAGCCGAAGTGCAGGATCTTCGCCACGCCGAGCTGCGAGGCTTGCACCATCGCGCCCATCGCGCCGCTGACCCTGGCCAACTCCTCAATGATGATCGTTTTGGCGACGTGGCCGAGGCCCATGCCCCCGTACACCTTGGGGATGGTCACCCCGATCCATCCCTGGGCGGCGATGAGTGCGGACAGTTCGACGTCCACCTCGCGGGCGGTCTCCATCTGTGCGACGCGGGGCGCCACCCGCTCCTGCGCGAACCGCCTTACCTCGTCGCGCAGTCTCTCGTGTCGGTCATCCTCGAATATGCAGGCCATTGCCACCAACCTCCAGAGCATCCATTTCGGACTCTGATCCCGGACGGGGGCCGTCGCAGGCCGTTGTTCAGCGCTGCGCCGGTCCTACGCTCGGGCCGCTCACTCGCAGAGTTTTGCCAGGTTGTCGGAGAGTTCGTGCGCCAAACCCAGGGCGGATTCGGCGGCCGTGTCGATCATGCCCAGGGCCAGCTGCGCGGACTGGTGGCCGGGCACCTTCGCGGCCACGACCGCGAACACCAGGCCGCGGCCGTCCGCGAGCCGCACCGGGGCGGTGGCTACCGGCGAACCGGAGTGCAGCACCTGCTGCACCGCCGCGGACAAGCCCACGGCGGCCAGATCGGGGAACACCTCCCCGGCCGCGGCGCCCAGTTCGCGCACCGGTCCGAAAAAGTGTTCGTGGGTGGAGTTGGCGTAAAGGACCTCGAGGCCGGGCCCCGAGGTGATCATGACGGCCCCGGGGGTCGCCTCGACGAGCGCGGAGACCTGCCGGCGCACCCGGATCTCGCCGAGGACCTCGTCGGCGACCTGCTTGATCGTCTCAAGGCCGCGCTTTCCCCAGCCGGCTTCCTCGGGCCCGCTGTGCGGCGAGGGATCCACCGCGCAGACGGTGCCGAGGACCGTGCCGTCGTCGTCGATCAGCGGCGCGCCCAGGTATGCCCGCACCCCGATCTCGTCGACGACCGGGTTCCCGGCGAAGCGCGGGTAGGCGTAGACGTCGTCGAGCACCAGGGCCTTGCGACGCGCCACGACGTGCGGGCAGAAGCCGTGGTCGAGGTCCATCTCCCGGCCCGGGTCGCCGTGGAACGTCGGATCGCCGGGCTCGAGGTCGGTGCGCGCGGCCGAGCCGGCGAAGTACATGCGCCGGTCGCCGACGAGGTTGACCATCGCGGCGAAGGCGCCGGTGTTCTCGACGATCTTGCGTGCGAAGTCGTCGAACCGCTCGTCCGGGACGGAGGCGAGGCCGAGCTCGCGGTGCCGCGCCGCCCGCTCGGCCGCGCCGGGCGCGGCGGGGGACCCGCCGAGTCCGCGTTCGGTCAACTCCTGGTCGCTCATGGTTTGCGCCCTTCAAGACTGCGCGCGGCGACAGGCCGGGCGGATGCGGGTTCGGTGTCGAGCAGGTGTTCCACGAGGGTGAGCAGCACACCGACCGACGACTCGCGCACCCGCGCGTCGCACTCGACCACCGGGACCTCGGCGCGAAGCTCCAGGGCGCTGCGCACCTCTTCGACCGGGTACGCGAGGGTGCCGTCGAAGCGGTTCACCGCCACCAGGAACGGGATGCCGCGGCTCTCGAAGAAGTCGACCGCCTCGAAGCAGTCCTCGAGCCGCTGGGTGTCGGCCAGCACGATGGCGCCGAGCGCGCCGGTGCACAGGTCGTCCCACATGAACCAGAACCGCTGCTGGCCGGGCGTGCCGAACAGGTAGAGGACGTATTCGGTGCCGATCGAGATGCGCCCGAAGTCCATCGCCACGGTGGTCGTGGTCTTGTCCAGGGTCGCCCGCAGGTCGTCCACGCCGCGGCTGGCCTCGGTGATCGGCGCCTCGGTGGTCAGCGGCTCGATCTCGGAGACCGCGCCGACCAGGGTGGTCTTGCCGACCGCGAAGCCGCCCGCGATCAGCAGTTTCAACGCCCCGGGCAGAAGCTCTTCAGAGGGCGCGGAGGGCATCGATAACCGCCTCCAGTAC
>DASUAR010000263.1:0-7508 GCA_035763685.1 Actinocrinis sp. | reverse complement strand
CAGTTCTTCTTCCGGACCGATCCGGCGGACGAACCCGAGCGCTGGCCGATCGTCTGGAACGACGGCGGATACAACGAGTGGGACGAGTTCCCCGGACCGTTCGACCGGTTCCTCTGGGACCTGATGAACGGGCGGCTGCCGACCGAGATCGTCGGCGAAGGATTCAGCTACGACAGATTCGACCCGCACGGACTCGGCATCGAGAAGCGGCCGGATGCGGGACGCGACCCCAACTACGTGCCTACCGAGGAGTGACCTTCCCTACCGATGCGGCGGCGTCAGCGGCGCCCTCGCCACCATAGGAGCCTTCGTACGGACCATCTGCCGGCCGGTTGCTGATCCGGTGGGAACGGCACGGGCTGCTGTCCGGGCGCGTACTGCACGTGCAGCGGCGTTGCGAAGACCACCGGCCGGCCGGCGTCGTCGGTGAAGTTCGCCGTCACGCGGGCCAGGCCGGACATCTTGGCCGCGGTCTGCGGGACGGTGTTCTTGTCGAGAGTCGTGATCAGGCTGGCGATGAGAGGTTCCACTTTGTCGTCGTCGGGGTCCTCGCCATTCAAGAAGAGGCGCACACAGCGTAGAAAGTCCGATATCGAGCTCGGCGAGAGGAACGGCATCTTGTCCGTCAGTTCCCGCGACTGCCGGGGTCTGGCGCCCACGAGGTTGTTCGGGTCGCCGTGCAGCAGCAGCCGTGGTGCGGAAGACTCCGGATCCTCTGGTACGCCGAGGAACACGAGGGCGAAATCCCTACCGAAACTGTCTCCGACGATGGCGTAAGTCATCGGCAGCAGAAACGAGACCCACGTCCCAGGCGCGACTTGGTCGGTGTAGGGCACGGCATCCCGGGCCAGCAGCGAGGCGATCTTCTCGAAGTGCTGAGCGTCGGGTGCTGTCTCGTGGGAGGCGCTGGCGGATAGTTCGCCGAGCAGCGGCACCTGTACCTTCGCGTCAACTCCAAGCTTCCACTGACCATGTTCGGCATCGGTGAACTGGGCAAGCTTGTTCTGCGACAGGTATATAAGCTCACACATGCACTCATGATGCGGGCATTACGCCTGTCGCGCCAGGAAGCTCACCCTCGACGCGCTCAGCGCCAGCGGACGCGGACGCCGCCTCGTGCGAGTCGTGTCACCGGTGCCGGATCCAGATGTTCGGCTCGGTATAGGTGCCGACGTCTGCTTCGCGGTCCACGTGCAACACGCTTAGACCCTGCGGGATGACGTAGTCGCCGCTGGAGGGCAGGGGAATGCCGGACCACTCCTCCCACTCGGCGACGGTGCCGGTCATGGTCTGCGAGCTGGGTGCGGCGGCGAGGATCGTCGCGCCCATGCGCAAGTGGGTGCGCACCCAGGGGTCGAGCGCCGAACCGTCCGGGCGGGTCCAGGTCATGAATGTCTCGATGGGGGTCAGCGGGTACTGCTGCTTGAGCGTGGGACGCACGGGGGCGATGACGCGCTGTAGACCGTGCTCGACAGCCAAGTCGCGCAGCACGGCCAGCAGTTGTCCGGCCAGGCCTTGACCGGCTCGCCGCCCGGCGACGATGGCGCCGCAGATGACGAGCGTGTCGGCCTCGATTCCCTGCTCACGGCCTTCGACCGCGCGGATCGTCGCCTCGGTGTAGCCGCCGGGCAGGTCGGCCACGCTGCCATCCCAGCGCACCGGAATGCCCCAGCCTGTAGCAGCAGGGTCCTGATCCGCATCGACGACGGTGAGGTTCCACTCAGGGAACCATGCGCGCACTCGGCCGATGTACTGCTTGGCCAGCTTGTCCGCGGTGATGAACGCGGGAAAACCGTCGGAGTACAGATCTGCCATCTGTTCCTCCGTCCATTCGCGAGCGTCGGTCCGTACCGCGGTCATGGTCGTTTGGGTCATGCGGGTCCGCCTCGTGGTGCGCGCCTGGATCAATGGGACTGTACCGTGTCAGGCTCCTGCCGACTCCAGGCTTTTTCGGGGCTTTGAGGAGGACGCCGCCCCCCTCAATGATCGCTTGGAAGAGGCGAGTCGAAGCGTCGTCGGATCCTCTCAGCAGCGCAAGGTTGAGCGGCGGCACGTACTCGGCACTGTTGCGCTGGGCGAGCGAAAGGTTCGTTGCGATGTCTGTTACGGCTGCAGGCAGGACGGGTTTCCGGTTCGTCGGGCCAGCCGGCCGCAGCGCCGAGCAGGTAGCTCAGGTAGTAGCGCGGTGTGAGCCGCTGTGTGGCGAGCCGCTCACTGGTGTACTCGCGGTCCTGTGCGTCGTCAGTCAGGTCCGAGGTGGTGACCGAGCCTGCCACGAGTTCGCGCCAGAACGCGGCGTCGTGAGCGCCGTCGCGCTGGCTCATGTGCCGGCTGGCGAACAGCGACATCGTCGTCTCGTCGTCGATCAGCGGCGAGAGCACCAGGTCGCTGCTGTAGTCGAAGCCGAAGTACCAGCGGCGGCCGTCAACGACGATCGATTCGATGCCACCGATCCACCCGTCGCGGTCCTCGATCGGCGAGAGATCCAGAACAGTCAAACACCGTCCGCGTTTACGGCCAACCAGCGCGCGCAGCATATCGGCGGACTGACAAGGCCAGAGCACCGCTCGACAACGGTCGCCTAGAAGAGGCGCGTCGAGGGGTCGTCCATACCGCGTAAGACCTCGTAGTCGAGCACGGTGCAGGAGATGCCGCGGTCGGTGGCCAGGACGCGGGCCTGGGGCTTGATCTCCTGGGCGGCGAAGATGCCGCGGACCGGGGCGAGCAGCGGGTCGCGGTTGAGCAGGTCTAGGTAGCGCGTCAGCTGTTCGACGCCGTCGATTTCGCCGCGGCGCTTGATCTCGATCGCGACGGTTGCGCCCTCGGCGTCGCGGCAGAGGATGTCCACGGGGCCGATCGGGGTCGGGTACTCGCGGCGGATCAGGCGCCAGCCCTTGCCCAGCGTCTCGATCTGCTCGGCGAGGAGTTCCTGGAGATGCGACTCGACGCCGTCCTTTTGCAGGCCGGGGTCGATGCCGAGGTCGTGTGCCGAGTCGTGGAAGACCTCTTCTATGGCGATCACCAATTGCTCGCCGGCCTTATTGGTGACCGTCCACACATAACCGTCGCCCTGCTCTTCCTCCTTGAGGGTGCACGGCGGCGACATCCAGTTCAGCGGCTTGTACGAGCCGCCGTCGGAGTGCACCAGGACGCTGCCGTCCGCCTTGACGATGAGGAGGCGGCGGGCGTTGGGCAGGTGGGCGGCGAGCCGTCCCGCGTAGTCGACGCTGCACTGGGCGATGACGAGGCGCATGGTTTGAAACCCTAGCCGACCGGAGCGGGCATACGGGGGCGCACGTCGGCGGCCAGGGCGGCGCGCGGTTCGGCTGGGCCTGCGGGAAGTCCACTGAGTGAGCCGACGAACCATCAGTTGTCTGGTGAGGCGTGATTGTGCCGAGGGCATATCGGGAGGTGTGAGCCGCCCGGCGCCGGGCCATTGAAGTGGTGTGAGTGCGGCTCGGCCAGTGAGTTCGTAACGGAAAGACGTGAATGAAGGGAGGGACGGATGTCCCTGGATGTCTCGGCCGAGCTGCTGGCAGCGGCGGAAGCGGGCGAAGTCGCCGACGAGCAGTTCGCCGAGTGTGTGCGCACTTCGTTGCCCTACGCCTGGCAACTGATCAGTCAACTGTCCACGCGGCTGCTGGTGGAGGGCGGAGCGTACGCCGACAACCTGACGCCGCCGGCGAGCGAGGCCGAGCGCGGGCAGCTGCTCCGCGCGCTCGCCTCGGACGCGATCCGCGGCTGCCTTGAGCGCTCCTTCGGGGTCCGCCTGGCGTTCCAGAACTGCCACCGGGTCGCCGTCTTCCCGGCCGCCGAAGGCCAGCCGGGCATGGAGTCCGGCGCATACCGCAGATTCGTCTCGACCCGGGAGCAACTGCTGAATCAGTCGCCTGAGCTGCGCAACTGCTGACCAAATCCAGTTTCCGGCGGTAGACGTGGCCGCCGGGCGCGGACCGTGCATGGAGAGGAGTGATTGATCGAGCGACCTGGACTTGGACCTGAACCTGGGACCTTTTGACTGAGGGCTCACCTGAGGGCCTTTCTTGCGGCCCTTGAGTTCCCACCGAAGGCGGGGAGCCGCCGTCGTAGCGGTCTGCGAGGCGCTGTGGAGGACGCCACGCGGGGAAGAGCCGCGATGACGGTGGCGGTGGACGGGATACGGACGACGGAAAGAGAAGAAGAAGAGGGAGAAGAGAGGTAAACGCAGGAGGGAGTAAGTAAGAGGGAAGACGGGCCGGAGTGGGCGTTGACGTGACGTTCGCTCCGGTCCGGCTTTCGTGGGGAGCAGGTGAAGGGCGGCCGCACGGGGCGTGGCGGTGAGGGGTGGGTTAGTGGCCGGGTGAGGATCGTCACAGGGGGGTCGCGCGGATCGGCGGTAACCGGGCACTGGCGTAAGGACGTCCCGCTGGGGATACTCATCGGTAACAAGCGCCCAGCGGACCGGACGCGGGCGACTTCCCATACCCCTGAGGAGTGCGCAATGGGGCGCGAGATCGCCACAGTCGGCGTCGTCGGACTCGGCACGATGGGCGCGGGCATCGCGGAGGTGATGGCCCGCAACGGCCTGCGCGTGCACGCGGTCGAGATCGACGATGCCGGACTCAACCGCGGCCGGGCGCACGTCGCGCACTCGACCCGCCGCGCCGTCTCTCGCGGGAAGCTGAGCGCCGAGGAGGCGGCCGCGCTGCTCGACCGGATCGAGTACACCACTGAGCTGGCGCCGCTGGCCTCCGCGGACCTGGTGATCGAGGCGATCCCAGAGCGGCTCGAACTCAAGCGGGAGCTGTTCCGCAAGCTGGACGGCATCTGCTCGGCCGAGACGATCTTCGCCACCAACACCTCGTCGCTTTCGGTGACTGAGATTTCGGTGGCCACCTCGCGGCCCGCACGGGTGGTCGGGCTGCACTTCTTCAACCCGGCCCCGGTGATGAAGCTGGTCGAGGTCGTGCGCACGGTCGTCACCGACCCGGGCGTGCTCACCGACATCGAGGACCTGGCGCGACGGCTGGGCAAGTCCCCGGTCACGATCGGGGACAAGGCCGGTTTCATCGCCAACGCGCTGCTGTTCGGCTACCTCAACCACGCCGCCTCGATGTACGAAGGCAAGTACGCCACGCGTGAGGACATCGATGCGGCGATGCGGCTCGGCTGCGGCCTGCCGATGGGCCCGCTGGCGCTGCTCGACCTGATCGGCATCGACACCGCCTACGAGATCCTCGACACGATGTACAAGCAGTCGCGGATCCGGCTGCACGCGCCCGCGCCGATTTTCAAGCAGATGAAGACGGCGGGGCTGCTTGGCCGCAAGTCCGGACGCGGCTTCTACACGTACGAGCAGGCCGAGGTGCCGACGGTGGTGCCCGACGCGCTGACGCCGGACTCGACGACGGTGGCCGAAGGCGCTCGGGCTATCTCGCGCGTCGCGGTCGTCGGCTCGGGAACGATGGCGAACGGCATCGCAGAGGTCTTCGCCAAGGCCGGGTACTCGACGGTGCAGATCGCGCGTAGTGAGGAGAAGGCCGCGGCGGCGCGTGCGGCGATTGAGAAATCGCTGGGGCGAGCGGTCGAGAAGGGCAAGCTGAGCGCGGAGGAGCGGGACGCGGCGTTAGGCCGCCTGACGTCGAGTGCCGCGGTCGGGGACGCAGGGGATTGCGACCTGGTGGTGGAGGCCGTGGTCGAGGACTTGGGCGTGAAGGTGGCGCTGTTCAAGGAACTCGATGCGGTCTGCAAGCCTGGTGCGGTGCTGGCGACGACGACGTCGAGCCTGCCGGTGATCGAGTGCGCGATGGCGACCGGCCGGCCGCGCGACGTGGTCGGCATCCACTTCTTCAACCCGGCGCCGGTGATGAAGCTCGTCGAGGTCGTGCACACCGTCGCGACCGCCCCGGACGTGCTGACCACGGCGCACGAGGTCTGCGCGCGGCTGGGCAAGCACGCGGTGGACTGCGGGGACCGGGCGGGGTTCATCGTCAATGCCCTGCTTTTCCCGTATCTCAACGACGCGGTGAAGATGCTGGAGGCGCACTACGCGACCGCTGACGGCATCGACACCGCGATGAAGCTGGGCTGCGGCTATCCGATGGGACCGTTCGAGTTGCTGGACGTGGTGGGTCTGGATGTCGCGCTGGCCATCGAGCGCGCGTTGTACCTGGAGTTCCGCGAGCCCGGCTTCGCGCCGGCTCCGCTGCTGGAGCATCTGGTGACCGCTGGCTACCTTGGCCGAAAGACGAAGAAGGGGTTCCGGGACTACGGGGCCTGATGGACGGCACTGATCGGCTCCGCTGCCGGGCACCAGAAGCACGGCGGTTGAGGTGCGGCGACGCGGTCACGGTTCGATAAACTCGGGCGGTGAGCCCGAGGAAGAACGATGCGCGCGCCGCGGGGCGCGGCCGTTCTTCGGCGCGTGGTCAGTCGGCTGACCGGGAACCGCGGGATATCGAGAAGGCCTTCGGCTACCAGCGGGTCGAGTCGGCCCGGGACGGCGACTGGATCGTGCGCTCGGTGGCCGGCGCGAGCACGGCGAAGACGTACCGCTGCCCCGGCTGCGATCAGGAGATCCGGCCGGGGATGCCGCACCTGGTCGCCTGGCCCGCCGACACCGATCAGGCCGCCTGGCACGGCGGCGGCGGACTCGACGACCGGCGGCACTGGCACACGCCCTGTTGGAACGCGCGCCTGCGCCGCCGGTAGTGAGTACTCGGTTTCGGTTGGAGCCGGAGACCTGACTGGCTGTCAGGCGTCGCGCTTCACCAGGAGCCAGGCTGCGACCGCGAGCAGCGCGGCCGTCCAGAGCCCGAAGATGCCGAAGCCCTGCCAGGCGGAGAGGATCTGTGCCTTTTCGGGGATGACTTGCATGATCTGCTGGCCCGCATTGGTCGGCAGGTAGGCCGAAACATGCTTGCCGATGTTCCCGGGCAGCAGTCCGGCAATCGGAACCAGCAGCAGCACGATGACGAGCGTCGCAGTGACTGCACCGGCCGTGTGCCTGATGAGCTGCCCGATGGCCACCGAGAACAGACCGAGCACGGTGAGGTACAGCCCCACGCCGATCACGGCGCGCATCACGTACGGGCCGCTGAGCGAGACAGGGACCTTGGAGTGGAGGATCGAAGAGCCGATGCCGAAACTGGCGAAACTCAGCGCTTCGGTGACCACGATCACGGGGATCGTGAAGACGATGCACTTGGCCGCGAGCATCCGCAATCGGTGTGGAGACGCCAGCAAAGTCGAGCGGATCATGCCGGTTGAGTACTCTGCGGACGCCACCAGCACGCCCAGCACGCACACCGCGGCCTGGCCGAAGTAAAGCCCCACGCCGAGCATGTGACCGATGGGATCCGCCGCGACTGTGGCGCGGTCGGAAAAGCTCATCTGAGACCACTGCTGGACGGTCAGGAAGGTGAACAGCGCGGTGAATCCGAGTACCGCGATGATCAGGATCGCGAACGACCAGACGGTTGAGCGCACCGTGCGCAGCTTGGTCCATTCGGCGGCCAGCAGCCTGCCGA
>DASUAR010000262.1:0-12921 GCA_035763685.1 Actinocrinis sp. | reverse complement strand
GTAGCCGCCGGAGGTGGGCACGAACTGGAACTGCTGGTTGCTCTGGCCGTTGCAGGCCCACTGGTCGATCGCCGCGCCCGCGGCGCTGGTGTTGCCGTACACGTCCAGGCACAGGCTGTTGTTGGCCACCACGAGCTGGTGATAACCACTCGGGAAGCCGCCGCCACCACCACCGGTCGAACCGCCGGACTGAACGCCGGATTGGTTGATGACCTGCTGTGCGCCGGACGGCCAGTTCGTCCCGCTCACCTGGACATTGCCGGACAGGGTGTTGTTGTGGGGTGATCCGGTGGCGACTTGAGTCGCCCCGCCGTTGTACCAGTTGTTGTTGAACGCGTTGTCGTCGGTGTTGTTGCTGCCGTTGGCGTTGGTGAACGCCCACACGCCGCTGTCCTGCACGACGTTGTTGGTCAGCGTGACGTAGCGCGAGCCCTCGTCCAGGTACAGGCCGACGGTGTTGTGGTTGTCGTAGATGTAGTTGTCGTTGAACGTGGCGCTCGGGTTCGCGGACAGGTTGTAGAGGCTGCCGCCGTCATGGAAGATCTTCTTGGTGCCGTGGATCTTGTTGTTGCTGGCGTCGGTGTTCTTCAGCGTGGTGGGGGTGGTGTAGCGCGGCTGGTAGTTGTAGGTGCCGCGGTTGGCGTAGTCCTGGCTGCCGCCCGCGTCGTTCATCCCCCAGCCCCAGCCGATGTCGATGCCGTCGTAGGGCAGGTTCTCGACCTCGTTGTGGTCGATGACGGCATGGGTGACGTAGGTGGACAGGATTCCGGCCATGTCCTTGTAGTCCTTGGCGACCCCGTTGACCAGGTTGTTGGTCAGGGTGATGTTCTGGTCGGTCATCGCCGTGTCGGACGGGTGGTGCGCGTTGGTCTGCGTGCCGCCGACCACGATCGCGGCGCCCGCGTCGTCGGTGAACGTGTTGTGGTCCGCGGTGACGCCGGAGGCGCCCAACCCGACGCCGGAGGCGACCGCGGTGCTGTCCTGGCCGATGCCCAGGCCCACCTCACCGAGGTGGCTGAAGGTGTCGCCGGCGAAGCTGATGCTGCCGGCCGCGGAGACCTGCACCGCGGCGGGCGCCTCGCCCAGGCTCTCCCGAGTGGCCTCGAACAGCGTGCAGCCGGACTGGCAGGAGGTCAGGAAGTCGGAGGGCTGCTGGTAGGCCTTGGTGAAGAAGGTGCCGGACTGCTGGTCGGCGTACCCGATGTTGCTGCTCGGCGCGAGCCAGGTGGTGTGCTCGAAGGTGATCCCCTGGAACGCGATGTTGTGCACCGGGTTGTCGACGCTGTTGCCGGAGATCTGCACCAGCGAGGTCAGCTGGGGCAGCTCGACGTCGTGGCTCGACGGGTTCCAGCCGGAAGGCGCCTTGTAGTACAGCTGCCCGGCCTGCGGGTCGAGGTACCACTGCCCGCTCTGCAGGAACGAGTACGAGTTCTCCAGGAACATCTGGCCGCCGGCGAACGGCTTGGCCAGGGTGTCGTAGCCCCAGTTGTTGTTGTTCCAGGACGGCTGCGCCATCGTGATCGTAGTGCCGGAGATGGACTGCACCGGCGCGAAGTGGTCGGTGAAGGAGTTCTGGCTCTCCACCTCGATCCGGTTCTGCTCCGGCAGACCCGACAGATAGTTCAGCGCCGAGTTGTTGATCGTCATGCCGTTGTAGTTGATCGTCACATCGCTGCGGTTCAGCGAGATCGCCGCGCGCGGGGCCTCCGACCCGTCGATGTACAGCTGACGGGAGTCCGTCCCGACCGGCACCGCGGCGGCGTAGATGTTGTTGCCCGAGTCGTGCAGGCTCCAGCCGGTCACCTGCCGGCCGCCGGAGATCACCGGCGAGGCGCCGGACGCGGCCTGCCAGATGACGTTGTGGCCGCCGCTGCCCGAGTCCGAGTTGTTGAACACCAGCGGCGCGGACAACCGGTAGGTGCCGTCGGCCAGCTGCACCACGATGTCGCCGCTCATGCTTGCGTTGAGGGAGCGCACCGAGGCCTGGGCCTGCGTCAGCGAGCACGGCGCCGAGGACGAGCACGAGGTACCGCTACCGCTCGGGGAGACGTACAGCGTGCTCATCGTCGCCGCGTGCGAGGCTGCGGGCAGCGCAGCGACACCGGCGGCGATCAGTGCGGCGGCGAGGACGGACCTCGTCGGCCGCACCGTTCGCGGTTGGCTAAAAGGATCAGACCGCATCGTCTGCCTTTCTGTAGAGAGAGGTGGGTAGGCCGGCTCACTAGGCCGCGTCGAACGGCGTGCGATAAGTGGGTTGATTCGCGCGCAGGTCGAGCCGCAGGGTGAGCCGGATGGTGCTGGAACGGGGCAGGTCGACCTTCAGCCAGGGGCCGTCGACATCGACGGACTCTGAGTCGACGGTCGGTTGTCTGTGCCCGTAGTCGTAGAGGTCACCGATCCACGATTCGTCCTGGCAGGTGGTGTAGGTGACGGCGCGGATGTCGTGTTCCGCGAAGGCTCCGGCCTGTACGACCATCCGGCGCGGTGACTCTGGGTCGAGGTTGACCAGGTCGATCACGGTGGCCTCGGGGTCGATGCTGGAGACGAGGGCGGCGACGCCGGGGGGTAGTCCGGGGCGTTCGGCGTCGGCGTCGTAGTAGCGCACGCGGGCTTGTTGCAGGCCGCCGTTGTAGATGACCTGTGGTCCGCCCCAGGTCAGTTGGACGAGGGCTTCGGTGACGACCGGGTTGGTCAGCTGCCACAGGTGGATGTCGGCTTCGGGCACGTCCAGGCCGCGGTAGCGTTCCATGCGGGCGAGGCGGTGGCGCACTTGCGCTTGCGCGGCGGCGAGGATCTTCTCAGGGTATTGCGGATCATCCCCGGCGAGAAAGGCGAACCAGGGCTCTTCGTGCCCGGCCTCCTCCTTGCTGCGAAAGGAGCGCACCGTGCTCCAGTCGTAGCCGCTGGCCGAGCGCAGGTGCTCGATGCGCTCGCGGTCCGCGGCCGAGCCGGTGTGATGCCACAGCGCGGTCGGCACGCCCATGAGCATCGGGTTGTAGTCGAACCAGCCATCGTCGCCGTAGCGAAACGGCACATGCAGTGTCGGGGTGCTGACATCCTCGGCGAGCTGCGCGGTCCATTTCGAGCGGAGGCTGGAATCGGCTTCGGCGTAGGCCATCACCTTGCCCTGGGCGATGATTTCGTCGAGGGCGGGGCGTACCAGGTCCAGGTAGGTGTCGTCGCCGGTGGCGGCGGCACCGGCCAGCGCGGCGACGATCGCGGCGTGTCCCACGCTGTACCAGCCGTGTGGCCAGTTCCAGCCGTAGTGCCCGCCGTACCAGCGGCCGTCCAGCAACCCGCCGACGGTGCCGTCGGGGGCGACGTTGTCGGGGATGATGCCGTCGTTGGCGGTGGCGCGCTGGCACCAGGCGCCGACATACTGGGTGATCCAGTCCCGGTAGCGCTCCTCGCCGGTGAGGATCAGGGCGTTGTGGATCAGGCCGGCGGCGGCGAGGTTGACGGCCGTGTCGCCGGTGCCCATGCGCAGGCGCATCTGTTCGCCCAGCCGCGGGTCCTCGGCGCGGTCGGGCTCCGCGGCCGTGTCGGGCAGGAGCCAGCCCAGGGGGAAGCCGTACATGTCGGCTTCTTGGGGGAGCCAGGGGTAGTTGGGTCCGTCGAACAGGCCGGTGCGGGTGGGGTCGCTGCCGTTGTGCGGGCGGGTGATGATGCGGTGTGCGGGGTCGTAGTTGCCGTGTGCGGGGTCGAGGTAGAGCTCTGCGAACCGCAGCGCGCGCTGCTGCCAGCGGTGGGGTGCGGCCATGCACAGGAAGTAGAGGAGCAGCAGGCTTTCGCCTTGGTGGAACCAGTCGTATCCGCGTTCGTATTCGTCCTTGAGCATGCCGAGCGCGGTGAGTTGGCGGGTGACGCCTTCCCAGTGGCGTTCGCTGGCGGGCAGCAGGTCATCGGCGCCGCCGAGCAGGTAGAGCTGGGGCCAGTTGAAGAAGACCTCGTAGAAGTCGTCCACGCCGTCGCGGGTGGAGAGCGCGCCGCGGTAGTCGAGTCGCCCGTCGGGTGTGGTGTAGTGGTGTTCGAAGCGGCGCCAGGCGTGGTCGAGCAGGTCGAAGAGTTGGCGTTGGGCCAGGGCCCATCCCGGGGGTTCGAGCAGGGGCACGGAGGCGGTGACTGCGGGGTGCATCCGGGGGGTACTCCTTCGTGCGGTCAGCTCTTGGTGGCGCCGGCGAGCATGCCGGCGACGAGGAAGCGCTGGGAGAAGAGGAAGACGATCAGGACGGGGGTGATGGCCAGCAGGGTGGCCAGGGCCAGTTCGGGGCGCTGGACCGCGAGGCTTCCCACGGTCGGGTTGAACTGGGGCACGTCGTCGAGCAGGGTGCCCAGGCCCACCTGGACGGGGAATTGGCCGCTTTCCGGCAGCAGGACGTAGGGCAGGTAGTAGTTGGTCCAGTTCGCCACGAAGCTGAAGAATCCGACGAGGGCGACCACCGGAGCCGCGAGCGGCAGCGCCACGCGGCGGAACGCGCCGAACTCGCTGCACCCGTCCAGCCGCGCCGCTTCCATCAGCTCTCGCGGCAGGGCGGTGGTGAAGTAGATGTAGGTCAGGTACACCCCGAACGGATAGAACGCGTAGGGCAGGATGATCGACCACATGGAGCCGATCAGGTGCACCGCGTTGATCTCCAGGAACAGCGGCACCACGAGGGTCGCGTTCGGCATCAGCATCACGACCAACGTGGCGATCAGCAGCGTGCGCCGGCCGCGGAACTCGGTCATGGCCAGGGCGTAGCCGGCGGGGACGGCGACGGCCAGGGTGATCACGAGGGCCAGGAACGAGTAGAGGGCGCTGTTGCGCAACCACAGCAGGATCGCGTCGCCCTGATACGAGGTGAGGGCGTCCCAGTTGGCGCGCAGGGCGTGGAAGGAGCCGAAGGAGAGCGGGTTGGCGTTTACCAGCTGGTCGTCGGTCTTGGTGGCGGCCAGCAGTAGCCAGAGCACCGGGAGCACGAAGAAGAGCACGAACAAGCCAAGCACCAGCGCCGGCAAGGGGTTGCGCGGCACCCGGCCGCGGCGGCGGGTGCGCTGCCCTGCGGGCGGGCGGGTGCCGGCGGGGGAGGGCGCGGCGTGCGAGGGCGCGGTGTGGGTGTCAGTCGGCATCGAAAAATCCTGATCTGGCGACGAACAGCGCGGCGACGATCAGCCCGATCAGCAGGAGTTCCACCGAGATGGCGGCGGCGGAGTTGACGTCGTTGTTCTGGAAGGCGAAGTCGTAGGAGAGCTGGTTGAGGGAGTAGTCGCGGCCGGCGACCCCGACGCTGGCCTGGGAGAGCAGTTGCGGTTCGACGAACAGCTGGGTGCCGCCGGCGAACGCGAGGATCACCATGTACACGATCCATTTGCGCAGCAGCGGGATCTGGATGCGGCGGGCGGTCTGCCACGCGCCCGCGCCGTCGATGCGGGCGGCTTCGATCAGGTCGTGCGGGATGTTGTTGAGGGCTCCGTACATCACCACGATCCAGCCGCCCGCCCCGGTCCAGAACGCGATCAGGGTGAACAGGACCGGCAGGTGCCCGGGGGCGATGACCTGGCCGAAGGTGTCGAAGCCCAGCGCCCGCAACAGGAAACCCGCCGGGCTGACGCTCGGGTCGAGCAGGAAGAGCCAGACCATCACGCTCGCCGCGCCGGCCAGCGCGCCGGGAATGTAGTAGAGGAACCGCAGCGCCCTGCTGATGCCCTGGCCGGCCAGGCGGTGCAGCAGCAGCGCCAGTGCGACCACGAAGACGACCAGCGCCGCCAGCCAGAACAGCAGATAGAGGGCGACGTGTCCGACCGCGGGCAGGTAGCGGAAGTCGCGGGCCGCGGTCGCGAAGTTCGACAGGCCACTGAGACGCCCGTCGGCGTTGGTGAACGCGAAGTAGATCGCGTACCCGGTCGGCACGACGCCGAACGCGATCAGCAGCACCAGGTAGGCGGCGACGAAGCCGTGTCCGGCACGGCCGGGCCAGGGCGCGCGCCGTGTACTGCGCGCAGCCCTGGCCTGGTCTGAGGTAGCGGCGCCACTCACGACGTACTGACCTGATATCCGTCGGAGCGGGCGTAGTTCTCGATCGCGGCCTGCCAGGCGGGCAGCAGGGATACCAGGCTCTTGCCGGCGTTCAGGCCCGGGCTGACGGTGGCGGCCCAGATCGCCTCCTGGCTGAACTGGCCGTAGCCCCACCCCGGCCACACCTGGTTGGCCGCGGCCTGCAGGGGCCCGGCGATGTCGTCGGCGTAGTAGCCGGCGGCCGATTGCGCGGCGAGCCAGGTCTTGGCCGCCGAGCTGTAGGCAGGGTAGCCGGGGGCGAGTTTGCCCTGGTAGTCGTCCGAGGTGGTCACCCAGGTCAAGAACGCGGTAGCCGCCTTGAGGTTCGCGCTGTGCGCGGAGAGCAGCCAGGTTCCGCCGCCGACGTTGCCCACCGAGGGGCTGGTGTCGCCGGCCCACTGCGGCATCGGCGCGACCGCGATCCGCCCGGCCGGGGTCTTGAAGGTGCCCTGGAACAGCGCGCCGCCGTACCACGCCGGACCGGGCAGCATCAGGATCTTGCCCGGTTCCTTCTTGTCGAAGTCCGAGGAGAAGACGCTGCTGAGCGAGATCGTCTTGTTCTTGATCAGCGTGTCGAGCAGCGTGGCCATCTTGGTGCACGCCGCGCTGGTGGTGTTGACGGTCACGGCCTTGGCGCCGGTGATCTGATTCGCGCCGCACTTGCCAGCCCACAGGTAGATCTCCGGGGCGAAGGTGTCCCCGACGTCCCCGACCAGGTAGCCGGGGTGCTCGGTGGCGACCCTCTCACCCAGCGACTGGTACTGCTCCCACGTGGCCGGGACCTGATAACCCCACTGCTTGAGCAGCGCGGCGTTGTACCACAGCACGGTCTGCGACAGGTCGTTGCGCAGGCAGTAGATCGTCCCGTTCACGGTGCACGGCGCGTTCGCCCCGGTCGCCCAGCCGTCCAGGGTCGCCTGCGGGATCAGGCCCTTGTTCAACGGCGCGGTGAACCCGGCCTGCACCGCCCAGGAGGTCTCGTTGTTCTGCGAGGAGAACACCACATCCGGCCAGCCGCCACGCGTGCGGTTGAACAGGCTCACCTTCGTCTGCAGATAGTTCGAACCGTTCGCGTCCCCGTCGTAGCTGACGATTTTCAGCTTCACCCCGGGGTTTTCCTTCTGATACAGCTGCGCCGCCGCCAACCGGGTCGAGTCCACCCAGACCGTCAACGTCCCGCCGGTCTGCGCGACCGGCTTGAAACCATTCTGCGAACCCGAGGTGCCGCCGCCCCCTGCGCCGCTGCTACACGCGGCGATGGCTGCCAAAGCCAAGGCGCTCCCGGCGGCCAGCAGGCCTGCGCGGTGACCCGCGCCTGTTCTCAATGCGCCGCCATCGGCGCGGAGCCGTGCGTTCATGGGTACTCCACTGCGTTGTGGTCGGTGACTCTTCATGAGAGCGGCCCCAGCCGTCAGCAGTCAAGAGGATTGGTGGGCTTATTTTGGCGATCAGTTTTGATTGTCGGGGTGGTATATCCAGCTATGCGGCGGTAATTCCGAGTTTTGAGATCGAAGAGAGGTCACAATGAGTACGAGTTAAACGAATGCATGGCGTTCGATCATGTACGCTTACTTCGAGTCTGCGGATCAGCCATACTTGCGGTGTGGCGCATGACGAAGGAGGCAGGCCAGTGGACGGCGCGCAGGTACTGGCGGCCAGTGGCCTGTCTGCGGAGGAGGAGCCTGCGGCCGTACAGCCGGCCGGCGCCTACCGCCCGGGGTACGAGCTGGCGGCCGAGCAGATTTTGCAGTTGATCGCGGATTCGCAGCTGCGGCCCGGCGATCGGATGCCGACCGAGAACGAGTTGGCCGCGCGGCTGGGCACCAGCCGCACCGTGGTGCGCGAGGCGGTGAAGATCCTCTCCGCGATCGGGCGTGTGCGCGCGCAGAAGGGCCGCGGGCTCTACGTCGCCGACGACGAAGGCATGCTCGGCTCCTCCCGCTGGGGAAGTTCCTTCCTGCCCACCGACCTCGACCACGTCTACATGCTGTTCGAGTTCCGCCGCGTGCAAGAGACCGCGGCCAGCCGGCTGGCCGCGACCCGCGCCACCCCCGCCGAACTGCGCGCCATCGAGGTCGCCGCCGAGCAGTGCCGCGAAGGGCATCTGACCGGACAGGTCGCGCTCTTCGACCGCGGCGACGACGAGTTCCACCTCGGCATCGCCGCCGCCTCGCACAACCCGTTCCTGGTCACCGCGGTACGCGAAGCGCGCCGCCTGCAACGCCAATCCAGCATCATCGGACTGCACGGCACCACCGGCGGCCACGCCGACGGCGCGATCGATGAGCATGCCGCCATCTTCAAGGCGATCCGCGGCGGCGACCCGGAGGCCGCCGCCGAGGCGGCCGGGATCCATCTGGACAACACGCTCGAGGACTACCGGCGCGAAATCCAGCGCCGCGTCTTCGGCTGACGCGACCCCGATCGCGCGCGCGGCCGCCGGCCACGGTCGGCGGAGGGGGTTACTCATGTGTCCTCCTGCGTTGGGCGGATCAGGGCCGGCGTCCGGTGGCTGGATGCGCACCCTCTAAGCCGCATGGCGCGCGCTCGGCTCGCCCCCCGGCGAGCCGAGCGCGGTCTCTATGGACGGCCTCGGCCTTGGCTAGCCGAGGGTCCATTGCTGGTTGCTGCCGCCGTTGCAGGACCACAGTTCGACCAGAGCGCCGTTGGCGGTGGACGCACCGGTCACATCCAGGCAGAGGCCTGATTGGACGCCGGTGATCGTGCCGTTGGAGTTCAGGTTCCACTGCTGGTTGGTGCCGCCGTTGCACGACCAGATGATCGCCTTGGTGCCGTTCGAAGTGCCCTGACCATTGGCGTCGAGGCAGAACGTGCTGCCGCCCACGGTCACGTTCAGCTGGCCGGACGCGGTGTACGTCCACGTCTGGTTCGCCTGGCCGTTGCAGGTCTGGATGTCCTGCTGGGTGCCGCCGCTGGTCGAGGAGTTCGGGTCGTCCAGGCACTTGCCGGCGCCCACCGCGTGCAGCGGACCGGAGCCGGGCGGAGGCGGCGGCGGGCCGCCGGCGCCCGCGGTGATCGACAGGTTGTCGAATTGCGCGGTCTCGCCCTGGCTGGTGGCGTAACCGGCCTGGCCGGAGCCGTAGGCGGAGTCGTTCGCCGTGCCGACCGTCTTGCCGTCGATGCCCGCGGTGATGGTGCTACCGGAGAAGCCGAGCGAGAGGGTGTGCCAGGAGTTGGTGCCCAGCGCCGCGACGTTGCCGCTCGCGAGGGTCGAGTTGTTGTTGCCCGTGTCCGAGCGGATGATCGACCACGAACCGTTGTCGCTGACCCGCAGGTGGTAGGCGTTCACCCCGCCGGCCCCGCCGTAGGACTGCGTGCCCACGCGGCCCATCAACTCCGCGTACCCGGACTTCTCCAGCAGGACGTCCGAGGTGACGGTGTAGTTGTTCCACCGGGTGTCGCCGAGCAGCGCGTGCGGATCGGTCAAGGTGTCCCAGGTGATCGGGCTCTGCGCGCTCATCTGCCGCACGCAGTTGCCGGTGCGCCCGCCGCCGCAGGCCGCGACCTCGAAGGCGCCCTGCCAGTCCATCAAGTACTTCGCCTCGCTGCCGACGGCCTCGCTGTCGAAGGAGTCGCTGTACGGCAGGCTCAGCGAACCCTGCGCGGGGCCGGTGGCCGTGCCCTTGCCCTGTCCGGTCGTGGTCGTCACGGTGTACACGTAGCCCGGCTGCACGGTCAGGCTGTAGTTGCCGCCGGAAGGCGTGATGTCCGTGGTGTGCACGAAGTAGTCGGCGGAGTTGCTGGAGTTGAGGTTGG
The DNA here is from genome assembly GCA_035763685.1 of Actinocrinis sp. Taxonomy (GTDB): domain Bacteria; phylum Actinomycetota; class Actinomycetes; order Streptomycetales; family Catenulisporaceae; genus Actinocrinis. The sequence continues at coordinate 3,110 of DASUAR010000262.1, read as the reverse complement.
TCGCCCACACGTGCACCTGGCCGGTGGACAGGCCGCCGGTGACGTTGAAGTTAAGCGTCTGCGCGGACCCGGCGTCCACGGTCTCGATGATGGTGGAGTAGTCGCTGTTGTTCGTGGACTTCAGCGTCACGTAGCTGCCGGCGTTGCGGTTGCCGCCGATGTAGCCGCTGGAGGAGTCCAGGTAGTGCCAGCCTGGCGCGGTGAACTGGGTGGTCTGCGCCTCGACCCAGGCGTTCTTGCCGACCGAGTAGTACCCGGACCACGGCTGCGGCGAGAGCACCAGACCCATCGTCGGGTACGGCAGGTTGGGAGTGATGCCCGCGTCGATCGGCCAGTTGATGTACGCGGTCATCTTGCCGTCGATGTACCCGCGGTTGATGCCGCGGGCCATCGCCTGCGAACCGGCGTTGTAGTCGTCTGATCCGTTCTCGCTCGCCCACAGCTGCTTGCCCGACGAGGTGGCCGCGGAAGGCACGGAGCAGTTGGACTGCGCGGAGCGGTACCCACATGGGTAGTGCGCGCCGAGGATGTTCACCGAGGAGGCGAAAGCCGAGTTCGAGTCGACGTCGTTGGCGATGGTCCAGTCGGAGTCGGCGCCGACGATCTGCACGGAGGAGTAGCCGTTGCTGTTGAGCGCGCTGCGCAGCTGCTCGTACCAGCCGATGTTGTAGCCGCGCTCGTTCCAGCCGCCGAGATAGTCGATGGTCAACCCGTCCGCCTTGGCGCAGCCGAGCCAGGAGACCAGGTAGTTGACCATGTCGGTGGACCAGAAGTTGCCGTTGCCGATCCAGCCGGGCGCTCCCCAGGCCAGCCCGTACAGCTTGATGTTCGGGTTGCGCGCCTTCGCCTGCTCGGCAAGCCAGAACTCGTAGCCGACGTTGCACTTGACGGAGCCGCGGGTGTGCTCGATGCTCGGCTCGGCCCCCGAGGTGGAGTTGGTGTCCCCGCCGATCTCGATCTTCAAGATCTGCGTGGACGCGCCGTAGTCCGGCTTGAACAGGTAATCAAGGATCTGCGAACGCTGCGGGTCGGGGTAGTCGATCAGCAGTCTGCTGTTTCCTCCCCCGCCGCTGATCGCCCCCACGCCGTCGAAGGTGCGCCCGCCGGACGCGCCGTTCAGCGTGATCGAGGTGGCGGCCTGCGCCGGAGCAGCGGTCACCGCGACCACGCCGCCCGCCGCCAGCGCGGCGCCGGTCAGCGCGATCGCCGGAACACGTAGACGCCGGATCAACCAGCTTATTCGGGACACGGAGCACTTCCTTTTTTCGCTGTCGAGCCGGATCTGTTCGACTCGAACGGTGACGTGTGGGATGGGAAGGCAAGTGCGGGCGCGCCGGCCCGTGACGAGGCGCGAGATCAGCCTGCTGATCCGACCGGTACCGATCCGCGAGCTGTGAGGTGTAGGTAACCCGCCGTGGCGAAGTGTGTCAAGGTGTCCGGAGGCGTCGCCTTCGATGTTCGAACACGTTCAAGAGTGTCGGAACCTCGCGGTCCGGCTATCTGATGCATCGCCGTCGCACCGCCCGCGCTCATCTGCGATAGATACGAAACTTACAACCGCTCAAGGCACCGCACCCGGCCTTCGGCACGTTCTGAGCCTGGAAGTGGGCCCAGTTGCGTCAACTTCAGTACGAAACATTTGGTTGACCGCTTATGTCTGCGGCCCTACTATCCCGGTCGAGCTGATCCCGTGAATCGGTTCGACGATTACCCACGACGCGGGCGCACCGGTGGGCGCCCTGTTGCCAGCTGCGAAAGCGGAGGATCTCATGCCCCTGTTACCCGCCGGTCGACGGCGGTCCCGACTCCTCGCGGCCTGTGCGCTGGCCGCGGCCATCGCGGTTCCCGCGTTCGGCGCGACCACCGCCACCGCTGCCGCCGCACCGAACGCGGCGGCCGCCGCGACATCCGAACCCTGCGACATCTATGCCGCGGGCGGCACGCCGTGCGAGACTGCGCACAGCACCACGCGCGCGCTGTTCGCGGCCTACAACGGGCCGCTGTACCAGGTTCAGCGCGCCTCGGACCATGCGTACTCGGACATCGGCCTGCAATCCGCGGGCGGCGTGGTCAACGCCGCTACGCAGGACTCCTTCTGCGCCGGAACGTCGTGCACGATCACGAAGATCTACGACCAGACCACCAACCACAACGACCTGCCGATCTCCTGGGGCGGCTTCTGGAAGGGCCCCGGCCCCAACGGCGCGGACATCGGCGCGAACGCGACCGCGTTGCCGCTGACGATCGGCGGCCAGAAGGCCTACGGGGTCAAGGTGACCCAGGGCGTGGGCTACCGCGTCGACAACGCCAAGAACGTGCCCACGGGTTCGAAGCCTGAGGGCGTGTACATGGTCACCTCCTCCAACTACGTAGACCAGTGGTGCTGCTTCGACTACGGCAGCGGCGAGAACTCGCACACCGACACCGGCAACGCGACCATGAACGCCATCGAATGGGGCACCGCGTGCTGGTTCGGCGGCTGCACCGGCTCAGGGCCCTGGGTCGAGGCAGACCTCGAGAACGGCATGTACAGCTCCAACACGGGGCCGAACCAGCCGGGCTACACCGGGGTGAACTTCCCGTTCGTCACCGCCATGGAGAAGAACAACGGCACCAGCAACTTCACCCTCAAATACGCCAACGCCACCAGCGGCGGCCTGACCACCGGATTCTCAGGACCCTTGCCCAACGGCTACTCCCCGATGAAGACCGACTCCTCCATCCTGCTGGGCACCGGCGGCGACAACAGCAACAGCGGGGTCGGCGAGTTCTTCGAAGGCGCGGTGACCGCCGGCTACCCCTCCGACGCCACCGAGAACGCGGTGCAGGCCAACCTGGCGGCCGCGGCCTACTCCTTCGGCGGCGGTTCCACTGGCGGCAGCAGCGGGCCGCTGCACGCGGTGGGCGCGGGTAAGTGTCTGGATGATCCGAACTCGACCACCACGCTGGGTACGCAGCAGCAGATTTACGCGTGCAGCGGTGCGGCGAATCAGACCTGGACGCACACCTCTTCCGGTGCGCTGAGCGTCACGGTCGGCGGCACGACGCTGTGCCTGGATGCCAACGGCAAGGGAACGACCAACGGCACCAAGGCGATCGTGTGGTCCTGC
>DASUAR010000261.1:0-8675 GCA_035763685.1 Actinocrinis sp. | reverse complement strand
GCCACCCAGATCGCCGACGCACTCGGCGACATCGACAACCTCAACAGCTTTCGCGTCCAACTCTCCGAATGGGCCAGCAAACAACGACTCCGCAAAACCGCCCCCGCCACCTACACCACCCCTTAACTACGCGGCATTGGCCCTTGTCCGCTGTGAGTCTCGCGATAGCTTTGCCGACGGCGATCGAGGCAAGACCGGGACACGCGTACACGGATTTCCGCTCGCAGCGATCCGTTGGCTGTCCAGCTGAGCGGGACAGCCCCACTCCGCTTCGACCGCACCCTCTCAACTACGCGTGCACTCGAGCCCCGCACGTCTCAGACCGTCTCAGGCAACGGCTGTATAGTTCCGCAAAGTGGACACGGTGCCGGCCTCGATAGCTAGCGTGAGCGAAGAATCGCAGACGCGAAGCCGTCGCCTGCCCATCCCGCGCATGCGCCGGCCTCACCTTCGCCGGCCGCGATTTCGCCGCCCGCATCCCGGTGCGCATTGGCTGCCGCAACTGGCCGCGATCTGCTTCGGGTTCCTCCTCGTCGCCGCGTTCCCGCCGATCGGCTGGTGGTGGCTGGCGCCGGTCAGCGTCGCGGGCTTCGTACTGTGCGCGCACAGCGCCGCGCACCTGCGCGCCCGCCGCGGCCTGCGCAGGCCCGCCACTGCCGCGGCCTGGTGCGGCCTCTGGTTCGGCCTGGCGTTCTGCTTCCTTTCCTTCCAGTGGGTCACGACCGTGGGCACCGACGCCTGGATCGTGCTCGCCATCGTGGAGGCTTTCTACTTCGTGCCGCTCGGCGCGGCCACCGCGGCGGTCGGCAGGCTGCGCGGCGCGGCGCTCTGGCAGGCGCTGCTCTGGGTCGCCGAGGAAACACTGCGCGACCGGTGGCCGCTCAACGGCTTCTCCTGGGGCCGCCTCGCCTTCAGCCAGAGCCACACGGTCCTCACCCCCCTTGCCGCACTCGGCGGCGCGCCGCTGGTCACCTTCGCCACCGCACTGGTCGGGACCGCGCTGGCGGCCCTGCTGTTGACGGCCCATCACGTCCTGCGCTCCGGGACCGGGCTCTCACCGCGCCGAGTCTGGGCCCCGGTCGCGGGCTGGATCGCGCTGGCCGTGCTCGTCCCACTGGCCGGGATTCTGACTCCGCTTCAGACGACCGCCGGAAAGCCTGTTCAGCTCGCCGCGATCCAGGGCAACGTGCCGCGCACCGGTCTCGATGCGTACGGGCAAGCCTCAGCCGTGCTCGACAACCACCTCAGGGTTACCGAGCAGTACGCGGCCGAGGTCGCCGCGGGCAAGCGGCCGCCGCCCGCCGCGGTGTTCTGGCCTGAGGATTCGGACGACGTCGACCCCTTCCAGGATCCGATCGCCTCCGCCGAGCTCTCCCAGGCCGCCGCGTCCGTCCACACCCAGATCCTGGTCGGAACGGTCGTTTCGGCAGGCAAGGGCCTGGCCCGCAACGAGGGCATCGTCTGGGATCCGGTGACCGGCCCGGGCGCGACGTACACGAAGCGGCACCTGGTGCCGTTCGGCGAGTACATCCCGTACCGCTCGCTGCTGACGCGGTACATCTCGGAGCTCTCCCGTGTTCCGAAGGACGACGTAGCCGGCGACAAGCCAGGCATCCTCACCGTGGGCGGCGTGCACATCGCGGACGTCATCTGCTTCGAGGTCGCCTATGACGACAATGTGCGCTCCTCGGTCAACAGCCAGACCGACGTGATGGTCGTTCAGACGAACAACGCGACGTACGGCTGGAGCGGTCAGCCCGAGCAGCAGCTCGCGATCAGCCAGCTGCGCGCGGTCGAACACGGCCGCCCGGTGATGATCGCCGCCACCAGCGGCATCTCCGGCTACATCACCCCGGACGGCAACATCCAGCAGGAGACCGGCCAGTTCACCCCGGCCGTGGTCGCCGCCGAGGTCACCCCGCGTACCGGACTGACTCTCGCCGACCGGGTCGGCGCCTGGCCCGAGTTCGTGATGGCCGCCGCCGCGCTCGTCGCGTGGGCGCTGGGCATGGCCCGCGCCAAACGAGACGCCAAGCTCCGATAATCTGTCCGCCGCGCAACCGCCCGCCGCAGAGCCACGCCACCGGCAACGAAAGGCCCGCACGTGACCGCCCAGACCCTGGTGATCATCCCGACGTACAACGAGTCGGAGAACTTGGAGCGGATCGTCGGCCGGCTACACGAGCACAATCCGCAGGTACACGTCCTGGTCGCCGACGACAACAGCCCCGACGGCACCGGCGAGATCGCGGACAAGCTGGCCGCCGAGGACGAGCGGATCCAGGTGCTGCACCGCAAGGGCAAGGAGGGCCTCGGCGCCGCCTACCTGGCCGGGTTCCGCTGGGGACTGGACGCCGGATACGACGTGCTCGTCGAGATGGACGCGGACGGCTCACACCGCCCGGAAGACCTGCCGAGGTTGCTCGCCGCGCTCGACGAGCAGGGCGCCGACCTGGTGCTCGGCTCGCGCTGGGTCAGCGGCGGGCGGGTGGTGAACTGGCCGAAGTCGCGCGAGGTGCTCTCCCGCGGCGGCAACCTCTACGTGCGCATCGCCAGCGGGATGGGGCTGCGTGACGCCACCGGCGGCTTCCGCGCGTTTCGCAGGGCGACCCTGGAAGGACTCGGCCTCGACGGCGTCGAGTCGGCCGGTTACTGCTTCCAGGTGGATATGGCCCGCCGCGCGGTGCGGGCCGGATTCCGGGTGGTCGAGGTGCCGATCACCTTTGTCGAGCGCGAGTTCGGCGTCTCGAAGATGTCCGGCAACATCGTCCTCGAGGCGCTGTGGCGCAGCACCGTCTGGGGCCTGCAGGACCGGACCGCGAAGCTGACTCGCCGTCGTAAGAAGGTCTAGCCGGGCGGTGCGATCAGACCCCAGTCTGTCCCGTTGAGCGGGACAAACGCGTCTGCAAGCTGATAAGACACCGACAGGTGTCCCGTTCAACGGGACACCTGCGCTCCTGCGACGTGTCGCACCGGTTGACCGGACCCTCATTCGTGTCCAGCCAACGGGACAACACGCCGCGCCGTGCCTTGCGCCGCTCTTGGCGGGCTACTTCTTCGCCGGTGCCTTCTTCGCCGGGCGCGCCGCCGGCTTGCCGGCCGTCTTCGTGGCCGGCGCCTTGGACCCGGGCGCGGCGCTCGAACTCTTCTTCGTCGGCGCCACCTTGGCGGCCGTCTTCGTGGCCGGTGCGGGCGTCGGCGGGGAGTAGCTGATCCCGCCGGTGCGCAGTACTTCGAGCCGCTCGGCCAAGACCTCCTCGAGGTCCGCCATCGTGCGCCGCTCCATCAGCATGTCCCAGTGCGTGCGCGACGGCTTGCCCTGCTTCTCCTGCGGGGCGACACCGTCCACGCGCAGCGCCTGCGCGCCGCACACCCGGCACTCCCACATCGCCGGGACGTCGGCCTCCAAGGAGAACGGCATCTCGAACCGGTGACCGTTGGGGCAGCTGTACTCGATATCCTGGCGGGGCGCGAGATCTATTCCGCTGTCCGTCTCGTAGCTGGTCGCGCCGAGCCGCGTGCCCCGAAGCGCTCGCTCGCTCATCGTCCCGTCTCCTCCTGCCTGCGGCGTGCGCCGCAGCGCCTTCCGCATCGTGTCTATCGTGTGGTTCCAACGTCGCGGACCGCTGTCTTGTTCCCCCGCAGGTGCCGCAACGCGCAGCGAACCGTCGACAGCTACGCCATACCCGGACATAAGTCTTCGAATCCCGCCTGTCGAGCGGACGGCGCCCACGTCCTGGACAGGCCGGGCGGCGCGCGGCCGCGGACACGGTAGAGCGTCTGGGTGGCAAACTATTGGTCAAATGCGCCGGGAGACGCCGCAGGCAGCGCCCGTGCGGGCGACAATGGGAGCGCTGTCAAGGAGTAGAAGGGCGAGCCGATGAGCGGCCCCGCCGTGGAGCCGCAGCGGCCTGCGGACCAGGACGCCACCCGCTACCTGTGCGCGGCGGCCCACGTCGACCCCGAGTTCGCCCGCCGTGCGGTGCGCGAACTGCTGGTCGACGAGCACCGGCTGCCCGTACCGCATCCCGAACTCGACCTGCCCACCGTGCTGCGCCACTGCATCGCCGCGCGCGCCCGCAGGCTGTACCGGGACGCCGCGATCGTGGTCGTCCTGGCGCTGGCCGTAGCGGTCGCCGGATGGAGCGTCACCGCCTGGTACGTCTCTCTGGCCGGCCTCTGGCTGATCCTGCGCACCACCCGGCGCCCCGCGGCCGGTCCGGTCGCCCGCAACGTCGGGCTGCTGGCCGGGCTGCTGTGGGGTTTCGCCGCGCTGGTGCTACTCAGCCTCGCCGTCACCAGTAGTGATCCGTTCGGGCTACGGGAGAGCTGGCACCTGGCCACCCCGAGCGCGGCCGACGTGGCCGTGCGGCTCGGCGCTCCGGCCGCGGCCGCGCTGTGCTGCTGGCTGGCCGCGCTCAGCGAGGAGGTCGCCGCATACGTCACCGTCGCTGAACGGTTGCGTCGCGACGCCTTCACCCCCAGCCGCTGGCTGTCCGCCGAACCGACGTGGGCGCAGCACGCCCTCGGCGTCCTCGGCGAACGCCTGGCCGACGGCCGGCTCGAAACGCACCCGGTGTCCGACCCGGCGAACCCCTTCGTCGGCGCGGGACCGCAGGCGTTGCGCCGCCGCTGGCTGGTCGACCTCGGCCCGGCCGCGGCCCGCTCCGGCTCCTTCGACGTGGGGGATCTGCTCGATCGGATCTCCGAGCGGCTGGCCGACGGCCTCGGCTCGCTTGACCCGGCCGACCCGTCCGAGAAGGGCGGCACGGTCATCATCGACGACTGCGCGATCTCGACCGTGCCCGCGCTGGCGACCCGGCTCGGCGACAACGAGGTCCGGCTGCTGCCCGACGCGCCCGATCCCTCGCAGCGCGGCAGCGGACCGCGGGTCTTCCGCCGGATACGCATCGGCGGTGACCCGGCCGGGCTGACCGTGACCGGATACATCAACGCCACCGCCGGTGCCGGACTGCTCCAGGTCGAGCTCTACGGACACGTCCTCGGGCCGATCGCGCAGCGCTACCGCGTCCCCGACCGTACCGCGCCGTTCGACGTCGCTACCGTGCTCACGTGCGCGGTACGAGCCCTGCGTAACCTGCCGATCGCCGTGTTCACCGCTCCACGCGGGGTCCTGCAGACCGCAGGCGACCCGGTGCGCCGACGCCGGCACCGCTCGCTGCTTGGCCGCGCCGCCGCCTCCGGCCTCACCGTGACCGCCGGAGCGCAGTACGACCTGCGCGAGGCCGTGGCCGCCAAGCTCGGCACGGACCGCTTCGCCGAGGAGGACGCGAACCTCTACCTGGCGGTCATCGAGCGGCGGGTGCGTGAGGAACTGCGGCCGCTGCTGCCCGCCGGCCGGTCCGAGTTCTGATCGCCGGGGTCTGCTCGGTGGGCTGATCCGGCGCGTGGTTCGGGGCGTTCTTGGCGTCCTCCTCCGGCGTGACCGGTTTCGGAGCCTGGGTCTCGTACGGGTTCGCCATCTGCGCCCACACCACCTTGCCGTTGCCGGTGGGTCGCACTCCCCAGCGCTCCGAGAGCGTCTGCACGATCATCAGCCCGCGATGCCGCTCGTCGGTCCGGTCGGTCGGCGTCGGCCTGGCGAGCCGCCCGTCCCCGTCCGCGACCTCGATCAGCAGCGCGGTGGGCCGCCGGCGCAGCCGCAGCTCCATCGGCGTGTGCGCGTGCTCCACGGCGTTCGTCACCAGTTCGCTGACGATCTGCAGCAGCGAGTCGGTCAGCTCGTCCAGACCCCAGTCCGCGCTGGTCTTCTTCGCGAACCGGCGGGCCGCGCGGGCCGCCTCGAGCGTGGGCGAGAGCGTGATCGCAGCCTTCTGCGTCTCCGCCGGGTGCGCCGCGACGTACAGCACCGCGACGTCGTCGTGCTCGGCACCGGTCAGCATCGCCTCAGCCAGCCGCGCCGTGCCCTCCTGCACGTTAACCGGCGCCTCCGGCCGACACAGCGCGGCGAGCACGGAGCGCAGCATGGCCAACCGGTCGTGCAGCGACTGGTCCCGACACTCCACGAGCCCATCGGTGTAAAGCAGCAGCCGCGCATTCTCCGGCAGCGGCTTGACCGCGTCCGCGAACACCGCGCCGTCGACGCCGAGCGGCATGCCCAGATCCGCTTCGAGCAGCGTTACCGAGCCGTTCGGGCAGACGAGCGCCGGGGGCAGGTGCCCGGCATTGGCCCACCGCACCGTGCCGTCGCAGGGGTCGTATACCGCGTATACGCACGTGGCGATCTGCTCGCGCGGCAGCCGGCACACCAGGTTGTTGAGCTGGTCGAGCACCTGCGCCGGCGGCAGGTCCATCACCGCGTAGGCCTGGATCGCCGCGCGCAGCTGGCCCATCACCGCGGCCGCGCCGATGCCGCGCCCCATCACGTCGCCGATCACCAGCGCCACCCGGTCCGCGGACAGCGGTATCACGTCGAACCAGTCGCCGCCGACCCGCGCGCCCTGCTCGCCGGGCAGGTACGCGGTGGCCACGTCCAGGTCGCCCATCCGGGACGGCGCGGCCGGCAGCAGCGAGCGCTGCAACCGCATCGCCGTGGCGCGCTCGTGCCGGTACAACCGCGCGTTCTCCATCGCGCTGGCCGCTTGTGCCGCGATGCCCTGCGCCAGCTGCTCGTCCCGCTCGGTGAAGACACCCGCGTCCGGGTGACCGAAATAGAACGAGCCCAGTACTTCGCCGTTGGCCGCGATCACCGGCACGGAGAGGAACGAGCGCACCAGCGGGTGCCCGGCCGGCATGCCGTGGTGCGGAGCGCTGGCGCCGTACCGCGGATCGCGGGTCACATCCGAGCACCGGACGGTCGAGCGATTCGGCGGATCGGTGGCGAACAACGCAGTACCCTGCGGTTGCTCAAGCCGCTCGAAGCTCTCCGGCGGCGAACCGGCGAGCACGTAACGCCGCCGCGGCGCGCCGTCCTCACCGAAGGCGGTATAGAAGAACACGCCGAAACGCGCCCCGACGACGCTGTTGGCCGCCTCGATCGCGTGCTGCACGAGCTTGCCGAGGTCCAGCTGCCGGGCCAGGGACTGGCCGACCGAGTACAGCGTCTCGACGATCCGCGACTCCTGCGCCAGCCGTTCCCGCTGTTCGCGCAGCGCCGCTTCGACCGTGGGGCGCGGCTGCATGGACCAGCCGGCCGAACCGTCCCCCGGATTCGGCGGAATGATCGGACTGGCTTGATAGCGTTCATCGAGCGCTGAGCCGGTGTCGACGCGCGGCACGACCCGGCCCACCGGAGGCGCGGGATCGAACAGGGGGAGATGCGCGAACGGGGCCAGTGCCGCGCACAGCGCCTCGGCCACCGCCCCGAAACGGTGCGCCGTAACCGTGTCGATCGGCACCCGCGAGAAGATCACCACGCTGAACAGCTCGCCGCTCGGCAGAATCCCGCCGAGCCCGAGCGCCGAGGCCACGCCGTGCGCGTCGACGAGCCACTGCGCCGGAACCAGCGGGGAGCCGGCCACCTGGGAAACGAGGTGGACGGCGACCCGGGTCGGCCTGGGCTCGCCGTGATAGGTGACCTCGCCCTGCGCGAAGTCCCCGTGGCCGCCGGGGTCGCCGCGCCAGGCGTCGGCGTCCGGCCGGCCGGTATGCGGCGGATGCGCGGCGCGCTGCGCGTCGGCGCCGACCAGGTGGTCCATCACGGTCAGGCCCAGCGGCACCCGTCGCACGACTTCGCCGCCGGCCAGCGGCAGCGCCTGATGATCGCGGGAGGCGTGCCGGTCGCACCAGGTGGGCCGGTCGCCGAGCGTGGCCAGCAGCGCCAGGCAGCGGGTGCCCTCACCGCTCGCCCCCGGGGCCATCCGGGCCAGCGCGTACGAGCGCAGCTGGGGCGTCAACTGCTCGAAGCGGGTGGTCTGGAAGATCCGCACGAGCGCGAGCGCGCAGTCGCCTTCGGCTGTCGGGAAAGCGCCGCGCATCGCGGCCGCCGCGTACCGCGCGGCCCCTTCCATCGACCCGACCTGATCACCGCACCGGGCGATCGCGGCGGCCAGCGCGGCGATCCGCTCCGGGGCGAAAACGGCCTCCGGCGAGTGCGCCGAGAGCGCGCCGCGATGAACGCCGAGCCCGACTCCGCCAGCCACGGGGTCCACCTGAGCGCCTCGCCTCCGCCCGATTTGGGTACAGCCACGCGGTGAAGGTTGTTCCCTCGGCGGCGGCGATCCAACCGGCGCGCGCCGCGGCCCCGGCGGCAGTTCCAGAGCGCCGCCTAGCCCGCGTGGCTCACGGGCGCCGATCCGGGTCCGCGCCGGCGTCCGCGTGCTGTTCCACATCATCATCGTCGCTTCGGCGTCCGGCGACAGGGGCTTTCACCGGATCGTTCGGAAAGGTGAGCCGCGGCGGCTCCGGAAGATCCGGATTCGTACCGAAAAGCGGGAATACGAAAGCCGCGCCGCGCATCGCCGGACTGGGGGGCGGACGATGCACGACGCGGCTTGAAGCCAACCTCGCCGCGCGCCGGGCGGGACCCGTGGGTGGGTGGGCCCGCCGGGGCGGATCACTGCGATCGGATCACCGGGGGCGGATCAGACCTCGGAGATTATCGTGCTCAGCTTCTCCAGCTTCGAGACGACCAGGTCGTACTCGTCGTCGGTCAGCGTCTTGCGCACGTTGCGCTCCAGGCTGCGGATCCGGCGCTTGGCCGTGTCGAACGCCTC
>DASUAR010000260.1:0-42431 GCA_035763685.1 Actinocrinis sp. | reverse complement strand
CGGACTGCGTGTAGCTGCCGTTCCACAGCTGGGTGATCTGCTGGTTGCCGCCGAAGCTCCAGGTCAGCGTCCAGGAGGTGATCGGGCTGCCGAGGTTGGTGATGGTGACGTTGGTGCTGAACCCGACGTTCCACTGGCTCGAGATCGCGTAATTGACCTGGCAGCCGGAACTCGCCGCGGCGGCCATCGTGGGCACGGTCACCGCGGCGGCGCCGGCCAGCATCAGCGCGCCGACGGCGGCGGAGGCCAGCAGGGCTCTTCGTTGCTTCATCGCAACTCCTCTGGTGGGCATGGGTTGGGGAGGCATTGCGATGGAGGTTCATCCACTTAACCGATTAAGTCAAGCGCGTGAAAGCTTCCCGACGGCTCGCGCGAACGGATCGCGCAGATCGCAGACAGTAGGAGGCCGCGGACCGGACGGGCGGCGTAGACGAAACTTTCGCCGTGCCCGGTCCGGGTGTACACCCCTAAGAGGGTGCGCCGCCAGAAGCAACGGACGCCTGTGTGCCGAGCGAGAACGCGTGGCGGCAGTACCGGAGAAACTCCTGCACAGCCGGGCTTCGCGTCGACCACACGAGCGCGAGCAGCGCCGGGACCTCGGCATCTTCGATGGTCAGTGCCTTGAGTCGGTCGGCGAACGCGCCGGCCATGGACTGCGACAGGATCGCGACGCCGAGTCCGCGCGCGGCGAGATCCGCAATCGTCCCCGGCGCGGTGGCCTGCATCGCAACGTACGGACGCACTCCCTCGCTCGCGCTCGCCTTGTCGAACGCCGCGCGTAACCCGGTTCCTGCGGGCATGCAGACGATCGGGTACGCGGCCAGGTCGCGCATCTCGATCGTCGTCTGCCGCGCGAGCGGATGGTCCGGCGCGACGGCGGCGATGAGGCGATCGGTGATGATCACCAGTGCATCAAGACCGTGCGGCCGCGCCTCGGTCGTGCCGACGAAAGCCAGATCGATCTCGCCACCGCGAACCCGGTCGACCAGCCGGTCGGAGTTGTCCTCGACGAGCGTGATGTCGATGCCGGGGTGGGCGCGGTGGAACGAGTCGAGGGCTTCGAAGAGCCCTGTGATCGTACAGGCCGTGACCATCCCGACGACGATGCTGCCGCGCAGCAGCCCATTGACTTCGTCGACGGACTGGCGCAACGCGTCTGCGGCGGCGAGCGCGGCACGCGCGTGACCGAGCGCTGCCGTGCCTGCCTCGGTGAGCGTCGCGCCACGGCCGGAGCGGTCGATCAACTCCGCGCCGAGTTCGCGTTCGAGTTGCCGGATCTGTGCGCTGACCCCGGACTGGCTGATGTGCACCCGCTCGGCCGCGCGCGTGAAGTTGGCCTCCTCGGCGACGGCGACGAAGTACTCAAGCTGACGCAGTTCCATAACTACAGATTCTAGCTCCAAGAAGAACTATCTGTTGGACTTCTGATCGAGTCGGCGAGAACCTTGAAGAGAAGGGTAGCGAGACAAGCCGAGGAAGACGGAGGAAAGATCATGACTGAGCACGAGAAGGCGTGGCAGCCGGAGGACCTCACCCGCCTGTTCGTCGAACGGGCGAACGCCGGCGACGCGGCCGGCATCGCCGCGCTCTACGAGGAGCAGGCGGTCATGGCGTACCCGCCGGGCAGCACGACCGTGGGCCGTGCGGCGATCCGCGAGCTGTGGGAGAAGGTGCTGGCGAACCGGCCGAAGTTCGAACCGGAGCCGCCGCTGCCTACCCTGGTCAGCGGCGAGATCGCGCTGACGTCCACGCCGCCGAAGGACGGCGCGGGCGCTCGCGCTCAGGTGGTGCGGCGCCAGCTGGACGGCAGCTGGCTGCGGCTCCTGGACCAGCCGGAGTTCGTGACGCCGCAGTAGTCAGCGACAGTCGGCAGTACGGGCCGACATGTCGGAGCGTCCGCGTACCGGTATGCGGCACGGCACGCGGACGCTGATTGAGAGGCCTGATGAAGGGTGCTGATCAGCGGTCGCGGCGAGGTGGCGGGCCCGGTGCAGCGGACCCACCACCTCAGTCCACGACTATCTGATCGTCAGGCGCAGTGACTCCAGCCGCTGGTCCAGGACGAGCTGCCGTACGAGCCGCCCCACTCCACGCAGGAGCTCGGCGCGTATTCACGCACCGGACCCGCGTAGTCGACGAACGACCCCGGGTTGCTCGCCGAGCTGCCGCCCTGGACCGCGAGCGTGGCGTTCATCGACACCGCGCTGCCGGGGCTGTTGGCGAGAGTGGTAACGCAGTTGTCGCCAGAGGAGCCGTTGTAGAGCAGGTAGATCGTCGCCCCGCTGAGCAAGTGCGAGTCGATGACGCTGTAGCCGGCGCCGCAGACCTGGGTCGGGGTATACGGGTTCGAAGTACCCGGCCCGGTCGAGGTGCCCGAGCCGCAGTGGCTCCAGCTGCTGGTCCACGAGGTGCTGCCGTACGAGCCGCCCCACTTCACGCACTGGTCCGGCGCGTGCTCGATGACCGGGCCCGCGTAGTAGGTGTACGAACCGGGGTTGCTCGCCGAGCTGCCGCCCTGCACGGCGAGCGTGGCGTTCATCGACACCGCGCCGCTGGCGTTGTGGGCAAGCGTGGTGACGCAGTTGTCGCCGTTGGTGCCGTTGTAGAGCAGGTAGACCGTCGCGCTGCCGAGGTCGTGCGAGTCCACCACGCCGTAGCCGCTGCCGCAGACCTGCGTCGGGGTGTAGATGTTGTTGCCGCTCGGGGCCGGGGCGCCGGCGCCGCCGCCGCAGTGGCTCCAGCCGCTGGTCCAGGACGAGCTGCCGTACGAACCGCCCCACTCCACGCAGGAGCTTGGCGCGGATTCGGTTACCGGCCCTGCGTAGTAGGTATATGTCCCTGGATTACTTGCCGAGCTTCCGCCCTGCACGGCTAATGTCGCGTTCATCGAGTGCGCGCTGGTCGGGGTGGTGGCGAGCGTGACGACGCAGTTGTCGCCGTTGGAGTTGTTGTAGAGCAGGTAGATGGTCGCGCCGGTCAGTCCGTGCGAGTCGATGACGCCGTAGCCGCTGCCGCAGACCGAGTTCGGGCTGTACGGGTTGCCGGAGTTGACCGGCGGCGGGTTGTTTCCGGTGCCGCTGGCGACCGGGGTCACATACGCCGAGAGTGTGTAGTGCGTGGCGCTGACGTACGTGCCGGGCGTGGTCTCGCCCGCCGGGACGGTGATCTTCACCACCGAGGAACTGGTGGCGAAAGCCGCCTCGCCGTGACCGCCGGCGCCGTTCCAGTCGCCGTTGGCGGTGACCAGCGAACCGTCGGAGTTGACCGCGGTGATGATCGAGACGTGGTGCGCCGAGCCGCCGCCCTCGTAGCTCCACACGACGGCGTCGCCCGCCTTCGGCGAGTACGACGAGGAGGTGTGCAGCGTGCCGTTGTTCTCGCCGTAGACGTAGAAGCTGCCCGCGCCCGCGGTCAGGCCGCCGGTGTAGAAGCCTGAGTTGCGCCACACCCAGCGGGCGAAGTCGGCGCACCAGTATTCGGGCCCGTAGGTGTTGCCGCCGTCGCTACCGGTGCAGCTGCCGTCGAACTCGGAGCCGCCGAGGCTGTTGTACGTGGGGCTGTTCGCGCAGGTGCCCGCACTCTTGCCGATATTCGCCGCGGCCAGCGACCCGGCGTCGCCGCCGGCCGCCGCGAAGGCGCTCTGCGCGCCGATGACGGCGGTCAGGCTGAGCAGCACGGCAACCACCACGGCGCCCGCCGCCCCGCGTATGAGATGTCTGAATTTCATCGTTTCCTCTCGTCGCCCGACCTGTGGGTCGGCGCTTCGCGGACGGGCAGCCCGCCCCCGCGACGGGCCGGTCGCGCGGTGCCGTCGTGAAGAACCCTGATGCTGAGTCAGTTGGTGGCGCCGACGACCTGCGCCGTGGCCTTCATCTCCTGGGCGATGCCGTCCTTGACGGCGTCGAGTTGCTGCTGCTGGGCGTTGATCATGCTGGTCTGGAGGGCGGCGTCGACCGCGTACCAGACGCCGACCAGATTCGTCTTCTGCTTGCACGCCACATCCGCGGTCGCGGTCTGGATCTCGGCGGCGGTGGGTGTGCTGGTCGCCCAGCGGTGGTCGTTGCCGGCGTCGTACGGCGCGGCGTAGTTGTAGCCCTTGGCGGCCATGCACGCGGACCACTGCTTGAACACGGCGACGACCTGCGGCTCCTGCTGCGAGCGGGAGAGACTGTCGGCGTCGATCGCTTGCGCGATCGGCGAGTCGTTGACGGAGCCGCCGTGCGCGGTCAGTTGTCTCCTGGCCTCGCCGAGGCAGCCCCCGGCCGGGATCTGCGCACCGTTGTACGAGCCCGCGGGACCGGCCGCCGCGGAGGCGTTCGCGCCCTGTGCCGGTGACACCCCACCGGTGAGTACCCTGATTCCGGCGGCGTCCAGGGTGTTCGCGCTCGCTCGCAGCGCCGAAACGTCGGAGGCGGGCGGATGGTATCCGAGTACTGCGACCTGAGCCGCACTCACGACGCCGTACCGGCGCGGCGCGTTCGTCTCCGTGCTCTGACCGACGTTCGTGTTCTTCGACATCGGGTTGTAGCTAAAGCCGAACCGCTGCATGCAACGACGGGCGATGATCACGGTCGCGTTGTCGACCTCAGCGCGCTGTTGTTGCGTGATCAGATACGCGTCGACCGGGAAGGCCAGCGATGAACTGTCGGCGATCGTCGGGATCGACGCGACATGAATCGGGGCGAGCGGCAGCCCTACCTCCTGGGCCGGCTGTGAGCCGCCGCCCGACGCGGAAGACGAGCAGGACGCGACAGCGGCCGCGGTGAGCACCGCCATGGCAGCGGGCATCAGCAGGCTGCGGCCGAGCCGCGGAAAGCGTGGGCTAAGCATGAGTCCTCGACTAAGCTGGTCAGGCCGTTATGGCGAAGGGCACGGGTGCTGCGCCCAATCCCAGTGGGCGCAGCACCCGCGCTCAGCAGCTCGGCTTGGCGCGGACGCCGATCAGATCACCGGCGCGCACCGCCGGATTACCAACCCTGCGACGCGTTGTTGTTCTTGAGGCCCGAAACCAGGTTTCCGGCCGTGAACGCGCTGAAGCCCTGCTTGAGACCCTGCTGGTTGGAGTTGTAGTAGACGTAGCCGGTGAGGACGGTGTCCCAGTTCTGCACCGACGCCGCGTTGTTCTTCACCGCGACGCCCGCGCCGTTGCTGCCGCCCGCGGTACCGCTGGTCCACGCCTTGAAGGTCCAGCCGGCGTAGTTGTCGGTGTAGGGGTCGTTGAAGCGGGCGCCCGCCTCGTAGGAGTTGAAGTACAGGCACAGGTCGCCGCCGGCGCCCGCGTCGCTCGAGGTGCAATTGCCATCGCCCTCGGCGGCGGAGGCAGCCGGGATGGCGGTCGCCAGGCCGACGACTACGAAGGCGCCGGTGGCCACGGTGGCGGCCAGCTTCCTGCGGATGCTCACGATGTGTCTCCCTCATTCACGTGACGGTGCCGGGCCCCGGAAGCTGAGCCCTCGAAGATCCCCGCACCCCTGATTCAGAGCCTTGATCACGGCGTGCACGCCGCTGTGAAGAATGGTTCGAATTTCGTTCCGTAGTCAAGGAAGTAACGCAGCGTGCGCGATATCAGGTCGCTGCCGCCCGCGATATATCCGCCGGAGCCGGCGCGCTATGCGCGCGATATGTACGCGCAAATCGTGCATTTCCCTGTGACCCAGATCACAGGAATCAGCCTCCTTCGATCACCGAGCGTGACAGAGCATTGCGCTCCCTGCGACGAAGCGGGTTGACAGGCGGCTGGTAGGCGGATCAGGATCGTTGTGGTGGCGGCCGGCACCGGGGCGCGTTCGACGGCCGCGCGGGGACCTCTTCGCCATGCCGATCGACTCGCAGGGATGGACCATGTCCGCAGACACGGTGGCGCATACGGCAGAATTCGAAATCGCGGAGCGGAGTGAAAATCTGGGCGGCGCAGCTACGGACGGCGCATATACGGAAGGCGCCGATTTATTCACACCGCAATCGCCGCCGAATTCCTCGAAAAGGAACGCGGCGGCGGCGCCGCGACGGCAGCGCCTGCTGCTGTGGGTCGCCCTCACCGCGGCGGTTGTCTCCACCGGCGGCCTGGTCGCCTCCACCTTCGTCAAGTCGCCGGCGCAGCAGGCCGCCGAAGCCGGCGCGCCTCCCGCGTCGGTGCTGACCGCGCCGGTGGACTACCGGGTGCTGGCAAACACCGTGGTCACCCGCGGCACCGTGGCCGCCTCCGCTCAGTACGAGGTCACGCCGGCCGGTACGACTCAGGGAGCGAACACGCCGGTACTCACCGCGGTGCGCACGAAGGTCGGCGCCCGCGTGGAGCCGGGATCGGTGCTGCTTGAGGTATCCGGGCGGCCGTTGATCGTGTTGCAGGGCTCCGTCCCCGCCTATCGGGACCTGAAGCCGAACGACGACGGCAACGACGTCGCGCAGTTGCAGAACGCGCTCAAGCAGCTCGGGCACTATCACGGAGGCGATAAGACCGGGCACTTCGGACCGGCCACCAAAGCCGCCGTCACCGCGCTGTACCAGCACCTTGGCTACGACGCGCCGACCACCGGCGGCCCCGGCGACGAGGGCGACCGGTCCGCGCTTCAATCAGCCCAGGACGCCGTGGACAACGCTCAGCGCGCGGTCGACGACATGGAGCGCCAGATCGCCGGTGGCGGTTCGAGCACCACAAGCCAGAGCTCGATGAAGCAGGCCGGTTCCACCGGATCTGGCACGCCTTCGGCCACGCCCGGCTCCGGCGGCTCCGGTTCGGAGCCGCTGCAGGTTCAGTTGCAGTACCTTGAGAAAGCCCTGCAACAAGCGAAGCAGGTCCAAGCAGATCTGGTCGCGCGCACCGGGCCGATGCTGCCCGCCGCCGAGGCCGCGTTCCTACCCGGCTTCCCCGCGCAGGTCGTGGCATTCTCCGCGAAGGTCGGCGACCCGGTCAAGGCGCCGCTGATCACCCTCGCCTCCGGGCAGCTCGCGGTCACCGCGCAGCTGACCACCGACCAGGGCGGGCTGCTCAAGCCGGGGATGAAGGTGCAGGTCGCCTCCGAGACGCTGGGCCTTCAGGCGACCGGCGTGGTCGGCGCCGTCGGCCAGGTCACAACCGGCGGCGGCTCCAACCCGGGCTCGTCAGGCGGTTCCGACGGCGGCGGCTCCGCGCAGGGGCAGGGCGGCGCGCCATACATCCCAGTGACTGTGACACCGGACAGCCCGCTGGACTCGCGATGGGAGGGCCAGGATGTGCGGCTGACCGTAACCTCTGCCGCCACCCCCGGCCCGGTGCTGGTGGTGCCGCTCTCCGCCGTGACGTCGGGCGCTGATGGGAAGGCGACGGTGTCGATCCTTCAGGCCGACGGGCACAGCACGACGCGCGTCGAGGTCGACGCGGGTATATCAGGTGACGGATTCGTCGCGGTCACGCCGGTCGTCGCCGGCTCGCTCAAGGCCGGCCAGCGCGTCGTGGTCGGCGCACAGAGCGGAACAGGGCTCTCATGATCGAAACAGAACCCGAACACCTGGATGCGCCCGTCATCGACTTCGAAGCCGTGGGCATGACGTACCCGGGTCCCCCTCCGGTCGTCGCGTTTCGCACGACGAACCTGACCATCAACCGCGGCGACTTCGTCACCGTCGTCGGCCCTTCCGGCTCGGGCAAATCGACCTTCCTCAACGTCGTCGGCCTGCTCGACCGGCCGACCACCGGCCGCTATCGGCTGGACGGCATCGACGTCAGCGGCCTGCGCGAGGCGGACCGCACGGCGTTGCGCGGCCGACGCATCGGCTTCGTATTCCAAGCCTTCCATCTGCTCCCCCACCGCAGCGCAGCCGACAACGTCACGCTCGCGCAGATCTACAACGGCGCGCCACGCAAGTCGCGGCGCGAAGCCTCGTACGCCGCGCTCGCGCAGGTCGGTCTCGCGCACCGGGCCGACGCGGTTCCGACCCACCTTTCCGGCGGCGAGCGGCAGCGCGTCGCCGTCGCACGCGCGCTGGTCAATCGTCCCTCGCTACTGCTGTGCGACGAACCGACCGGGAATCTGGACTCCGCGACGGCGGCCTCAGTCCTGGCGATGATCGAGGACTTACACGCCTCGGGACTGACCATCGTGGTGATCACGCACGATCCGGCGGTCGCCGCCAGAGGCTCGCGCACCGTGGCGATCCGGGACGGGGTGCTGACCGAGCATGCTTGACCGTTCCACCCTCCCCCTTCGCGACCTGCTCGCCGAGTCACTCGCCAGTCTCCTGCAACGCCCCGGGCGCTCCGCGCTCACCATGCTCGGCACGGTGCTCGGCATCGCCGCGTTCGTCGCGATCCTCGGCCTGACCGCGACGGCCGGCGGCCAGATCGACAAGCGGTTCTCCGTCCTGAACGCGACCGAGGTCACCGTCCAGGACATCGGCACCGCGCAGAACGCACAGAACACGCAGAACGGCACCGGCGTCACGGACCCGATCTCCTTCCCCCCGGACGCCGACCACCGCATCGAAGCGCTGAACGGCGTCGTCTCGGCCGGGATCTACTGGCCGCTGCCGCTGCACCAGCCGACCGTGTCCGCCGTGCCGAATCTCGCCTCAGCAGACTCCGCGGGCGGCTCGGGCCTGACCCTGTACGCGGCCAGCCCCGGCGCGCTCGCCGCGATCGGCCCGGTGTACCGCCAGGGCCTCGGCTTCAACGCCTTCCACGCGGCGCGCAGAGAGCACGTCGCAGTACTCGGATCCGCGGCGGCGGCCCGGCTCGGCATCACCCGCCTCGACGCCGAACCCGCGGTGTTCATCGACGGCACGCCGTACACGGTCGTCGGCATCATCTCCGATCTGCGGCGCATGCCCGAACTGCTGCTCTCGGTCATCGTTCCGGACACCACCGCGCTGAGCGCCTACGGCGAGCCCACGGATCAGCGCGCGAACATGCTCATCGAGACCAGGCTCGGGGCGGCGCAGCTCATCGCGCACCAGGCGGCGCTCGCGCTGCGCCCGGACGACCCGAAGCTTTTCAAGATCAGCGCGCCGCCGGATCCGACCACCCTGCGCGACGGCGTGACCGGCGACTTCAACGCCCTCTTCCTGCTACTGGCCGGGATCACACTCGTCATCGGGGCGGTCGGCATCGCCAACACCACTTTGGTCGCGGTGCTCGAACGCACCGGCGAGATCGGTCTGCGCCGGGCGCTCGGCGCGCGGCCCCGCCACATCGCCGCGCAATTCCTCACCGAATCGGCGGCGCTGGGCACGCTCGGCGGCCTGATCGGCACCAGCCTCGGCACGGCGGTCGTGGTCGGCACCGCGCTCGCCCGGCAGTGGACCGCGGTGCTCGAGCCGTGGACCGTGCTGCCCGCGCCGCTCATCGGAACCATGGTCGGTCTGCTCGCCGGGCTCTACCCGGCGCTGCGGGCCGCGTACATCGAACCGGCGGAAGCGCTGCGCCGGTAACCGCCCTGACCAGCGCATTGAATTGAACGAAGGCAGGCAATGAGGACCCCGCGGATTGCACGGAATTGATTGACCGACGCCCGCCGCGGTGTCGCCGGCCCACCGCGGCGGGTTAGAACTTTCCGGGCGGCGCAGCGACGGGGCGCGCCGTCCGCGACCGAGAGCACGGACCACCGCGGTCCGCGGGAGGGTTGGTTCTGACGTCATGGAGTTCGGGATTCTGGGGCCGCTGCTCGTACGCGACGACGCCGGATCGCGGTTCGTGCACGCGGGCAAGCAGCGGATCCTGCTGGCCTCGCTGCTGCTGCGGCCCGAGCAGACCGTTGCGCTCGACGTGCTCGCCGACGCGGTCTGGGACGGCCGGCCGCCGGTGAGCTATGTGGCGACGATGCGCAACTACGTCATGCGGCTGCGGCGATCGCTCGGCTCGGCCGGATACCGGGTGAAGACCAGTTTCGGCGGCTACCGGATCGCGTTGGAGCGGGAGGAGTTCGACGTGCTGCGGTTCGCCGGGCTGCGCGCGGAGGGCGCGGCGGCGTATCAAGCGGGCACGTACGAGCGCGCGGTCCAGTTGCTCGGCGACGCGCTCGCGGTGTGGCGCGGGCCGGTGCTCGCGGACGTGCCCTCCGAGCTGCTGCGCCAGCAGGAAGCGCCGCAGCTGGACCGGATGCGGCTGGAGACGCAGAGCATGAAGGCCGCGGCCGAGCGGTTGCTCGGGCAGGAGAGAGGCGGCGGCAGCGGCGCCGGTGTGGATCACGGCACCGGCGTGGGTCTGCCGGCGGGTTCGGGCCGTGGTCGCACGCTCGTTCAAGAGCAGGGGCTTGAGCTGAGCGTGCCGACCCGCCTGGTTCCGGTGCGACCCGTGACCTACCTGGGTCTGAGCCCGTCCGCAGGCTTCCGGCACCGGCCGCAGCAAGCCCCGATGGAGGCGATGCCCCGGCCCGCGTGACCCGGCACGGGTAATGCCGCTGACATCCATACCGACCCCGTTGACCTGATTGCGGCCTGAACCGGTCCAGCAGGCGCGGGTGGGAGGCCTTGATCTCCCACCCGCGCGCGCATGAAAGACTGGGCGTTCGTCAGGGCGTCAGACGTGCACGCCCTCGACGCCGCCAGCCGAGTCGGGGAAGGTCACGAGAGACGATGGGTCGCACGCCACGCCTGGTCAACCCGGACGACGGCCCGCTTCAGGCATTCGCACACGACCTGCGGGCGCTGCGCGAGAAGGCCGGAAACCCGACATACCGGGCGCTGGCCAAGACCGCCGGATTCAGCGCGAGCACGCTCGGCGAGGCGGCCGGCGGTGTGCGCAGGCCGAGCCTGGACGTGACGCTGGCGTTCGTCGGCGCCTGCGGTGGCGATGTCGAGGCCTGGCAGGAACGTTGGCAGCAACTGGACCGGCAGCTGACCGCCGAGCAACTTGAGCAGAGCGGCCAAGCAGCCGCCGAGACCGCCGAGACCGACGAGACCGACTCTGCCCTTGCCGCCGACCCCGGTCTGCGCAGCCTCCGCGACGCTCCCCGCCCCCCTCAGCCTGCTGAGCCGACCCCGTCGCTTTCTCCCGCTTCGACACCGTCTCGTCGCGTCCGTCACGCCCTGATAGCGGTGGCGGCGATCACTGCGATATCAGTGCTCGCCTTCGTCGGCGTGCACTGGAACAGCGGCGATGCGGACGCGTCCACGAAGCACGGTGCGCTGAACAGCCGGGCGTCATCACCGTCCGCCTCGCCTTCATCGCACTGCGTGGTCTCCGGACCCAAGGGCCTGTTCGCCGGCAATACCCGCGGCTCCGGCGCGCGAATACGCGCGGGCGCGAGCATGGCCGACAACGTGGTGCGCACCATCCAGCCCTTCTGCCAGCTCCAGTTCGACGGCTACTGCCTCGGCGACGTGGTGGCCGACGCGTTCGGCGGCACGCCGGACATGCGCTGGTTCGAGGTGGCCGGCGGCGGGGAGGTGTCCTCGGCGGTCATCCACGGCAATCCCCCGAGCGGCCTGAAGCCGAGTGCGTGCCCTGACAGCGTGCCCAACCCGAGCTCGATCGCCTTATCCGTGGCCAGCTCGGCGGACAGCCCCGGTGCGTTCGAGCTGCACGCGACCGGAGTGCACGTGTGGATCGTAGGCTTCGCGACGGTGCCCGATGACCGCTCCGGCGGCCCGGTGCCCGCGTCGGCCAAGTGGCAGCAGATCGGCATGGTCGGCTCCACCGCGACCGGCTTCACCCTCGCCTGGTCCGCACGCCCCTCCGACACCGCCCAACCCAGCAGCGGACAGCCCGCCGTGCCGACCCCGGCCGACCGCGTGCCGATCGTCGCAGTGGCCTGCTACGGCGGCCAGGGCGCGACCGACGTGATGGACCCGGAATCGGTCAGCATCACCGACCCGGGCGACACCGCACCGCTGACGCTGACCACCGCGCAGCGCGCCGCAGCAGCCGACGCCGCCTGCAGCTATCCGCGGCCGTAAGCCAGCCGCCGCGCCGCGAGAGCTCGCACGGCGCGGAACCTACCCGGCCGGCGCGGTGGGTCCACCTGCTCAAGCATGAGACGGTCTGACCCTGCCCCGGCCCGGTGCATACGCCGATCATGAACTCGCGGAAAAAACATCCGGATCCGTCGGCAACCTTTCCCCGCGGCCGGGCGACAAGTGGGTGGACCTGGCAAGTTTGCAGTGACCCGGCGCGTCGGCCGCACCCGAGCCGCCGGGCAGGGATGGGCGGCGCCCAGCCCGAAATCGCAAGTTCCGGTTCCCGGTCCGGCGCTCCGTCAGCGCCGTCGCCCGGCGAGGTCGCCGCCGGGTGTGCGGGTGTGACGGCCCGCAGGAGCCCGCCGCTCCGCTCCGAAGGATCGGCGGGCTCCAACTCTTCTCAAGGCACGAATTCCCTGATCGCCGCGGCGAACTCGGCGGGGCTGTCGAGCCACGGCAGGTGGCCGGCCGCCGTGAGGGTCACCCGCCTGACGTTCGGCAGCGCGGCTGCGAGGGCGTCCACGGCCCAGCGCGGCCGCGGATCGAGCGCGCCGTCGACGATGAGGACGGGCACGCGCTCGGGAAGAGCGCGGCAGCGCTCGATGAGGTCGGCCTCCGCCAAGGCGCGCATCTCGGCGTTGAGTGCCTGGTTCACCGCCGGATCGCTGACGAAGTACGGGGAGAGCAGCCGCTCGACGTGTCCGCGCGCGGCGCCGGGGTCGGAGAACTCCGTCAGGAGCCTGATGAAATCTTCTTCTCGCCGTTGACCCGCGGTGGGCCGCGGCAGCGCTCTGAGCGCAGCGAATTTCGCCGCCACCGGCGCGAGGGCCCTGGCGCAGGCCGCGTTGTGCTGCGGGCGCCAATCCCAGGACAGGCCAGTGCCCGCGATGTAGATCAGGGCACGTACGCGATCTGGGTGGGTGAGGAAGTATTGCAGCGCGAGGCTGGCACCCCATGAGTGGCCGACGAGAACCGGCCGGTCCACCTGATGAGCGGAACGCACCGCGTCGAGGTCGGCGGTGAACCGCAGCAGCGTGTACGGTCCCTGATGCTGACTGCGGCCGCCGCCGCGCTGATCCCAGCGGATGGCCGGCCCGCGCTCAGCGAGAAGCTCGGCGATCGGCGCGAGGGTGTCCCAGAAGCCGGGACCGCCGTGACACAGGATCGCGGCCGAATCTGGCCCAGCCTGCGCAACATCCGGCGTGGCGTTCGCGGTCTCGTGACGGGCGGTCCAGAGGCGGCAGCCGTCATCGGTGACGACGAAAGACTCGGTCGGCCCGGCCGCTCGCGCATGCATAGTCACCGCCCCGTCCCGAATATCCCCTATCCCTTTCCGACAGCCGAGGTCACTTTCCGAGGAAGTGCAGGATGCCGTCCGCGATCGCCCTGGCCATGCGCGCCCGGCCTGCTGCCGACTCCTCCAGGGCCAGATCGGAGGCGTTGCGCATGTTGCCGCACTCGACCAGGATCTTCGGCACCGTGGTCAGGTTCAGGCCGGCGATGTCGTCGCGCGGTTCGTAGCCGTCGGTGCCGACGTAGTTGGACGGAGTCAGCCCGGATTCCTGGTTGAAAGTGGCGTGCATCGCGACGGCGAGGCGTTGCGATGCCGACTCGACTGATGAGCCGCCGACCGACTGCTGCGCCTCGAGCAACTGGTAGCCGTGCCCGCCGGCCGGGCCTCCGTCCGCGTGGATGGAGACGGCGGCCGCGGCGTGCGCGCTGTTGCCGATCGCGGCGCGGATGTTGACGCAGGGACCGACGCCGCTGTCGTTGTTCCTGGTCAGGATGACGCGCAGGCCACGCTGCTCGAGGTCTGCCTGGACCAGCAGCGCGACCTGGAAGTTGAACTGGTGCTCGCTGTAGCCGTCGTCGCCGTTGGTGCCGGTCGTGTCGCAGGCCTTTTCCTGGCCGAAGCCCTGCGGGACCAGCTGGTTGATCTCGGCTGCGTGGCTTTCGTTGCCGCCGTTGTGGCCGGGGTCGAGGACGATCACCTGGCCGGCTGTACCGGCCGCGGCGTTCGCCCGCACCACGGCAGAAGGTGCCGCGGACGCGCCGGCGCTCGGCGACGCGGCGGAGGATGCCGCGGCGCTCGCGCTGGCGGAGCCGCTGGGGCTGCCGGCCGAGGACGCGGAGGCGGCGGCGAGCACGGCGGGAGTCGCGTGCGTGTCCCCGCCGCAGCCCGCACACACCCAAGCCGTGATACCCGCCAGCAAGACCGTGGCGGCGGCCGGGGCGCGCCGTACCTTCGTTCGCGTCGTCACCCGGCAACCCTAGCGAGTCGATCGCGCCGGTATCCACCGTGTTGGGTGATTACGCTGCGTTGACCGCAGGCTTCAGGCGATGAGTATCACGCGATCATGAACTGGTCAGGGCGAAGGGCGCGGTTCACGATCCGCACGTCGCCGATCCAGCCGTTGAAGACCTGGTTGATCGTCCCGGCGTACTCGTATCCGCCGAGCAGCCAGGAATGATCAAGGGTGGTGAGGCCGACCGCCGGAGTCGAAGGGTTGCGCACGACCTCGCAACCATCGACGTAAAGCTTCGTCAGCCGCCCGTCGTTGACCACCGCGACATGCCACCAGGCGCCGATCGGGAGTTCGTGCCCCCAGTTGGTGGACGAGTCGGTTCGATGCAGCGGGTAGACGCACCATTGCAGCTCGCGGTCGCCGGAGAGGCTGAGTGTGGCGATCGGTTCCTGCGGGTCGGTCGCGCCGCCGCTCTTTCCGGCCTCGCCGCTCATGCCCCAGCGGCTGAGGATCGCCGTCCACGCGCTCTGCGCCGAGTCCCAGTCGGCGGGCAGCTTGAAGAAGGCCTCGAAGGTGTAGCCGCGGGTGAAGGTGTCGGCGTTGAGCGGGGCGCCGGAAACGGTCTGGAGGTACGCGCCGCGCAGCGGATCGCCGTGGCCGCCGAAGTAGAGGCTGGCGTGGCCGGGCTGGTCGGGGTGATGGTCGCCGGACCATGTCAGGGAACTGGCCGGCGAACCGGGCACGGTGGTCTTCGTCAGGTCGTTGCCCTGTCCTGTCAGGTCCCTGACTACCACCGAATCACCGACCGCCGAGCCCGGTGCGCCGTTCGCACCGTCGAAGCGCCAGTAGGCCACCGTGCCGCGAATCAGCAGGTCGCAGGCCGGTCGCGCGGGACGCGGGGCGACCGGGGCGAAGCCGGAGAAGCGCTTGCCGAAATCGATCGGGACGCAGAAGCGGTCCACCGACGTGGTCAGCTCGATCTCCTGCGCGGCCAGCTCGTTCAGCTCCTCGCGCGCGGCCAGTTCACGGATCCACGGCGAGAAGGTGGCCACATCGATGACGTCGCGGTCCAGATCGAAGGTGTACGTACGGATCATCGCCGCGCCGCCGTAGTAACGGTTCTGATAGTTCGTGATGTGTACGTGCACGTCGTTGCCCGCCTTGTTGGTGAGCGTCGTCGCGCCGGACGGCCAATAGTGCCCGTTGAGGGTGAGGAAGATCTGGTCGTGCTTGTTGATGAAGCGGTCCCACAGCGTTTGGCCGTAGGCGGAAAGCGAGGCGACGCCGTTGTCGTCGGCGCCGGCGATCTCGTGCGTGGTGAGGATGACCGGCAGGTTCGGGTGGGCGGCCAGCACGGACTCGGCCCAGGCGAATCCGGCGTCTGACAATCGCCAGTCGAGCGCGAGCACCATCCAGTCCCGGCCGCCGGCCCGGAAGACGTGGTAGGAGTTGTAGCCGTCCGGGCTCGCGCCGCGATACGTCGGCGAACCGGCGAAGCGCTTCGGGCCGAAGGTGTCGAGGTACGAGGTGTCCCCGCGCTGATCCGTCGTCGAGGAGCGGACGTCGTGGTTCCCGGCCAGCACGCTGTACGCGGCGCGTTTGCGATCGAGCAGGGTGAAGACCTGGCCGACCGCCGCGAACTCGTTGGGCAGGCCGTTCTGCGTCAGGTCGCCCAGGTGCGCGAGGAAGACGATGTTCTCGTCGTCGGAGGAATCCAGTACGTAGCGCAGGGACGCCTCAAGCGGCGCCGGGTGAATGCGGTCCTGGTCGAAGAGGTACTGCGTGTCCGGCATCACGACCACGGTGAAGCGCGGGCAATCCGAGTCCGGACGCCAACTTCCGCCGCCGGACCTCGACACCGCCGTAATGTCGTAAGGATCCTGTGACGAGGAAGTCGAGGCAGCGCTCGCGGCGGGAGCGGCGCCGACGCCCAGCGACGCGAGGCCCGCACCGGCGCCGAGCAGGCCAGTAGCGCGCAGGAAGGAGCGGCGGCTCGCGGCGGCCGGTGCGGTCGAGTCGAAGTCGATCGTCCGCGGGCAGTCGTGGCCCGCCGCGCACTCGTCGGCGTCGTGCTGCGGATCGGGCGACAGGGCGTCGGGCATGGTGCGTCTCCAGGTGCGCGAGGGGTCCGGGCGCACGCTAGGGACTGGATATGCACCCGCGCACAACCGGTCGGCTGCCGCGAGGCGAACTCTCCCCGAACAAACCTGACAACGATGTCCGCGCCTACGCGGCGGGCAGGTCGACCAACCGCCCGAGCGCGGCGCGATGACGACTCGCCGTGCCGAACGCGATCGACGCCGACTTTGCCCGCTTGAGGTAGAGGTGCGCCGGGTGTTCCCACGTGAAGCCGATGCCGCCGTGGAACTGCACGCACTCCTCCGCGGCGCGCACCGCGACCCCGGAGCAGTACGCCTGCGCCAGCGCGGCGGCCACCGGCGCGTCCGGGTCGTCGTCCGCGACGCACGCGGCCGCGTATCGGGCTACGGCGCGAGCCTGCGCGACCGAGGCCCACAGGTCGGCGGCGCGATGCTTGAGCCCTTGGTAGGAGCCGATGAGCCGGCCGAACTGATAGCGGGTTTTGAGATAACCCACGGACAGCTCAAGACAAGCTTCTGCGATTCCGAGCTGTTCGGAGGCGAGCACCGCGGCGCCCACCCGAAGTGCGTGGGAAAGCGCCGCCACGGCCGCGTCCCCGGCGGCCAGCTGACGACCGGCGACACCGGCGACACCGGCGACACCGGCGAACGCGAGATCGGCAAGCGGCCGCGTCAGATCCAGGCAAGTCGCGCCGTCGCGCTTCAGCCCCTCGGCCTCGGCCTCGACCGCAAAGAGCGCCGGGCCGCTCTCGGTCATCGCCGGAACGAGCAAGAGGTCTGCGACACTTGCGTCCGCCACGCTCGTCACGGTTCCAGACAACCGCCCCAGCTCGTCAGCGCGCGCCGACTCCGGGAAGGCCTCGTCCGGCGCACACGAGAAGGGCACGGCAAGCACAACCGTCGCGCGGCCGGCGGCGAGCCGATCCAGCAGCTCGCCAGCCTCGCCGGCAGCTTCCCCGATCGCCAGAACAGCCGCGGTGGCCACGACCGAACTGGTGAGGAACGGCACCGGCGCGACCGCGCGGCCGACTTCTTCGGCCACCACCGCAGCCTCGCGCCACGACGCACCCGCGCCGCCGAACTTCTCCGGAATCGCGAGACTCGCGGATCCGAGATCGGCCGCGAGCGCCTTCCACAACGCCGCGTCATAAGGCTGATCCGTCTCGCAGCGCGCCAGCACGGCGTTCCACGGACTGCGATCAGCCAGCAGCGCGCGCACCGAGGCGCGCAGGTCGTCTTCGACCTCTGAGTACAGCAGACCGACGGGGCTCACTGGGCCAGGTCCTTCCACGGGACGTCCTTGTCGACCCGGATCTCCGGGGGCAGGCCGAGCACGCGCTCGGCGATGATGTTGCGCAGGATCTCCGAGGTGCCGCCCTCGATCGAGTTGCCCTTCGCGCGCAGGTAGCGGTACCCGGCACCGCGGCCGGCGAAGTCGACCGTGGTCGGCCGGTCGGTGGTCCACCGATCGCTGGACCAGTCGTCGTAACGCAGACCCTCCTCGCCGAGCAGATCAACCTCGAACCCTGAAATCTCCTGGTTGAGGCGGGCGAAAGCGAGCTTCGCCGCCGAGCCTTCCGGCCCTGGCTGCCCGGCGGCCAGCTGCTGCCGCAGCCTGGTCGCGGTCAACCGCGCGGCCTCCGCCTGCACCCACAGATCGAGTAGCGCGTCGTGGGCCGCGGCGGTACGCAGCTCAGGCCGCTCTCGCCAAGCCTGCGCCACCATGCCGATCACGCCGCCCTCGCGCGGCTGCGCTCCGCCGCCGATGGCGACCCGCTCGTTCATCAGCGTCGTCTGAGCGACGGCCCAGCCCGCGCCGACCGGCCCGAGCCGATGCGCATCCGGGATGCGAACCCCGGTCAGGAAGACCTCGTTGAACTCCGCCTCGCCGGTGAGCTGCCGCAGTGGTCGCACTTCTACGCCGGGGTCAGTCATGTCGCAGACGAAGTACGTCAGGCCCTTGTGTTTCGGCACGCTCGGATCGGTGCGGGCGATCAGGATGGCCCAGCGCGCCTCGTGCGCCATCGAGGTCCATACCTTCTGCCCGGTCACGATCCAGTCAGAACCCTCATCGGAGCCGTCCGCCCGCACCGCCTTCGTCGCGAGCCCGGCCAGGTCGGAGCCGGCACCGGGCTCGCTGAACAGCTGGCACCACACCTCCTCGCCGGTCCACAGCGGGCGCAGGAACCGGCGGCGCTGCTCGTCGGTGCCGTGCGCCAGGATCGTCGGCGCGGCCATGCCGAGGCCGATGCCGATGCGGTACGGATCGTTGTCCGGCGCTCCGGCCGCGGCCAGTGCCTCGTCCACGATCCGCTGCTGCTCGCGCGGCGCGTCGAGCCCGCCGAGCCCGACCGGGAAGTGCACCCAGGCCAAACCCGCGTCGAACCGCGCGCGCAGGAAGTCCGTCCGCGGCGTGCCCGCCGGATCGTGCTCCTCCAGCAGAGCTTTGATTCGCTCGAGCAGCGACATAGCAGCCTCCTTTCTCACCGGGCGAGGGTGTCCAGGCCGCGCCGGACCAGCGCGGGTACCAGAGCGCCCATTCCTTCGAAGCCTGATCCGACCGTCTGCCCCTGCAGATAGCGGTAGTAGATGCCCTCCGCGATCACGGCGAGCTTGAAGTAACCGAACGCGACGTACCAGGGCAGCGCGGTCACGTCGAGGCCACTGCGCGACGCGTACCGCTCGACCAGCTCGTCCTGTGCCGGAAAACCCGCGTCGCTGTCCACCGCCGAGGTCAGCGCCGCGCCGCCGCCCAGCGTTTCCAGTTCGGTCCAGTACACGCACAGCAATCCCAGATCTGCGAGCGGGTCGCCGAGCGTGGCCATCTCCCAGTCGAGCACCGCGGCGATGCGGTCCTCGTCATCCACGATCGCGTTGTCGAGCCGGTAGTCGCCGTGCACGATCGCGGCACGCTGCGACTTCGGCGCGGCTTCGCCGAGCGCTTCGTGCAGCGCGTCGATTCCCGGTACCTCTCGGCTGCGCGAGGCGGCCAACTGCTTGCCCCAGCGCGCGACCTGCCGCTCCAAATACCCTTCGGGCCGGCCGAAATCGCCGAGCCCGACGGCCGCCGGATCGACCGCGTGCAGGTCGGCGAGCACGTCCATCAGCGCCCACGACATCGCCCGCGCGCGGTCAGCGGTCAAAGCAGCGGTCTGCGACTTATCCCGGTAGACCGTCCCCTCGACGAACTCCATCACGTAGAACGGAGCGCCGATCACGCCAGGGTCCTCACACAGTAGGTGCACCTCGGGTACCGGCACGCCGGTCGGTGCCAACGCGGCCAGGACCCGGAACTCGCGCGACATGTCGTGCGCGGTGGCCAGCACGTGCCCGAGCGGCGGACGCCGCAGCACCCACGAGGCCGAAGCGCCGTCCCGCTGCCCGCTCAGCACGTACGTCAGATTCGACTTGCCGCCCGCGATCAGCTGCGCGCTCAGCACTGCGTCCCCGGCCTCGGCACCGAGCTGCGCCGCGTGTTCCGCCAGGTAGGCGCGCAGCGGCGAGAGCGCGAGACCCGGCGGGTCGGCGTGGTCCGGATTGCTCATTCTCGGGTCTCTCGCTCGGGGGTTGCACGGAGTACGGCTCGGTGGAACAGTACCGACTAGTCGGTACGTCGGCTAGCCCCGCCCATTCCGGAAGGCGCCCAGGATGATCTCCAGCACGATGCAGGACTACCCGCTGACCATCACCTCGATCCTGCGGCACGGCTCGCGCATCTACGGCGGTAGCGAGTGCGTCACCTGGGAAGGCACCAAGGCGCGCCGCGCGACGTACGCCGAGATCGCGCGAAACGCCGAACGACTGGCCGCCGCGCTGGCCCGCCTCGGCGTCGGCGCGGGCGACCGGGTCGGCACCTTCTGCTGGAACACGCAGGAGCACCTGGAGGCGTACTTCGCGGTTCCCTGCATGGGCGCGGTCCTGCACACGCTCAACATACGACTGCCCGGCGATCAGGTCGCGCACATCATCCAGCACGCCGGCGACCGGGTGATCATCGTGGACGGCAGCCTGGCGCCGCTGCTGGCCGCGATCGCGCCGGGACTGACCGACGTCGAGGCGTACATCGTGGTCGGCGAGGCGGACCTCGGGCTCTTCGCCGACGTTCCCGCCGGCGTCAAAGTCCTGCGGTACTCGGCGGTCCTCGCCGCCGAAGAACCCGGCTACGACTGGCCCGACCTCGACGAACGATCCGCCGCCGCGATGTGCTACACCAGCGGGACCACGGGTGACCCGAAGGGCGTGGTCTACTCGCACCGCTCGAACTTCCTGCACGCGCTGGCCGGGCAGGCCGCCTGCATGGCCGGCACCACGGAGTCCGACAGGATCCTGACGATCGTGCCGATGTTCCACGTGAACGCCTGGGGCATCCCCTACGGCGCCTTCTTCAACGGCACGACGCTGCACATGCCCGGCCCGCATATGGGCCCTGACGGCCTGGTCAACTTCATCGAGGCCGAGCGCTCGACCGTCGCCTCCGCCGTCCCCACCATCTGGAACTGGATCCTCAACTACGGCGAGACCCGGCCCATCGATCTCTCCTCGCTCCGCATGGCGACCTCGGGCGGTTCGGCCGCGCCGCGCGCCATGCTCGAAGCTTTCGAACAGCGCTACGGCCTGCGGATCATCCAGGGCTGGGGCATGACGGAGACCAGCCCGGTGGCCGGTATGGCGCACCCGCCGGCCGGCGTCGAGCCGGGCACGCCGGAGGACGTCGAGTGGCGGCTCAAGTCGGGCCGGGTCGCGCCCGGCGTCGAAATGCGCGTCGTCGATGTGGACGGCGGCGCCGAACTGCCCTGGGACGGCGAGTCGGTCGGCGAGATCGAGGTGCGCGGCCCGTGGATCACCGGCTCGTACTACCGCGATCCCGCGCCGGAGAAGTTCCACGACGGCTGGCTGCGCACCGGCGACCTGGGCACCATCGACGACCGCGGATACTTCCAGATCACCGACCGCGTCAAGGACCTGATCAAGTCCGGCGGCGAATGGATCTCCTCGGTCGACCTGGAAAACCAGCTCCTGGCCCACCCCGCCGTCCTGGAAGCCGCCGTGGTCGCGATTCCCGACCCCAAGTGGGACGAGCGGCCACTCGCCTGCGTCGTGCTCAGGCCCGAAGCCGACGCCACTGCCGAAGCCCTAGCCGTCTTCCTCGCCGGGAAGGTCGCCCGGTGGCAGGTCCCCGACTATTGGACCTTCATCGGCGAGGTGCCGAAGACCACGGTCGGCAAATTCGACAAGAAGGTGCTGCGTGCCCGGCACCGCGACGGCGCGCTGGACGTGCGCAAACTCGACGCCATCCCGCACACCGACGCGTAAACGCTCCAAGACAGGAACCTGCGATGGACTTCGAGCCGAGCCCGCTGGCCAAGGATTACCTGGATCGCCTTCGGGCGTTCCTGGACAGCCACATCTACCCCGCCGAACCGGTGTACGCGGCGCAGCGCCGCGCGCTCGTCGAAGCAGGGGACGTACACCGCGTGCCGCCGATCGTCGAGGACCTCAAGAACGCCGCGCGCGAACGCGGCCTGTGGAACCTCTTCCTCCCCGACGCCGACGATCCGCGGCACGGCCTCTCGGTCACCGACTACGCGCCGCTGGCCGAGCTGACCGGCCGCTCGATCGACCTGGCCCCGGAAGCCCTCAACTGCGCAGCGCCCGACACCGGCAACATGGAAGTGCTGCACCTGTTCGGCACCCCCGAACAGAAGGAACGCTGGCTCGCCCCGCTGCTGCGCGGCGAGATCCGCAGCGGTTTCGGCATGACCGAACCCGAGGTCGCCAGCTCGGACGCCTCGAATATCAGGACCCGGATCGAGCGGGACGGCGACGAGTACATCGTCACCGGCCGCAAGTGGTGGACCTCCGGCGCGATGGACCCGCGCTGCAAGATCCTCATCGTCATGGGCAAAACCGCCCCCGACAATCCCGCGTACCGGCAGCAGTCGATGATTCTCGTCCCGCTCGACGCTCCCGGCGTGAAGATCGTCCGCGGCCTACCGGTCTTCGGCTACCAGGATCAGCACGGCCACGCGGAGATCGTGTTCGACGGCGTGCGCGTCCCGGCCGCCAACCTGATCGGGGAGGAAGGAAGCGGCTTCGCGATCGCGCAGGCGCGGCTCGGTCCCGGCCGCATCCACCACTGCATGCGGGCGCTCGGCATGGCGGAGCGGGCGCTGGAGCTGATGTGCCAGCGCGCGGTCAGCCGCGTCGCCTTCGGCAAGCCGGTGGCCGCGCAAGGCGTCGTGCAGCAGTGGATCGCCGAATCGCGGATCGCGATCGAGCAAGCCAGGCTACTGACACTCAAGACCGCGTGGCTGATCGACCGCTACGGGACCAAGAGCGCGCGTACCGAGATCGCCGCGATCAAGGTGGTCGCGCCGCGCGTGGCGCTGGACGTAGTCGACAAGGCGATCCAGACGCACGGCGGCGCGGGCGTCAGCGACGACACTCCGCTGGCCGCGATGTGGGCCGCGTTGCGCACCCTCCGCATCGCTGATGGACCCGACGAGGTACACATCCGGTCCGTCGCACGTACCGAACTCAAGCAATACACGACCCAACAGAACCTGAACCCCCCAGGCAGCAACGCATGACGGCCCGTCCGACGTCTGTCGATACCCTTGCTGACATGCCACGCACACCGATCAAGGAGCTGCCCTCCCCGCCGCCGGACCTCGCGCGGCTACCGGTCCAGGAGCGCTTGATCGCCACCTCGCTGCGCCTGTTCGCCGCGCAGGGCGTCGAGGGGACCTCGGTCCAGGAGATCGTGGCCGCCGCCGGCGTGACCAAGGGCGCGATGTACCACTACTTCGCGTCCAAGGACGACTTGCTCTACGAGATCTACCATCGGCTGCTCGGCCGCCAGACCGAGCGCCTGAACGCGATCGCCAACGGCCCCGGCACAGCCGCCGAACGAGTGCGCACAGCCGCCGCCGACGTGGTCGAAAGCACCCTCGACTCGATCGAGGAGGCGATCGTCTCCTTCCGCTCGGTCCACATGCTGCCGAAACCGCAGCGCACGCAGGTTCGGGCCGAGCGGCGGCGCTACCACGAGCGGTTCCGCGCGCTGGTCGAGGAAGGCCAGCAGGACGGGGCGTTTCGCAAGGACGTGCCGGCGGATCTGGCCGTGCACTTCTTCTTCGGCTCGGTCAATCAGCTGGGCACCTGGTACCACCGCGAGGGCGGCCTGACCCGGCAGCAGATCGCGGAGCACTACGCCGACCTCTTCCTCGCCTCGCTGCGCCCCGAGTAGTTCACCGCTCCTCCCCTACCGCCGGACGAATACCGCATCCGCCTCATCTAGCCATACCGTCCGGTCGGTACTACGCTCACGCCGCCGCACAACGCCGTGCGGTGGTGAGTCCTTCGCCCAGGAGGTCCAGAGCAATGTCCGCTTCGGCAACGGAAGGAATTCCCACTCCCGTACCGCGTCCCCGTGCCGCAAACGTCCTGTGGCACCGGCAGCTGACCAGATACCCGGACACCGCGGCACGGTACGCGTACCTCGCGATCGTGGTCGCCGCGACCGTCGTGCTCTACTACGAGCTCTACATCCAGTACGCGGTATCGACCGCGATCATCACGCACTACAACATGACGTTCACGTATTTCGTGTACGTATCGGTCGTCGGCAATGCGGTCGGCGCGTTCGCCTCGCTGCTCGCCGGGCTCGCGGATCGCTGGGGCCGGGCGAACCTGACCGTCTACGGCCTGCTGATCACTGGCGCGCTGGTCGCCTTCGCGGTCCCCAACGCGGGCTCCAAGGGCATGTTCCTGTTCCTGATCGCGCTGGTCAGCTTCGTCGAGGGCATCATCCTGGTCACGACGCCCGCACTCGTGCGCGACTTCTCCCCACAGCTCGGGCGCGCTTCCGCGATGGGCTTCTGGACCATGGGACCGGTGGTCGGCAGCCTGGTCGTCACGGCCGTGACCAGTCACACGTATTCGGGCTCGACGACGTGGCAGGACGAGTTCCGCTACGCCGGCTGGGCCGGGCTGCTCGTGTTCGTCATCGCGCTCTTCGGTCTGCGCGAGCTCTCTCCCCAACTGCGCGACCAGATCATGGTGAGCCTGCGCGACCGGGCTTTGATCGAAGCCCGCGCAAAGGGCCTCGACACCGAATCCGTCTTGCGCGGTCACTGGCGACAGATGCTGCGCACCGACATCCTCTCCTCCGCCCTCGCGATCAGCCTCTTCCTCCTGCTCTACTTCGCCGCGGTGGGCTCGTTCACCGTGTACTTCGTCACGACCTTCGGCTACACGGTGCAGCGCACGGCCGGGCTGCTGAACTGGTACTGGGCGGCGAACGCGGTCAGCCTCGTCGTGGTCGGACTGCTGTCCGACTGGGCCAAGGTGCGCAAGCCGTTCATGGTCATCGGCGCACTGGCGTCCATAGCCGTCCTGATCCCGTTCGCCCTCACCGCGACACGCCCACAGACCAGCTACTACACCTTCGCACTGCTGGTCGCCGGGATCGGCATCTTCGGCGGCTTCACCTACGCGCCGTGGATGGCGAGCTTCACCGAGACTGTCGAGCGGCGCAATCCGGCCGCCACCGCTACCGGACTGGCCGTGTACGGGTGGATCATCCGCGCCGTCGTCGCGATCTCCTCCGCGATCCTCCCGATCGTCGTCTCGAGCGCGACGCCGCTGGTCGACCACGGCGCGCAAGTCGCCGCCGCGCAGGCACAGGCCGGGCCCGCGCTGGCGATCGTGCAGCAGCACCCGAAGCTCTTCGCCCAACTACAGCAGTACCCGCCCAACCAGATCCCCCCGGCCCTGCAAGCCCAAGCGGTGCAAGAAGTCGGCATCCCCAACCTCCTGGCAGTCCAAAAAGCCGCGCCCCAGCTCGCCATCCTCAGCCAGTACGGCCCCGCGGTGCAGCAAGCGGCCGCGCAGAACCCGAAGGACTGGCAGACCTGGTGGTGGGTGTGCCTCGGCGGCGAGGCGGTGTTCATTCCGGCGATCTTCCTGATGGCGGGACGCTGGAGCCCGCGCAAGGCGCGCGAGGACGTCGCCGCGCATGAACAGCAGATCAGCGAACAGTTGGCCCAGCTCGGCGGCGGGACCGCCTCCGCGTAACCCTCCCGGTGCCCGCCGACCGGCGGGCACCGGACAATTCGCCCTAGACGATAACCATCCGGATAGCATCACGGGTATCCCGCCGAACCGGCCACCGGGGCATGACCCCCGACCGGCCCGACAGGAGGTGCCCGTATGGACCAACTGACCATTCTTTTCGTGATCGGCCTGGCCACGATCTTCTCCGTGCCGATAGGACGCCGGATCGGGCTTCCCTCCCCCGTGCTGATGACCTTGTTCGGCGCCGCGATGGCGCTGCTGCCGCAGGTGCCGAACCCGAACATCCGGCCCGACCTGATCCTTCCGCTGGTGCTGCCGCCGCTGTTGTTCGCCGCGGCCAGGCGCACCCACTGGCGGCAGTTCAAGGCGAGCTGGCGCACGGTGCTGCTGCTGGCCATCCTGCTCGTCCTGGTCACAACCGTCGCGGTCGCCGGAGTCTTCAGCGTGCTCAATCCAGGGCTGCCGGTCGGCGTCGCGGTGCTGCTCGGCGCGCTCATCTCGCCGCCGGACCCGGTAGCGGCGACCGCGGTCGCGGGGGATCTGAGCCTGCCGCGCCGGTTGATCAGCACCCTGGAAACCGAGGGGCTGTTCAACGATGTGACCGCGGTCGTCATCTACAGCGTCGCGGTCACGTCCGTGGTCTCGCATCACTTCTCCGGATGGCAGGCGGTCGGCGAGTTCGCCCTGTCCGCGCTGATCGCGGTCGTCGTCGGTCTTGTCCTCGGCTGGGGCTCGAACCGGGCGATGGGCCTGCTCGGCGACGCGACCCTCCAGGTAAGTCTCAGCCTACTGATCCCGACGGCCGCCTACGTCGCGGCCGATCACCTGCACGGGTCGGGCGTACTCGCAGTACTCGTATACGGGCTGTACCTCTCCGACAAGATCGACGCCGACGACGTCGCGTATCGACTAGTGGGCACGGCTTTCTGGGACATCGTCGAGCTACTCGTGACCGGCTTCGCGTTCGGGCTCATCGGGCAGGAGCTGTACGTCGTCGTGCGGGACGTCGGCGATTGGACCTCGCTGCTCGGTGACGCGTTCGCCGTTGTCGCAGTCGTCGTATTCACGCGGCTCGCCTGGCTGTTGCCGGCCGCCTGGCTGGCGAATCGGATGGGCCGGGCCGAGCTCGACGACAAGCCGATCACGTGGCGGGAAACCGTGGTGATGTGGTGGGCCGGGATGCGCGGCGTGGTCACCGTCGCGCTCGCACTCGCGATCCCGCTGACGGTCGAGGGCGGGCAAGCTTTCCCCGGCCGCGACGCGCTCTTGTTCACCGCGTTCGCAGTCGTCCTGTTCACCCTGGTCGTCCAGGGGCTGACCCTGCCGGTCCTGGTCCGCCTGCTGCGAGTCGACGCGGACGATCAGGCGGAGCGAGAGGCCGAAAAACGGCTCTGGTACCGGGTCGCCAAGGCCGAGTTGCGCCAACTCAACAGGGCTGCCGAGTCCGGCTCAGTGCCCGACGAGCTGTACGAGCGGCTGGCCAACCGGCGCCAGGGCCGCCTAGCCCACGCGTTTCCCGAATCCGTCGACGACGAGATGCGCGCGGCCGCCAAGAAACGCTACGGCGAGGCCAAGCAGCTCCAAGCACTGGATCAGGAGATGATCGCGGCGGGCCGACGCGAACTGCTCGCCGCACGTGCCGAACCGGGCTCCGACCCGGAACTGGTCGACCGCGTGATGCGCCGCCTCGATCTACGCACCGAGCGGCACTGACCTGCCCTGGGCGATTCGCGGGAGCACGAAAGCGCTCCGGCTTTTCCCGACTCTGAAGGCATCAATAGCCGGTCGCAACGTCCGCACCCTGCGAAGACTCAGGAGTTTGTGCAACAGGCAGATAGATCGCAGTGCCCTTGCTAACATCGGCGCATGACGAGATCTGTCGCGGGCTTCTTCTGGAGTTATACGCATCTTGACAACGAATATGACCACGGACGCATTCTTCGGTTAGCTGAGCTGATCAAGAGGGAGTACGCGATACGGACCCGTCAAGAGCTGGACATATTTGTGGATAGAACCCACATAGGGTGGGGAGAGGATTGGCGCGAGCGACTCAATGTCGCTCTAGGCGGGACGACGTTCTTCATCCCGATTATCACGCCGGGATACTTGAACAGCGCTGAGTGCAGGCGCGAACTGCTCATGTTCGCCGGCCACTCGACCAGCCTCGGAAGGCAGGAACTGATTCTGCCGATTCTGTACGTCGACACCCCGGCGCTTGACCTCGAAGACTCCAGAGACGAAGTAGTCAGCCTCATCAAGCGCACCCAGCGGGAAGACTGGCGACGCCTTCGTTTCGAGGCGGAAGATTCACCTGACCACCGTCGAGCCATCTCGCGGATCGTCAACAGGCTGCTGGAGATCTCCGCGGGAATCGACTTGCCCGGCGATCCTGGTCGTCACGCAGAGGTCGGGCCCAATAGCTTCGACAGCCCGAGCGATATCGACATAATCGCTGAATTGGAGCAGGCGATCCCAAAATGGGGCCACCTCTTAAAGTCCATCTATGACACGACTCTACAAATAGATGCCGTCAACGAGAGAGCGGTGGGCATACTTCAAAACGAGAATCTCGATTTCAGTTCAGGCGCGGCCTCCGCAAAGGTCGCCGCGCTCAGGCGCTATGCCGAGAGCCTCGAACAACCGGTTCGCGATATCCTCAATCTGGCCAGCGAATTCGCTTCGGAAGCCATTCGCCTGGACCCTGACGTCCTGACGCTTGTGCGTGCTGCCGAACAGAGCAATCCCGCGGCCGACTTCGTGGAGTACTCCTGTGAGCTCATCCTGGCCATCACGCCAAGGCTTCGGCAGAATGTCGGCGTCATCAGAGACTATATCGGTGCGATGAGTAGGCTCGCCTCGGCGAGCCGAGTCCTCCGCCCGCCAGTGGCAACCGCCGTCACCGCAATGCAACAGATAACCGATGGCTTCGAACGGATAGCGGAATGGGAGCGTCGCATAGGCGACACCGGCCGGGAGGCGCCAGACCTGCCCGGCTTGGACGACGAATGAGCCGCTGATTTCCACGACGAACAGTCGTGCCCACCCGGGCTTTCTGCCTACTGCGGTGCCAAAGCTCCGGCGTTCTCGAAAACTGTTTCGTCCCAGAGGTGGAGTGCCGCGGCGTTGGACCTCGGACAATTCTAGGCGATTCGCCAGGGCGCCGGAGCCCTGGCCGCGTACGCTTCCACCCAGGCGCCGCGTGTCCCGTTCAACTGGACAGCCTTCTTTTCCTTCGCCGCCAACCGCCGGGCCGCCGTCCCGCTTTTCCCCCAATTAAACCCGCGATGACATCTCCGCGACGCGGCTTTCGTGCAGCGGCAAGTCTCGTTCACCGCGGCTCTTGACCCCAGACGCTCGTGTGCGCTGGTTGTCTCGCGATAGCTTTGCCGGCGGCGGTGGAGGGTTACGCGGGATACGCGTCGGCGGATCTTCAGGAAAGTGGGTTCCAGCCCAAGGCGCCGGTTTCCCCGGTCAGGTCGCGTATCCTTCCGCGTGGGTGATGTAGCGGTGTCCGGTGGGTGCGCTCCACACCACCTCTCCCTCGCTCCCGCGCTGGACGCTCCAGTGTCCGGCGGTTTTCAAGCGGTGGTGTCTGCGGCACAGGGTGTGCAGGTTCTCCGGGAGCGTCGCGCCGCCTGCTTCGGGCCTGTCGTGGTTGAACGCTGTGATGTGGTCCAGGTCGCAGCGTGTGGCGGGCATCGCGCAGCCGGGGAAGGTGCAGTGCCGATCCCGCAGCCGGACCAGCCGCTCCACGCTCGCGGTGGGCTTGTAGTGGAAAACCTGTCGACGCGTGTCCCGCGTAACCGTCATCCGCCGTCGGCAAAGCTATCGCGAGACTCACAGCGGACACGGGCGTCTGTGGTCGAGCAAAGCCGTGAACGAGACTCGCCGCTGTACTCCGGCCGCGTCGCGGAGATGTCATCGCGGGGGTTTATTGGGGAAGAGCGGGAGGGCGTGCGGCGGTAGGCGGGGAGGGGAAAGGCGGGTTGTCCAGTTGAACGAGACAGGCGGCGACGTGCAGCGGGATTGGTCGGGCTTAGGATCAAGGTGTGATGACACTTGCGGAGGCGCTGACCGCTGAACCGCTGGTGCTCGACGGCGGGATGTCCAATCAGCTCGAATCCGCGGGCCACGATCTGTCGGACGCGTTGTGGTCGGCGCGGCTACTCGCGGACGATCCGGCGGCGATCGTCGCGGCGCACGAGGCGTATGTCGCGGCGGGCGCACAGGTGGCCATCACCGCCAGCTATCAGGCGAGCTTCGGTGGCTTTGCGCACAAGGGGATCGGGCGTGAGCAGGCCGCGGCGCTGTTCGGCCTCAGCGTTGAGTTGGCGCGGCGGGCTGGGCCCCGTTATGTCGCAGCGTCGGTGGGTCCGTACGGCGCCGTGCTGGCGGATGGTTCGGAGTACCGCGGGCGCTATGGGCTGACCGTGGCGCAACTTGAACGGTTCCATCGGCCGCGCATCGAGGCGCTGGCGGCGGCCGCGCCAGATGTTCTCGCTCTGGAGACCGTGCCGGATATCGATGAGGCCGAGGCGATCCTGCGGGTCGTCGGCACTTCCGGGCTGCCGAGTTGGCTCTCGTACACCGTTTCGGGATCGCGGACGCGCGCCGGGCAGCCGCTTGAGGATGCGTTCGCGCTTGCCGCGTCGGTGGATTCGGTCATCGCGGTCGGGGTCAACTGCTGCGCGCCACACGATGTCGCGGCGGCAGTGGAGATCGCCGCAGCTGTGACGAGTAAGCCAGTGGTCGTCTATCCCAACAGCGGGGAGACGTGGGATGCGGCCGAGCGCACATGGAAGGGATCGAATACGTTCGACGCGGATCTGGTGCGCAGGTGGGTGCTGGCCGGAGCGCGCCTGGTCGGGGGCTGTTGCCGAGTCGGCCCCGCGGGAATCAGCGCGGTCGCGCAAGTGCTGAAACAGGCGTATCGGAGCGGCTCGACTCCCCGGTAAGGTCTGAACATGGCGTTCGTAGACAAGGACCTGGAAGAACTCGTCGATTACCTCCCGGCGCGCACGGAACCGGAGGATTTCGCGGCCTTCTGGGCCGACACACTCGCCTCGGCGCGCTCGCACCCGATCGACGCCGTGTTCGAGCAGGTAGAAACCGCGTTGAGCACCGTTGTGGTCGAGGACGTGACCTTTCGCGGCTATCGCGGCCAGCCCATCAAGGGCTGGATGTTGCGCCCGGCCTCGGCGACGGGACCGCTGCCAACCATCGTCGAGTACATCGGCTACGGCGGCGGACGCGGCCTGCATTTCGAGCGGCTGCTCTGGGCCAGCGCCGGATACGCGCACTTCATCATGGACACGCGCGGCCAGGGCGCCTCTTGGTCGGTCGGCGACACCCCGGACGACTTCTCCGACGGCAACGGCCCGGCCTATCCCGGCGTGATGACGCGGGGGATCCTCGCACCGGACACCTACTACTACCGCCGGCTCTACACCGACGCGGTGCGCGCGGTCGAGGCCGCGCGGACACATCCGTTCGTCGACGGTTCGCGTGTCGTCGTGCACGGCGGCAGCCAGGGCGGCGGGATGTCGATCGCGGTCGCCGGACTTGTGACCGACCTGGCCGGTGTGCTGACCGATGTGCCGTTTCTCCAGCACTTCCGGCGCGCGACCGAGATCACGGATGGCTATCCGTACAAGGAGATCGCGAACTTCTGCAAGGTGCACCGGGACAAGGTCGAGCAGGTCTTCAGGACCCTGTCTTACTTCGACGGGCTGAACTTCGCGGCGCGGGCGACCGCTCCGGCGCTGTATTCGGTCGCGCTGATGGACGACATCTGCCCGCCGTCGACGGTTTACGCGTCGTACAACCACTACGCGGGATCCAAAGAGATTAAGGTCTACACGTACAACGGCCACGAGGGCGGGCAGGCGCACCACATGCCGGCCGCGTTCTCGTTCGCTGCGTCGGTGACCAAGTAACCGGCCCGGCCCGGTGTAACAGAATTCGACGGTAAGAACCCTGTTAGTTCGATGAGTCGGCGGCAGGTGCGGCCGCCGCCGACTCGTCAAGCAACCAGCAGCGCGCGACATGGCCGGCCGCCGAGCCGTTGGCGGCGCCCTTCACCGCCGGCAGGTCCGGCGGCCGGGTCGCGCAGACGTCCATCGCGAACGGGCAGCGGCTGCGGAACCGGCAGCCTTGATCGAGCGCTGATTCCCGGTGCTCGGCGGCGCGGGAATCACGTAACCGGGCCCGTTGCGTGCGGGCGTCGGCCAGCTGCCCGCGGGTCAGTCTCGGGTCCGGCGCCGCGGAGGCGAGCAACTGCGTGTACGGATGCGCCGGGTGCAGGATCACCTGATCGCTCGGCCCACGCTCGACCACCTCGCCCCGGTACATCACCATGATCTGCGAGGAGAAGTGCCGTGCGGTCGCCAGGTCGTGCGTGACATAGAGCAGCGCGAGATCGCGGTCCCGTTTCAGGCGGTCGAGGAGATTGAGGATCTCCAACCGGATCGAGACATCGAGCATTGACACCGGTTCGTCGGCCAGCAGCACCTTCGGATCGGTGGCAAGGGCTCGGGCGATGGCGACGCGCTGGCGCTGGCCGCCGGACAGCTCGTGCGGGTGCTTGCGTGCCACGTCCTCTGGCGGGGTGAGGTTGACGGAGCTCAGCAGGTCCAGCACCGCGGCGTCGAGCTTCGGCCCGCGCCGGTGGCCGCCGTGCAGGAGAAGAGGCCGACGCAAGTGGTGCTCGACCGTGTGCATCGGGTTGAGTGAGGCGAACGGATCTTGGAAGACCAGCTGAAGGGTCTTGTGGTAGGTCTTGCGTTCGGCGCGGCGGCCCAATCGCCGGTCGGTCAGGTTGTTCAGCGCGATCTCGCCTGAGCTGGGCTTGACGAAGCGGCTCAGGGTCCTGACGACGGTGGACTTGCCGCTGCCGCTCTCCCCCACCAGGGCGAGAGTCTGGCCGGGCTCCAGCTCGAAGGAGAGACCGTCCACCGCGCGGAAGCGGCCGCCACGCTGGCGGTA
Organism: Actinocrinis sp.; assembly: GCA_035763685.1. GTDB lineage: Bacteria > Actinomycetota > Actinomycetes > Streptomycetales > Catenulisporaceae > Actinocrinis. Next base: position 10,153 of record DASUAR010000260.1, on the reverse strand, counting down.
GTCGACGGTCAGGTCGGTCACGGTCAGGGCGCTCATCGGCCGGCCTCGTCTGTGGTGCGGGCGTAACGGGGGTCGTGCAGGTGGCAGGCGACCGGCCAGTTGCCCGGCGGCGATTGAAGTGGCGGGGTGACCTCGTGGCAGGGTTCGAAAACTGATTCACAGCGCGCGGCGAAGGGGCAGCCGACGAGTTCCGTACGCAGGTCCGGCGGGCTGCCCGGGATGCCGTGCATCTCGCGGCGCTCACCCCGAAGGTCGGGGAAGGAGCGCAGCAGGCCGCGGGTATAGGGGTGCAGGGGTGAGCTGGCGACCTGTTCGGCGGGGGCGTACTCGATGACTTGGCCCGCGTACATGACCGCGAGGCGGTCACTGATTTCGAGCAGGAGAGCGAGATCGTGCGTGATGAAGATGACTGAGAAGCCGAGTTCCGCGCGCAGCCGTTCGACCTCGTCTAGGATTTCCCGCTGGACCAGCACGTCGAGCGCGGTCGTCGGTTCGTCCATCACGACGATCTCCGGCTCCAGGGCCAGCGCCATCGCGATCACCACGCGCTGGCGCATGCCGCCGGACAACTCGTGCGGGAAGGAGCGCAGCCTTCTCGGGTCGATGCCCACCATCTCCAGCAGTTCCCCGGATCGGCGGCGGCGCGCGGCCTTGTCCATGCTCGGCCGGTGGGTGCGGAAGATGTCGTCCATCTGGCTGCCGACGCTGGTCACCGGGTTCAGCGCGTTCATGGCGCTCTGGAACACCATGGCGATCTTGTTCCACCGGAATTCGCGCAGCCGGTCGCCGTCCAGGGCGGCGAGGTCCACGCTCTGGCCGTCCCGGTCGAAGTACTCGACCACGCCGGCAGTCATCCGGGCCGGTGGCCGCAGCATCCGGGTCAGCGCATATGCGAAGGTTGACTTACCGCACCCGCTCTCGCCGACGATGCCGAGCACTTCGCCGCGGCGCAGCTCGAGTGACACGTCGCGCACGGCTTTCGTCGGGCGGCTACCGGCGTATTCGACACTTACTTTGCTCGCGCGCAGGACCAGGTCCGTGCCGAGGCCGCAGGAGCCGTGTAGAGCTTCGCTTCCGGTCGTGGTGATCACTGGTCCGTCTCCGTTCCGGCCTGGTTCGAGCGGCGGCCGCGCGGGGCGCGGTAGACGCGCAGCCTCGGGTTGAGCAGTTCGTCGAGCCCGAAGTTGATCAGCGCCAGGCCCGCACCGAGCAGCGCGATGCACAGCCCCGGCGGGGCGAACCACCACCAGTCGCCGGAGGAAAGCGCCTCGGCGTTCTGGGCGAAGTACAGTGTGTTGCCCCAGGTGAGCAAATCAGGACTCTGCAACCCAAGGAACGCGAGGCCCGCCTGGGCGAGGATCGCGAAGATCATCGCGAACAGGAACTGCGAGACGATGATCGGCAGCTCGTTCGGCAGGATCTCCACCAGCACGATGCGCCAGACCGGCTCGCCCAGGGCTTTGGAGGCCAGTACGTAGTCTCGGTTGCGGATCGAGAGGGTCTGGCCGCGCAACACGCGAGCGGAGGCGGCCCACGTGGTCATGGCGATCACGAACACGGTCGGCAGCAGTCCGGTGTTCTTGACGAACGCGGCCACCACGATGACCAGCGGCAGGGTCGGGATGACCAGAGCGACGTTGGAGATCAGGGCGAGGATCTCGTCCACCCAGCCGCCCGCGTAGCCGCCGCCGATCCCGATGATCACCGAGATCGCGGTCGCGACCAGTCCGGCCGCCGCGCCGATCTCCAGGGTGGCGCGGGTGCCGACCACGGTCTGCGCGAAGATGTCCTGGCCGATGTCCGTGGTGCCGAACCAGTGCGCGCCGGACGGCGCGGCCGCGCGGTCTGTGCTGACCAGGTTGGGATTGCCGAGGAGCAGTGGCCCGATCACGCCGAGCAGGATGAAGAATCCGACGATGCAGAGCCCTGCGATCAACCGCCGTGAGTGCAGCGCGGTGCGCAGCAGACCGGTGCCGCGCGCCGCCGTCTCGACCGGCGCTTCCACCAGCTGGGTGGTTACCGTGGCTGACACTTACGCCTCCTTCGTGCGCGGGTCGATGACGCCGTAGAGCAGGTCCACCAGAAGGTTCGCGCCGAGCACGGCGAAGCTGATGGCCAGGAAGATGCCTTGCATCAGCGGATAGTCCTGGTTCTGCACGGCGTTGAACAGCAGGTTGCCGATGCCCGGGTAGTTGAAGACCTGCTCCATCACGATCTGCCCGGTGACCACGAAGCCGATGGAGACGGCGAACCCTGACACGCTCGGCAGCACCGCGTTGCGCGCCGCGTACTTGGTCATCACGCGCAACGGGCTCAAGCCCTTGGCTTCGGCCGCGACGACATAGTCCTCGGCGAGCGTGGCGACCATCATGTTGCGCATCCCGAGCAGCCAGCCGCCGATCGAGGCGACGATCAGGGTGATGGCGGGAAGGAGCGAATGCTGGACGGCTGAGGAAAGAAAAGCGCCGTTCCAGCCCGGATCCAGCGTCACGTCGTAGCCGCCCTGCGCCGGGAACAGGTGCCAGGTATTGGCGAACAGGTAGACCAGCAACAAGGCCAGCCAGAAGTACGGCACCGCGGTCAGCAACGTGGTGACCGGGATGATGCTCTCCAGCTTGCTGCCGCGCCGCCACCCCACGAGGGTGCCGAGCCCGATGCCGAGCAGGAAGCTGAACAGGGTGGCGACGCCCACCAGGATCAGGGTCCAGAAGATCGCCTGGCGCACCAGGTCGATCACCGGGGTCGGGAACACCGTGATCGACAGCCCGAAGCGCAGGTGGGCAAGGGAGTTGAGATACTGCCCGTATTGACTCAGCAGGCTGCCGGAGCCGAGCCCGAGCAGCTTGCGCAGCTGATCGGCCTCGCCGGGCGGCACGGAGCCGGTCTGCGACTGCTTGCCGATGATCACCGCGATCGGGTCGCCGGGGATCAGCCGGGGCAGAAAGAAGTTGAGGGTGATCGCGATCCACGCGGCCACCGCGTAGAAGCCGAGTTTCCGGCCGATGTAGCGCAGGCGCACGCCCCGCCTCCTGTCAATCTGGTGCCGCGCGGCCCGCGCGCCGCGGCGGCCGCGTGTCCCGGAACCCCGTGCGTTCCGGGACACGCGGCGCCGTCAAGCGCCGAGACCGCTTTGGGTCAACCGGCCGAGCGCGCGCTCAGCCGGCGGGGGCGATGTGCAGGGCGGTCCAGCCCTCGTCGGGCTGGAGCCAGATCGGCGGGGCCGCGTACGGGCTGTCCGTGGTCGGGAAGTCCTTCACGTGGTTGCCGTTGAACTCGATCTCGTCCTGCGCGGCGAACAGTGCGATGGTCGGCACGTCCTGCAACACGAGGTGCTCGATCTGGTAGAAGTCCTGCTTCTGCTTGGCCGCGTCGGAGGTCCCGGCGATTTCCGCGAGCAGCGAATCAACCTGCGGATTGTCGTAGCGGCCGTAGTCGCCGAACTGGTCCACCTGGCCCACCGCGGGGGCGAACGAACCGTTGAGCAGCTGGTTGTAGTAGGTGTACGGGTCCGCGGTGTAGCCGAAGTTGTCGATCATCAGCTGGAAGTTGCCGGAGTTCTGGTCCTGCAGCCAGGCGTTGTACGCCTCGGCCTGCACGGTCAGCTTGATCCCGGCCGCGGCCAGCTCCTGTTCCGCGATCTGCAGGACGCTGATGTAGTCGGACCAGCCGGTGACCACCTTGATCGAGATGTTCAGCGGCTTGCCGGTCTTGTCCTTGAACACCCCGTCGCTGCCGAGGGTGTATCCGGCCGCCTGGAGGGTCGCCTTGGCGGCCGCGGGGTCGGCCTTGGCGAACTTCTGATCGGCCAGGCTCGGGTCCAGGATGTTGTTGAAGTTCGGGGTGAGCAGGTCCATCGGGTTGGTCGCCGGGGCGTAGCCGTTGTAGACGGACTGGCTGATGAAGTCCCGGTCGATGGCCTGGCTGATCGCCTGGCGCACCGCCTTGTCCGCGGTCGGGCCCTGCTTGTAGTTGGGCACGAAATACGTCACGGACAGCGGGATGTCCTCGACCGCGTACTTCGGGTTCTTGGCGAGGTAGTTCTTCTTGATGTCCGGGATGAAGCCGCCGGACCAGTCCACCGAACCGGACTCGATCGCCTGGTCGGCCGTGCTGTTCGCGCTGTACTCCAGGAACCGGACGGTCTTGAAGTGCGGGGTGTTCGGGAGGTAGTAGTGCGGGTTCGCGGTGAACTCCATGACCTGGCTGTTGACCTTGCTCACCATCCACGCGCCGGTGCCGACCGGCTTGGAGTTGGTCCAGGTCTTCTTGTCCGTGACGGTGGACCAGATGTGCTGCGGCAGGATCATCGTCTTATCGGCGATGTAGACCAGGTCCTGGAACGCGGGCTTGGTGAAGTTGATCGTCACCGAGCCATCGCCGTTGGCCGCGGCGCTCTTGATCGGCAGGCCGTTGGTGTTGAGCGCTTGGTCGCTCGCGTCGAGGTTGAAGGTGTAAGCGACGTCCGCGGCGGTGAACGGCTTGCCGTCGTTCCAGGTCACGCCGGTGCGCAGCTTGAAGGTGATCGCGGTGCCGTCGGCGTTCCAGGTGTAGGACTGGGCCAGCCAGGGCTGCACGTCGCCGGCCTTCGCCGTGTTGAAGAACATCAGCGGCTCGTAGATCATGCCGAGCGTGCCGATGACCACACTCGGTGAGTACGGGTTGAAGTTCGCGGTGAACGGGTTGGAGGAGCCGGAAACAGTGAGCACGCCGCTGGGCCCGGAGCTTGTGGAGGAGCTGGAGCCTGCGCTCCCGCAGGCCGCGGCGGCGACCATGGTTGGGGCCAGGACCAGGGCGGATACCGCGCGCCATCTAGATCTCATCGTTGAGCCTCACTTCGCTACGCCAGGATTTGGTGCGGATTCACAAACCAGGCGGGTACTGCTGCCACCGGTTCGCAGCATTGCCGAGTGTTCACGGATGCTGGCACTGAACCGGTTAAGCGTCAAGGGTGCGGAGCGGCGGATTTGGGACCGAGCAGGTCGGGGCGTCGCCCGGAGCCGGGCCGGCCGGGAAGGGCGGAAAGAAACATTCGCCGATCAAGCGCGATGAACCGGAAATAAGGACAGAATCGGACTTATGACTCGGTTCGTGTCAGCGGTGGCGGCGGGCGGGCGGCGGCGCGGTGGACGCGCGCGGCGTCAACACCGCCGGCGGCTCGCCGCGCGAGCCCGGAGCGGCGCCGGCGGCCAGTTCCAGCAGCCGTTGCGCCGCGTGCGCGCCGTACGCGACCACGTCCCTGCGCAAGGCGGTGAGCGCCGGATGCACGAGCTGGCAAAGCACCGAGTCGTCCCAGGAGACCACGGACAGCTCACCGGGCACGTCGACCCCGGCCCGCTGCGCCGCGCCGAGCCCGGAGACCGCCATCAAGTCATTGTCGTAGACGATCGCGGTCGGCGGCCGGGCCTCGGCCAGCAGCGCCGTCGTCGCGCCGGCGCCGCCTTCAGCGGTGTAGTCCGCTGTGACGCAGTGCGCTTCGATGCCTGCCTCCGACGCCGCCTGCATGAAGGCTCCGGTGCGGATGCGGGTGTGCCAGAGGTCTGTCATACCGGTCACCCGGGCGATCCGCCGGTGGCCGAGCTTGGCCAGGTGCGCCACCGCGAGCCTGGCCGCCGTCTCGTCGTCGGTCCACACCGCGGAAAGCCCGCCCGAGCCCTCGGGTGCGCCGACGACCACCGTGGGCAGCGCCAGTTCGCGCAGCACCGCGATGCGCGGATCGTCGATGCGAAGGTCCACCATGAAGACCCCGTCCACCCGGCGCTGCGCCCACCAGGTGCGGTAAAGCTCCATCTCCGCCTGCCGGTCCTCGGCCACGGTGAAAAGCAGCGCGGTATGCCCCTCCGCGAGCGCGCCCTGGATGCCCGCGATCAGCTGCATGAAGAACGGCTCCGCGCCGAGAATTCCGGCGGGACGGTCGATCACCAGGCCGAACGCTCCGGCCCGCCCGTCGGACAAGGCGCGCGCCGCGCTGTTGGGCTGCCAGCCGATCTCCCGGGCGATCTCCAGGATCCGCTGCCTGGTGGTCGGCGAGACGCCCGGCTGGTTGTTCAGCGCGAAGGACACCGCCGCCTTGGTGACCCCGGCCCGCTGGGCGATGTCCGCGATCGTCGGCCGTTTCACCTCGTGCAACCTCCACTACCGAGCAGCAACCCCACCGTCCGTGGGCAGTCTACGGCGCGGCGGCGACTGAGAGCGCCGCCTTCACCGCGGCGGGTGGCCGCGCCGCGAGGCGTGAAGGTTACACGTGCGTGCCCTGCCCGCTGCGGTTCGCCCGACCACCCGACCCGGAAATGGCTCTTGCGCGGCGGCCCGAATTACGGTCCACTAAACCGGTATAGCACCCACCGGCCTCCCCGCCCAGGGGTGCCGACGCTCCGAACGCGCCTCAAGTCCCGCCCGTGAAAGGTCGTGACCCGCATGCACCGTCCCTCCCTCCGGCTGCCCGGCGAGCCCGGATCCAGTCCCGCGCCGTGGATCGGCGCGAACTTCTGGTCCCGCCGCGGCGGCCCGCTGATGTGGCGTCAGTTCGACGCGGACACGGTCAGGACGGAACTCGCGGTGCTGCACGAGCACGGGCTGACCTTCACCCGCTCGTTCTTCTACTGGCCGGACTTCATGCCGGAGCCGAACCGCGTCGACGAGGAGTGCTGCGCGAACTACGCCCGCTTCCTCGACCTGCACGCCGAGCAGGGCATGTATACGATCCCGACGCTGATCGTCGGGCACATGTCCGGGGAGAACTGGGACCCCGCCTGGCGCGGCGGCCGCGACCTCTACGGCGATGTGTGGATGGTGGCGCAGCAGGCCTGGTTCGGCGGCGAGATGGCCCGGCGCTTCGCCGCGCATCCCGCCGTGGCCGGCTGGCTGCTGACCAACGAGATGCCGATCTACGGCGGCCAGGACGCCCCGCACGAGCAGGTCGCCTCCTGGGCGCAGCTCATCATCGACGCGGTGCGGGCCGGCGGGGGAACCCAGCCGATCTCGCTGGGCGACGGCGCGTGGGGTCTGGAGATCACCGGCCGGGACAACGGTTTCCGGCTGCGCGACGCCGCGCGGCTGTGCGACTTCCTCGGCCCGCACAGCTATCCGATGGGCAACGACCCCGTGCGTCAGCACTACACCGCCGCCTGGATCTGCGAGCTGGCCGGCTCGTTCGGGCTGCCGGTGATTCTGGAGGAGTTCGGGCTCACCTCGGACTTCGTCTCCGACGCGAACGGCGCGCACTTCTACCGGCAGGCGCTGCACAACTCGCTGCTGGCCGGGGCCACCGGCTGGGGCGCCTGGAACAACACCGACTTCGACGGGCTCGAGCATCAGGACCCTTACCGGCACCACCCGTTCGAGCTGCACTTCGGGCTGACCGACGCGCAGGGCACGCCGAAGCCGCAGCTGGCCGAGTTGCGCGCGTTCGCCGACGTGCTGGCGCAGGTCGACTTCCCCAGGCTGCGCCGCGCACCGGCCGAAGCGGCGCTGGTAGTCAGTTCGTACCTTGATACCGAGTATCCGTTCACCGAGCCGGGGAAGGACCGGCCCGAGCTGTGCCTGACGCTCGGCCAGGCCTATATCGCGGCGCGGCTTGCGGATCTGCCGGTGGCGGTCACGCGGGAAAGCGACGGAATCGGCACCGACGCCAAGCTCTACCTGCTGCCCTCGACCAAGCAGTTGCTCGCGCCGACGTGGTACGCCCTGGCGGATCTGGCCTCGGACGGCGCGACGGTGTACGTCTCCTACTTCGCCGGCGCGCACGACAACCAGCGCGGCCCCTGGCATGCCGCGATGAACACCCTGTTCGGGTTCGAACACCAACTCGTCTACGGGCTCGTCGACACGGTGCAGGAGGACGAGTTCGAGTTCGAATTCGTCCGGCCGTTCGGGGGTCTGGCCGAGGGCAGCCGGCTGCGTTTCCGCACCGGTGGCAATGAGCACAGCCGCGCGATGCTGCCGGTGCTGGCCACCGACGCCGAGGTCGTCGCGGTCGACGGGAAGGGCCGCCCGGCGCTGCTGGTGCGTCGCGTCGGGGCCGGCTCGATGGTGTTCTGCACCTACCCGATCGAGCACATGGCGGCGAACCTGCCGCGGGTCAACCCGGAGCCGACGCGGGACCTGTATGACGCGCTGGCGGACTTCGCGGGCGTCGCGCGGGCGGTGACGGTGGACGAGCCGCGGGTGGCGGTGGATGTGCTCGAACATGAGGACGGCACCCGGTGGGTATGGTTCGTGAGCCAGGCCGCTGAGGAGCTGACCGTGAAACCTGCGGTGCGCGGCGGCGGCAAGCTGGCCGAGGACGCGGTGACGCTGCCGCCGTTCGGAGTGCGGGTCGTCAAGCTCGAAGGCTGATTCGAACGTTTGAAGGAAACTCGTTGATTGACTTGCGGAGTCGATCACTGATACTTACAAGCCGCGCCGCGGTCCCTAGTGCGGAGGGACCGCGGCGCGGTGTCGTTATCGCCTGAGATGCTCGGACCTCGGGCAGGCGCGCACTACGGCAGCGTCGTGATATGCGCCCTGTACGCCGCGCCGAAGTTGGTCGGCGTTCCGGTGTAGTCGGTGATCAGGGTCGGGCCGCTGGAGCAGCCGCCGGACCAGTTGTCCCAGGTCCAGGCCAGGTAGCCGGTGCCCTGTGAGTCCAGCCAGGACATGAGCGGGTTGATGAAGCTGCCGGAGCAGTCGTTCTCGCCGATCTCGCCGGCGATGACCGGGACCTTGGCGATGACCGGGGCGACCTGGCTGGTCCAGCAGGACTGCGGCGCGCAGGTGTTGAAGTTGTAGTCGTGGAACGAGGCGACCAGGTTGTGGTCCGGGTCGGTGGGCTCGTTGGCCAGCCAGCCGGTCAGGTCGTTGGAGTACTCCTCGCCGCCGAGCATGATCACGTTGCTCGCGCCGGTTCCGCGCACCGCGTTGACCATGCCCTGCATGCCGGCCACCTGGTAGCCGATGCCGTTGCAGGTGCCGCCGTTCTTCCAGCAGGTCCACCCGGAGGCGGTGTCACCGGTCGCGCGCGAGGCGTAGGGCTCGTTGAAGAGGTCGAAGATGACCGCGTTGTTGCCCTTGAAGGTGTTGGCGACCGAGGTCCAGAACGGAATGGCCTGCGCGGCGTCCGGCATCGGCTTCTGGCAAGTCGCGGTCGCACTTGAGCAGCCGGAGGAGTTGCCGGTGTACGTGCCGTCGGTCCAGTGCAGGTCCAGGATCGCCACGAGGCCGTTCGAGTTCAGCAGGCTGACAAAGGCCTTGACCGCGTTGATGTAGTTCGAGCCCGCATCCGCCGCGGTGACGTAAGACTCGCCGTTCCAGCACGCCTCGTTGAGCGGGACGCGCACCGCGTTGGCGTTCCAGCTCTTGATGGCGGTGACAGAGGCCTGATCGGCCGGGCCGTCCCAGATGCCGTAGCCCTGTACGCACTCGTATTCGCCACCCGAGCGGTTCACGCCGTGCGGCGTCCAGTCGGCACCGGCGCCGGTCACGATCTTGTTGCCGGAGACGTGCAACTGCGGAGCCGAGCCGCCGCCACCGCTTGAACCGGAGGGCGAGGCCGAAGGCGAGGAGGACGGGGAGGCGCTCGGTGAGGCCGACGCCGACGGGCTGGCCGAGGGCGTCGGGCTGCCGCTCGCGGACGCGCCGTTGCAGGTGGTGCCGTTGAGCGTGAACGCGGCCGGCACCGGGTTGCTGCCGGTCCATGAACCGTTGAAGCCGAGTTGCACGGAGCCGCCGGTCGCGAGCGAGGCGTTCCAGCTCAGGCTGGAGACGGTGACGTTCGAGCCGCTTTGCGACCAGGTGCCGTTCCAGCCCTGGGTGACGCTCTGTCCGGCGCCGAAGGAGAAGCCGAGCGTCCAGCCGTTGATCGCGGCCGCGTTGTTGACGACGGTGATGCTCGCGCCGAAGCCGCCGGGCCATTGGCTGCTGACGGTGTAGGTGACGGAGCAGGCGGGCGTTGCGGCCGAGGCCTGGCCGGTGGTGAACGCGACGAGCCCGGCGCCCGTGGCCAGCGCGGCCACGCCCATGCTGGCAAGCGCGGCGCGCAGCCGAGGAGACCGGTTGTGGAGCGTATCCATGCAGAAACCTCCGTGGGCAAATGAGCGCACGGCGACGGTGCCGGGCTCTGGTGCCCTAGCACGGTAGGACCGCCGACTTAACCGTTCAAGTAGGGCTGAAAGTTGCA
>DASUAR010000259.1:0-9228 GCA_035763685.1 Actinocrinis sp. | reverse complement strand
CAGCGACATGGCGCAGTCCATGGTCAACGACTACAAGCAGGGCGGCACCCTGCCCAAGTGGGCCATGAACAACGGCGAGACGTACATCATGGTCGGCGACCCCGGCGCGATCGTGCTCGCCGACTACTACGCCTTCGGCGCGAGGAGCTTCGACACGTCGGCGGCGCTTTCCGCGATGGTGAATCAGGCCACGACGACGAACAGCGACCGGCCGGGCAACGGCTATCTCGACACCTTCGGCTACCTGCCGACCGACAGCAACTACGGCTGCTGCCACGAATACGCCACCGTCTCCACGCAGCTGGAGTACGACTCGGCCGACTTCGCGCTGTCCGCGTTCGCCGGATCGCTCGGCGACTCGGCCGATCAGACGAAGTTCCAGAACCGCGCGCAGAACTGGCGCAACATCTACAACCCGTCCAGCGGTTACCTCCAGCCCCGGCACTCCAACGGGCGCTGGATGACCGGGTTCCTGGCGTATCCGATCACCGGCGGCACCAACAGCAACGACTTCGCCGAGGGCGACTCGCTCATCTACACCGGGATGATCCCGTTCAACGTGGCCGGGCTCGCCTCGGCCGAGGGCGGGAACTCGGGGCTGTCCGGCTATCTGGACCACGTGCTGTCCGGCTACTCCGGGCTGCTCAGCCTGGCCGGCTTCCAGTCGAACATGGGCAACGAGCCGAGTTTCGAGCTGCCATGGGAGTACGACTACGTCGGGCAGCCTTACAAGACCCAGCGCGATGTGCGGCAGATCCAGGACCAGCTCTGGCCGAACACGCCGGGCGGGCTGGCCGGAAACGACGACCTCGGCGAGATGAGCTCATGGTACGTGTGGTCGGCGCTCGGCATGTACCCGGAGACACCCGGCACCGCGGACCTTGCACTGGGCAGCCCGCTGTTCAGCCAGGCGATCGTGAATCCGGGCGCGGCTAACCAGATCACCATCAACGCGCCTGCCGCAGCCGACGGATCGCCGTACGTTCAGAGCCTGACGTACAACGGCGCCGCATGGGACAACGCCTACCTGCCTAAGAGCGCGGTGGCCTCCGGTGCGACGCTGAACTACTCGCTCGGATCGTCCGCGAACACCTCGTGGGCTACGGCGTCGACCTCCGCGCCTCCCTCGTACGACGGCACCGCGACCTCGTTCGTCACCGAGCCGGTCGGCCCGATCACGTCGGGTATCGCGGGCAAGTGCGTGGACGACGCCCGCTCGGGCACCGGCAACGGCACTCACATCCAGCTCTACACCTGCAATGGGACTGGAGCGCAGAACTGGACCGTGGTGCCGGACAACACGCTCCAGGTATTCAACAAGTGCATGGACGTGATCGGCGGCGCGACGACACCGGGCACCAAGATCCAGCTCTACACCTGCAACGGCACGGCTGCGCAGCAGTGGGTCGCGAACGCGGCCGGGCAGCTCGTGAACACCGGATCGGGCCTGTGCCTCTACGCCAGCACCACCAACGACACCGACCAGCTACAGATCAACACATGCACACCCGGAGCCGCCGACGAGATCTGGAACCTACCCTAGTCAGCCCTCGGGCGTGTTTTAGAACTTTCGCCTGGGCCGCGGCGCCTGCCACGCACGCTCGCTGCGTTAGCGAAGCCCCGGTGCCGCCAGGCACCTATCGGGCACTGCCAGATGACCGATATGAGGGAGCTGCGCCGCCTTGCGATCGCATGCGCCAGACGCCGCGGCCTTAACCGGCGCTAGTTCTAAAACACGCCCTAGTTAACTTCATCCTTTCGGCGTACAGGTATTGTTGCTCGCTACCTGTCGCCGGATCGATGAAGGAGTGAGCGCGCCGTGACCGACAGTACCTTCCCCGGTATGTCTCCGCTTGCCGCGATCGCCGAGCAGTACGGCTGGCGGCTGCCGGAGCTTGCCTTCGAGCCGGGGCTGGTAGCTGCGGTCGATCAGCACGCCGCAGCAGTGCGCGATGTAGTCCACGGGCACCGATCGCTGCGCGAAGCACTGTCCGACTATGTACTCGGGTTCACCGATGCACTGCATGAGATGGGCTGGTTGGCGCACGAAGGGTACGACTTCGCGACGGTGCGCCTGATAGCCGTATGCCACTTCATGCGTGAATACGGTGTGAGTTAGGCGCCTTAGGTGCGTGTTAGTTAGAAGCAGCGTGAGCGTCGCCTGTCCGGCGGCGCTCACGCTGCTTGCCTTACGCCTTACGCACGTGAACTCGTATCAGCCACTCATCGGCGGGTTGCCAGACGGTCCAGGCGGCGGCATACCGGGCCCGCTCTGTCCCATTCCGCCGGTCCCGCCCTCGGTGCCCGTGCCCATCGTTCCGGTCCCGCCCGACATCGGTCGTGCGGTCGCGGGAGGCGCCATCGTGCCCTGTCCGCGCAGTGCGTCGGATCGGCCCTGCTGGTAAGTGGTCACGCCCCGGGCATCGCGTTCCGCGCTATCCAGCACCCGCTCCCACCGTTGGCGCATCGGCATGATCAGGCCGCCACCCACGCCCACCACCACGACGCCGACGATCGCCGCGAGCACGGCCACCAGGATCGGGCCCGTGATCGTGGTCGCGATCCCGGCCTGTCCGAGCGCCGCGATGATGCCGATGCCGAGCACGAAGACGGAGGCGATGGTCGCCAGCGTCCGGCCGTAAGACAAGCTGGAGAGGGCGGCGCCGACCATGTCGCGCACCACGCGGGCGATGAAGGCCGCGACCACCACGATCGCGAGCGCGACCAGGCCGCGCGGCAGCCACGCCACCACCCCGTTGATCATGGTGCTGACCGGGTTGTTGCCGAATACGCCGATCGCCAGCTGCAACGTGACCAGCAGCAGCGCGTAATAGACCACCTTGCAGATCAAGCCGGTGGTGTCGTATTTGCTGTTCGCCAGCGCGCGGCTGATCCCGCCGCGCTCGGCCATCCGCTCGAAACCGGCCTTGCGCAACACCGCGTCCAGCGCGCGGGCCAGCAGCCGCGCGATGAACCAACCGATGAAGAGGATGACCAGGAAGCCGATGAACTTGGGGATGAATCGGGCCACCGCGCTCCACGCGTCGGTCACGCCCTGGCTGAAGTTGATGGAGGCCATGGGAATCTGCTGCACCGCTGTCACCGCCTGCTCTCCGGGCCGCGCCCGCCGCGCGGACACCTACACCAACCGTGGTAACACGGTGCATATCGGGTGGCGCGTGGGGTGGCCCGAATGGGTGTCAGAACGGAGAAAGCGTCAGAACCCCTGCGGGCCGCGCGATCGAGTGCCTGACGGCGCTTCAGCCGGTCGGTGGTTTCCCGGGGGTCTCGGGCGCGCTCTGCCCGCCTTTGCGGTGCATCCGGTAGTGCAAAACCATGAACGGCAGGCCGAAGACCCAGAACGCGTGCTCGGCGCGTAGCTCGCCGTCTTCGACGTACACGTCAAGTTCCTCGGCGAAGCCCTGCACGGCCGCGGTCGTGAGCTCCCGGCTCTCGGCGTCGATGTACGTGAGGTAGTGCCCCGGGTGCTTGAGCTCGCTGCGGCTGCTTAACACCAGCCCGCCTCCCGGCCGCGACCGCGGGGCGAGCGTCGCGGTGAAGCTGGCCTGGGGGAGCGGGAAGCCGACGCTGACGTAACCGCGATCCTCGTGGCGGTACGTCGTGTAGATGCCGATATAGATCGGCTCGTCTGTGTCGGCGAAGGAGCGGATCCAGCCGCGCACCGCGATCACGTCCTCCTCGGGCGCGGAGATCGTGTCGATACGGCTGCGAATGCCGCGCTGAGTCTCGCGCTGGTTCATCGGCACGCTCGCCTGGCCCAGCGGACGCGCGAGCAGGTTGCGGTAGAGCAGATAACCCGGGCGCACCCACAGCCGCCACTCGGGCACGATGTCGAGCGTGAACCGCGTCGTGTGCTCGTAGAACTCACGGACGCGAGGATCGACGAGTGTGGGATCGAACTCCGGACCAGCCAACGCGTCGAGTGACGCGACGATGCCGACGTCAGGGGCATCAGCGGTGTACGTGCCGCCGAGCACATCGGCCAAATCTCGGACGTAACCGGTGCCGACGTACCTGTTCCGCGACTCGAGCGGCACGACGAACGGCAGATCCTCGGCGTGTACGCGCTCCGCCAGCATGCTGATCTGCGGATCGCGGAACAGCAGGGCCGACAGCACCCGGAACGAAACCACCGTCGTCGTGGCCACCACGGCGGGCGCCGCGGCCCGCCGCCGCAGTGCGAACCCACCGCCTACGGCCGCGCCGAGCACGGGCCCCAGGGCCACCTTCTGCGGCCGCAGCCCGAGCGCTCCGGCCGCCGCGCCACTCACCGCACCGACGGTCACCGGCCCCGCACCGGTCGCCCGGCCGGCCGCCCACGCCACCGGCGCCGTCATCGCGCCGCTGGCCAGGATGCGCGACCACAGCTCGGGAATCTCGCCGGGCCGTTGCCGGGCACGCGACACCGCCTCCGCGGCGCCCAAGCCCAACGCGCCGACCGCAGCGCCCAGTAAGCCCGCCCGAGCGCCACGGTGCCCGGCCAGTGCCGCACCAGCCGCCGCGCCCAGCGCGCCCGCCGTCAGGATCTGCTGCTTCCGGCTCGGTCCCGTCCCGCCGCTTCCGCCGCCCGCCCCACGCTCAGTCGCCACCCGCGTAACCTACCCTGCCGTGTCGGCACAGCACCCTGCGAAGCGCCGAACGAACGGTGAAGCCAACCGGCGGTCGCAGTCCTCAGCTCACCAGCCACTCGCCGACATCGCCGGCCATGCCAGCGTTGAGCTTGTACTGCACGACCGCGACCTTGTCACCGGTCGGTACCTGGAAGGTGAGGAAGCCCAGCGCCTTGTCACCGGGCGCCAGCGTGACGTTGGAAGTCATCTGCTGTCCGGCCTTGGTCGACGAGACCATGATCTCGGGGTCGAACGACTGCCCCGAGGCGTCCTTGACGTCGACGTTGATCTGCGGGTCGTCCGAGTATGAGCCGGTGCCCTTGTTCACCAGCTCGAACTGGACGGAGACGTAGCGCTTGCCGGAGTCGGGGGACGAGAAGTCGTCGGTTGGCGAGTCCGGATCGACGATCTTGACGACGGTGACCTCCAGCAGGTCGCCCGAGTTCTCGCCCTTCAGGTCGATTGCCGAGCCGACGCCCGCCTTCGCCTTCGCCGGGGCGCTTGAGGCCGCCTGACGACTCGAAGCGGCCGTAGAACCCTGATTCACGGGCGTCGTCTTGACGCTGGTGCCGATGCTCGCGCACCCGGTGAGAATGGCGGCGACGGGCACGACGAATAGCAGCTTCCGCATGGGAGCCCCCCAAAGTGTCGATGTGGCTCACGGAGGCTATGTCAGTGCCCGGAGCCGTACCTGCCGCTTCGTCAGATCGTTACCTGCCGTCATCGCAGCCTTGCTCAACCTCTCAGCTCACCAGCCCCGGGCTCTCCACTCGGCGAGGTGCGGACGTTCCGCGCCAAGCGTCGTGTCGTTCCCGTGGCCTGGATAGACCCACGTCTCGTCAGGGAGAACGTCGAAGATCTTGCCCTCGACGCCGTCCATGAGGGACTTGAAATCGGTCGGATTCGTTGTCCGTCCGGGCCCGCCGGGGAAGAGGCAGTCCCCGGTGAAGAGGTGCGGGTGCCCCTTGGGGTCGTCGTAGAGCAGGGCGATGGAACCCGGGGTGTGGCCGACCAAGTGGATAACGCGCAGCGGGATGTTGCCGACGTTGATCGTCTCGCCGTCGCGCAGGCGAAGGTCTGTGTGCACGGGGATGCCGTCCGCGTCGTATTCGCCTGCTGCGGTACGTGCGCCGGTCGCGGCGACGACCGCTTGCAGGGCTTGCCAGTGGTCGGCGTGCTGATGCGTCGTCACCACCGCGGCGAGCGAACCGTTGATCGTACTGAGGAGGCGGTCCGGCTCGGCCGCCGCGTCGATGAGCATCTGCTCGTCCGTTTGGCGGCAGCGCAGCAGGTACGCGTTGTTGTCGTAGGGGCCGACCGCGACCTTGGTGATCATCAGCGGCGCGAGCTCGCGCACGTCCGCTGGGCCGCCGACCGTCACATTGCCGTGGTAGCTCATGCGCCGTCCTTTCGCCGCGTCGGGTCGTTCTCAGTTCCAGGCCGGCAGGGTCGGCAGGGCGTCGAAGGGCTCGACGACCAGGCCGTCGCCGTTGCTGCGGCCGATCAGCCAGGCCAGCAGCGCCGGCTCGGGACCGCGCACCAGCAGGTGGTCCTTCTCCGCCGGGTCGCAGCCGACGCCCACGGTACGCGTCGTGTCCTCCGCGTAGAGGCGGAACGGCGTCTCGACCGTCTTGGCATACGCCGGGTTGGTGAAGCGCTCGGCTGCCATCTCCAACGCGGGGCCGGTGAACTCGGCCGGCCAGTGCGCCGGGGAGAAGCCGAGGTCGAGGTCCACGTGGTGGACGTAGACCTCCTCCAGGCGCCACCACGGGATGCGGGCGGCCGGCTGCGGGCTGCCGGTGGGCCGCTCGATTGTGGACCGCCACTGCTCGGGGGTGAGGCGCGCCGCCGCCTCGGTGAAGCGCTGCCCCGCGTCACGCAGGTCGGTGGCGAGTTGCTCCGCTGTACGCCCGGCACCAGCCTCGATGTCCTCGTTCCGCTGCCCTGGATTCGGGTACGCATCGTGCCGTTCCCCGGTCGCGGCCCAGGTCAGCAGGTTGCACAGCGCGTCCGCGTTGCGGGCCAGGTGGGTCAGCAGGTGGCCGCGGGTCCAGTCGGGCAGCGCGCACGGCTCGCGGGCCGCCTGGTCGTCGAGCCGCTCGACCGAGCCGAGCAACTGGGCGGTCGCTTCGGTGATCTCGGCCAGCAGCGCGGTCGGGTCGAAGTCCGGGGAGCGCGGATCAATCGTCATGGTTCCTACTCTCCCGCAGCGCGCCCCGGCCGCGCCACGCAAGCACGCACTGCGCGCCACCGCGGAAGTCGGCGCGGGAACACCAGCGCGCCGCGGGACCTTATCCGGAACGGAACAAGTCTGTCGGTGCGTCCGCCTAGCATGTTTGGGGGAGTGTTCGGCGGGCCAAGACAGTCGGAAGCATGGGAGCCATCGGTGACGGACAAGCTGGTCGTGCGTGGGGCGCGCGAGCACAATCTGAAAGACGTCTCGCTCGATCTGCCGCGTGACGCCCTTATCGTGTTCACCGGCCTTTCCGGCTCCGGCAAGTCCTCCCTCGCCTTCGACACGATCTTCGCCGAGGGGCAGCGGCGGTACGTCGAGTCGCTGTCCGCTTACGCCCGCCAGTTCCTCGGGCAGATGGACAAGCCGGACGTCGACTTCATCGAGGGCCTGTCTCCCGCGGTCTCCATCGACCAGAAGTCCACCTCGAAGAACCCGCGCTCGACCGTCGGCACCATCACCGAGGTCTACGACTACCTGCGCCTGCTCTACGCGCGCGCAGGGCGCCCGCACTGTCCCGAGTGCGGGCGGCCGATCGCCCGGCAGGCCCCGCAGCAGATCGTCGAGCGCGTGCTCGAACTGGAAGAGGGCACCCGCTTCCAGGTCCTCGCGCCGGTGATCCGCGAGCGCAAGGGCGAGTACGGAGAGCTCTTCAAGGACCTGCAGACCAAGGGCTACAGCAGAGCGCGCGTGGACGGCACGGTGATCCAGCTCGCCGAACCGCCGGTGCTCAAGAAGCAGGAGAAGCACACGATCGAGGTGATCGTGGACCGGCTTGCGGTCAAGGACTCGGCCAAGCGACGCCTCACCGACTCGATCGAGACCGCGCTCGGCCTGGCCGGCGGGATGATCACACTGGACTTCGTCGACCTGCCCGAGGACGACCCGCAGCGCGAGCGGATGTACTCCGAGCACCTGTACTGCCCCTACGACGACCTGTCCTTCGAAGAGCTCGAGCCGCGCTCCTTCTCGTTCAACTCCCCGTTCGGCGCCTGCCCGGAATGCACCGGCCTGGGCATCCGGATGGAGGTCGACGAGGAGCTGATCATCCCGGACCCGGACCTGTCGGTCGCGGAGGGCGCCATCGCCCCGTGGACCGCGGCAGGTCAGGGCTCTGAGTACTTCGGCAGGCTGCTGGAGGGCCTGGCCGACGAGCTCGGCTTCGATCTGGACGCCCCGTGGCGCAAGCTGCCGCTCAAGGCGCGCAAGGCGATCCTGCAGGGCCACAACCACAAGGTGACGGTCAGCTACACCAACCGGTTCGGCCGCACCCGCAGCTACTCCACCGGCTTCGAGGGCGTCATCCCGTGGATCGAGCGCCGGCACAGCGAGGCGGAGTCGGACAGCGCCCGCGAGCGGCACGCCGGATACATGCGCGAGGCTCCGTGCCCGGCGTGTAAGGGCACTCGCCTCAAGCCGCTCGTGCTCGCCGTGACCCTGGGGGAGAAGAGCGACGGCGAGGGCGGCGGCAAGTCGATCGCCGAGGTCGCCTCGATGCCGGTCGGCGAGTGCGCGCGCTTCCTCAAGCAGCTCAAGCTGAGTTCGCGCGAGGCGCAGATCGCCGAGCGGGTGCTCAAGGAGGTCAACGAGCGGCTGCAATTCCTGGTCGACGTCGGCCTGGACTACCTCTCCCTGGATCGCGCCTCGGCCACCCTGGCCGGCGGCGAGGCCCAGCGCATCCGGCTGGCCACCCAGATCGGCTCCGGCCTCGTCGGGGTTCTGTACGTGCTCGACGAGCCGTCCATCGGTCTGCACCAGCGCGACAACCACCGGCTGATCGAAACCCTGGTGCGGCTGCGCAACCTCGGCAACACCCTGATCGTCGTCGAGCACGACGAGGACACCATCAAGGTCGCCGACTGGGTGGTGGACATCGGCCCCGGCGCGGGCGAGCACGGCGGGCACGTGGTGGTCTCCGGCCCGGTCTCCGATCTGCTCGACTCCGAAGACTCGCTCACCGGCGCGTACTTGTCCGGCCGGATGCGCATCGAGCTGCCCGCACAGCGACGCCCGGTAGACCCGAAGCGGGTGCTGACCGTGCACGGCGCGCGGGAGCACAACCTCAAAGACATCGACGTCAGCTTCCCGCTCGGCTGCTTCGTCGCCGTCACCGGCGTGTCCGGATCCGGAAAGTCCACGCTGGTCAACGACATCCTTTACACGCACCTCGCCCGCGAGCTGAACGGAGCGCGCGCGGTCCCCGGGCGGCACACCCGGGTCGCCGGGGTCGATCACCTCGACAAGGTGGTGCACGTCGACCAGTCGCCGATCGGCCGCACCCCGCGGTCCAACCCGGCGACGTACACCGGCGTCTTCGACCACATCCGCCGGCTGTTCGCGGAGACCACCGAGGCGAAGGTGCGC
>DASUAR010000258.1:0-6219 GCA_035763685.1 Actinocrinis sp. | reverse complement strand
GCACCACCAGCACAGTCGTCGCCTCATCCGCCTCGACCCCACGGACGCCCACATGTCCATCGCGACCTCCATGCAGTCTGAGTCCACGCGCGCCGACGAGGATCGGCCGGGGGAACCGGTACGCAGTGCCGGCCTCGACCTCCCCGCGTCGCCGCAGTCAGCCGGCGCGGCCCGCCGGTTCGCCACCGCCGCGCTGGCCGAGTGGCGGCTTGCCGCCCTGGCCGACGACGTCGACCTGGTGATCTCAGAGCTCATCACCAATGCGCTGCTTCATGCGCGAGGTGACCGGCGGGCCGCCGCCGGGGCCGGGATCAGGCTCGACCTCGAATACGACGGCAAAGCCGTGACCTGCCGGGTCGGTGACGGCAGTGCGCTGCCCCCGACGCCGGAACAGGCCGGGGACACCGCGGAGTCCGGTCGCGGCCTGCTGTTGGTCGACGCGCTGTCCGCCGCGTGGGGCTGGTCCCACGAGACGTCCGGAAAGGTCGTCTGGGCTCGCTTCGACGTGCAGTGAGCACGACCGCGTCGGCTCGCGCCGTAGCGCGAGATCTCAGTTCCCTATAGCGAAGTAGGGAAGTCGAGCGGCCAACCTGGCATCCGCACTTGCGGCCGCATCGGTAAGCGCGACAAGATCGCTGAAACTTCGTCAGAAGATCGTCTAAGGGCCATTCCACGCGTTGGAATGGCCCTTCTCGCCGTTCGCCAGGATTCGCCAGGGGTGGACTCTGAAGATTTGCATATTTTTTTTGCGGATGCACGTGCATCAGCAGTCGCATCCGCAGTATCTTCTGCATGGGACGTACCGTTTGATCCGTCCAGTTGATCCCGCACCACAGCGTGTCCGAGATCGCGCGACGGCTTGAAGTCCCCGGCGGCCGTCCTCATACCCCCCCACATCCCCGCCGCGGCCGGACCAGGCCCTGGCCGGGCCACCGATCGCGGTATCTGAATCCGGGAGCGAAGATGACCATTCCCACCCCCTACAACGGCATTCCGGCGGCCGAACTCGCCGGCGTGGCCTGGCGCAAGAGCAGCCACAGCAACTCGCAGGGCAACTGCGTCGAGTTCGCGCAGCTCGCGGACGGCTCGGTCGCGGTGCGCAACTCGAGGTTCCCCGCCGGACCGGCGCTGGTGTACACCCGCGCTGAAATCAGTGCCCTTCTCGCGGGTGCCAAGGACGGCGAGTTCGACGACCTGGCCTGACGCGGCCGGCAACACCCGCAATGCCGTCTCAGTACGGAATGCGGTCCCAGTAATGCGCGAACTGCGCTGAAACGACGCGGGCCGGCCTCGGTCCCCCACCCCGGGCCCGCCCTACCGTCGGGCTCCGCCGCGGCTGACCCACCGTCAGGCGCGGCGGAGTCGGCGGCGGAGAAGTCAGTGCTCAGACGATCTCGGGCGACCGCCGGCACTGCCGGGACCAACGGAATGGTCCAAAAGGTACCGTGATACAGCCGCGCGGCGTACCCTTCTCAGGAAGAGGCCGACAAAGGTCGGCGGCGCGGAGATCTGAAGCGGCGGCGGATGGATCGGGGAGGCGGCAGGATGGTGGACGGGCACACGCCCTGGGACCAGGAGCTCGCCTCCAATTGGGAACCGCCGCAGATCGACACCTCGGTCCCGCATCCGAACCGGATGTTCAACTACCTGATCGGCGGCAAGGACCACTTCAAGGCCGACCGGGACGCTGCCGACGCGCTGATCAAGGCCCGCCCGGACACCGTCATCACCGTGCGCGCCGCCGAGGCGTTCACCCGCCGCGCCGTGCGCAAACTGGCCGAGGCCGGCATTCGCCAGTTCCTCCAGATGGGCGCGGCGATCACGATCGCCAACAGCAACGACCAGGCGGCCAGCGAGAGCGCCCCGGACACCCGCACCTTCGTCTACGTGGCCGACGACCCGATCTCGCTCGCGCATGCCAGAGCCCTGCTGGTCGGCCGGCCGGGCCCGCCGGTCACCGTGATCGGCGGCAATTTCCGCGAGCCGCAGGACATCCTGTCCCGGCCCGGCCTGGTCAGCAAGATCGACTTCGACCAGCCGGTCGGCCTGCTGCTGTTCGGCATGCTGGACTACATCGCCGCGGACCGGCGGGCCAGGCGCGCGCTCGACTATCTGATGCAGCGGGTCGTCCCGGGCAGCATGGCAGCCCTCTTCCATGTCGTCGAGGTCGAGTCCGAGGAAGTCAACAACGCCCTGGACAAGACGCTGGCGCAGGACCAGATCGAGCTGACCCCGCGCACCGCGCAGCACGTGCGTGAGCTGTTGGAAGGGTACGAGTTCATCGATCCGGGCCTGGTGCCGATCACCGACTGGCATCCGGACGGCACCGGACCCGGCCCGGAGCTGGCCGAGCGCACCGCCGCCATCGGCGGCGTGATCGTCAAGCACTGACCGGGCGTCGGGACCGCCCGGCGATCACTGCCGGCGCAGCACCCTGAGCGAGCCGGTGCCGCTCAGTTCCGCGTCCTCGGCGAACCGCCCGGACTCCAGCGCGCGCAGGTAGATCCGGTACGGCGCCTGTCCCCCGTCCGCCGGATCGGGGAAGACATCGTGGATGGCCAATAGGCCGCCCGGGGCCACCAAAGGCGCCCACCCGGCGTAATCCGCTTGCGCGGCTTCATCCGTGTGCCCGCCGTCGATGAACACGAACCCGAGCGGGGTCGTCCACAGCGCGGCCACCTCCGGCGAGCGCCCGACGATCAGGATCACGTCACGCTCGACCCCGGCGCGCGCCAGCGTCCGTCGCGCCCCCGGCAGCGTGTCGAGCAGCCCGACTTCCGGATCGACCAGGCCGGCATCGTGATACTCCCAGCCGGGTTGGTGCTCCTCGGAGCCGCGGTGATGATCCACGGTCAGCAGCTTGCGGCCCTGCGTACGGGCCGCCGCGGCCAACAGGATGGCGGATTTCCCGAGATACGTGCCGATCTCGACCAGCGGTCCCACCCGCGCGCCGGCTACGGCCGCGGCGTACAGGGCGCGCGCCTCGTCTTCCGGCATGAAACCGGTCGCCCCGGTGAACGCGGTCCACACTCGCTCGTCGATGAGGCAGGCTTCGGCGAGCGGCCCGCTCCCGTTCGTCTGTTCCATGCGGCCCATCCTGCCAGGGAACGCTAACGTGGCTGTATGGGAGAGATCATCCTGCTGCGGCACGGCGAGACCGAATGGTCGAAGAGCGGACGGCACACCGGGCGGACCGATGTCCCGCTGACCGCTGAGGGAGAGGCGCGGGCGCGGATGGCCGGGGAAGCCTTGTCGGGGCGGAAAATCTTCACGGCCTGGTCCAGCCCGGCGGCGCGGGCCCGCCGCACGGCCGAGCTGGCCGCGCTGCCGGTTCAGGGCACCGACCCGGATCTGTGGGAGTGGGACTACGGCGGCTACGAAGGCCGCACCACCAAGGACATCCAGCGTGATCGGCCCGGCTGGTATCTGTGGTCCGACGGAGTGATCCCGGGCGGCCCCGACGGGTTCCCCGGCGAGAGCGTGGATCAGGTCGGCGAGCGCTGTGACCGGGTGATCGCGCGAGTCAAACCCCTGGTTCTGCCCGGCTCGCCGGACGCGCTGGAAGGCGATGTGGCACTGGTCGCGCACGGCCACGTGCTGCGCGTCCTGGCCGCGCGCTGGCTCGGTCTTCCGGCGGCGGCCGGCGCCGATTTCATCCTCGACACGGCCGCGATCTGCGCGCTCGGATTCGAGCGCGAACGGCCCGGCATCGCGCTGTGGAATCAAAACCCTTGCGTCTGAAGCACAGCTGGGTAACGGCCGCAACCCGCACGGTTCCCGAGTCGTCTTGAAGTTGCCACAGCGAGGTCTTACTAGGTCTTAGCGCGCAGGGCTCTGCTCACGAAGAGCGCGTGCCACAGCCGTGGGGGCGGACGGTCCGAGAGAAGTGGGTGGTGCAAGTTGCGACGAATATCCCAGGTTCTAAGAAGGCACGTCCTGGCCAGATCCGGTGTGGTGCTCGCCCTCGCGGGCGTCACGGCCGGCTGTGCGGTCCAGACCCAAGCGTCCCCGGCAGCTGAGGCCAAACCGCTGACCTCCAGGTCGGCGGGCTCCGCTGCGAGCGCGGCCTCAGCAGCTTCCGCCGCTGCCTCGCCCTCGTCGGCCGCCACCGCCAGCGCGGCCCCGCAGACGACGCCGAGCACTACCAAGCCGGCCGCGCCAATCACGCCGCCGTCGACCCGCAGCGCCGCGCCGAATCAGTCGGCTGCCAAAGCCCCCGGAGTTCCGTGCTCCGCGGCAGCCGTGGCCTGCATCGACCTTTCCAGGCAGCTGGCCTGGTTCGTGCGCGGCGGAAATGTCCTGCGCGGCCCGGTGAAGGTCGCGACCGGCCGCTCCGGCTACGGAACGGAAGTCGGCACGTTCCACGTGTACCGCAAGAACCGGATGTGGTACTCGACGATCTACAACAACGCCCCGATGCCGTATTCAGTGTTCTTCGACGGCGGCGAGGCGTTCCACGAAGGCTCGGTATACGTGCGCTCACACGGCTGCGTGCACCTGAGCGCGGGCAACGCCGCCTGGGTCTTCAATTTCCTGCACATCGGCGACGAGGTACAGGTGGTCTGGTAAGCGCCGCCCTAACACTCGGCGACGCGAGGCGACCCGGTTTGGCGGCCGGGTCAGCTGGATCGGGTGTTCTTCAGGTGGTGGCCGAGGTAGCCCACGATGACGCAGCCCGTCTGGCCGCTCGTGTCGTCGAGATAGTGCAGCCGCGGCGCCACCTGACCCGAGCTACCGATCTTGATATGCGCCCAGAACTCGGCGTATCCGCTCTCTGACACGGTCCGCGGCACCCGGAACCTGCGCTGCTCGGCCATCCTCGGGTCCTGTCTGACCGTGTCAGACTCCTGCGCCGCGACCTGCGTGGCCGGGTAGATGCGGCCGCCGTGCCGGGAGTCCTCGCAGTACATGCGGAACCCGCCGCCGTCCCAGCCACCCGCGCGGCGCAACGCGACGTACGCGTCGAGGGCGGCCAGCGCCTCGCGGGCCTTGGCGGCGAAGGTCGCCGCGTCCTTGTGTTGGCCGAGCGCCCGCATCGGGCCCTCCTCCGCGGTGACCAGCAAGTTGGGGAAGTCCCCGAAGGAGTCGATGAGCAGGTCGAACGGACTCGGCTCCGGCTCGGCGGCGGTGACGACGCCCGCGACCTCGCCTTCCCCGGCCTCCTGAGTGTCCGCCGGCCCTGACCCGTTCGGGCCGCACGGCTGTAGTTCCCGCGCGAGCCGCCGGTGCTGGGCCTCGTCGGCGCGCTGCTGCTCGTTCGCCCGGAAGAGCGCGTCACCGACGTCGGCCAGCGGGTCCGGCAGCGGTGCGGCGGCCGTGGCCTGCCGGATGCGGTGGGTCAGAATCGCCTGGACGGCGTCCATCTCGTAGTCGAGCCGGTCGCCTTTGAGCACCGGGTGCCGCTCGCCGTCTTCGCGCGAGGCCGGGTCCACCAGCGGATGGAAGGTGCGCAGCGCGGCCGTGGTCCAGTGGTATTCGAACTCGTTGTTGAGCTTGTGCCCGGCCTCGTCGTCGAGCAGGTAGAGCGAGGCGATGCCGTGCAGGTACTTGGTCGCCTCGGCGAAGCGCTCCCGCCACTGCTCCAGGTCGTCGCCGTCGCCGGGCACCGCCACCACCGCGGGCATCCGCCGGCCGGGATCGCACAAGACGTTGATCAGATCGTCCACCGCGCTGGCGGTGATCAGCTGCGGGCGGGTGGTCAGCCGGGCCGGGCCGTCGGTCGCGGTGACCGCTTCGAGCACCAGGCCGGTCAGGTCGGGGGTGCGCACCCGCTCGTCTATCGGCGTAGCCGGGTCCGACCCGCGCGCCGAGACCTCGATGAGGAAGTAACCGTGCTCGCGCAGCTCCTTGTCGGGCCGCCGGGAGAGCGAGACGAAGGTCAGCGAGGTGTACCAGTGCACACCGGCCCGCGGCGCCTCCTTGAGCCGATAGCGCACGGCCTTGAACCGGCGCGGTTCCGCGGCCTCGGTCTGGGTGAGCACCGCGCCGTTGCCGACCCGGTAGCGTCCCGGCATGGCGTCGAATCCGGCGTCGAACCCCTCGCGGGCCAGCCAGCGGCCCATCCGGTCGGCGGCGATTTCGGGGCCGCGGTTGGCTTCTTTCCAGTCCACGCCGAACACCGACCGGTATCCGATCCACACCGGGCATCCCTCCCTTCGCCCTGCCGCAGGTCCGACGAAACGCGCATGATCCTTCCGACTTGCTAGGTACATACCCGAT
>DASUAR010000257.1:0-8917 GCA_035763685.1 Actinocrinis sp. | reverse complement strand
CGGCGCGCTGACGAGCCGGGGTGATCCCGCAGTCGGCTTCGTGTTCGTCGCCGACGCGGCCTCGATCGTCAGTCGAGGCCTTCGATGATGCGGAAGTCGCGCTCGACGCCGTCGGCAAGTGCGGCCAGCGCCTCCTGGTAGGCCGCACTCGCATGAGCGGCGACCGCCTGTTCGAAGCTGTCGAACTCGATCAGGACGGTGCGCTCGGCGATTCCGGCGTCGTGTGCGGCGACCCGACCGCCGCGGGCGAGCACCCGCCCGCCCGCGGCCTTGACGGCCGGAGCGGCCAGCTTGTTGTAGGCAGCCAGCTTCTCAGGGTCCGCAATGGTGCGGTAGGCGCTGACCCAGTAGCCCTTGGGCATGGAACCTCCAGTGTTGGGATGAGTGCGTCCAACTTACGGGTTGGCCTCGGACGAGCGTCGGCGGGCGAGAGCGAGGCTTGTCAGCATCGTGATCGCCATGGCGCCGATGCCGACCAGCGCCGCGGTGGTGTAGGCGCCGTCGTCGGGGAAGAGGCGGCCCGTGGCGGTGCCCGCGGCGAGGACCAGGCCGCCGATGGCGCTGCCCAGGGAGTACCCGACGCTGCGGACGACGTAGTTGAAGCTCATGGCGCTCGACGTCTCGCTCTTGGGGGTGACGGCCAGGATGACGCCGGGCATGGCGGCCGAGAAGCTGCCGACGCCGAAGCCCAGCACGCCCATGGCCGCGAGCAGTTCGGCCAGGTTGGACCGGGCGGTGGCGAACAGGACGAACCCGCCGCCGACGATGGCGGCGCTGCCGGCCAGGAGCAGGGGGCCGTCGATCCGTTCGCGCACCCGCGGCGTGAGCTTGCCGGCGACGAACCCCAGCACGGAGAACGGGATGAGGACCAGCCCCGCCACGAAGGTGGTCAGTCCGAAGCCGTAGCCGGCGCTGCGCGGCGTCTGCGCGTAGCGGGTGATGAGCGTGAGCAGGAGGTACATGCCGCTCCCGCCGACGAACATGGCGATGTTCGCCCCGGCGACCGCCGGGTGCCGTGCCGCCCGGACGTCGACCAGGGGCGTCTTGGTGCGCAGTTCGGAAACGGTCCAGACGCAGAGCAGCAGTACGGCGGCGACGGCAAGGGTCACCGCCACGGCGAGGTGCCGGCTCCACAGGCTCCGCTCGCCGGCCAGGAACAGCACCAGGAGCAGTCCACCCGCCAGGGCGAGCGCACCGGCCACGTTCACGTGAGCGGCGCGGCCTTCGGGAGCTGCGGGCATGGAGCGCCACGCGGTCACCAAGGCGATGGCGGTGACGAGCAGGCCGAGGCCGTAGGCGGCCCGCAGTCCGTCGAACTCGGCGAGCAGCGCGGCCAGCGGGTAGCCGACGCCGGCTCCGATGATGGAGACCACTGAGATCAGGGCGATCGTGGCCGCGCTGCGCTGCTCGGGAAGGTGGTCGCGGGCCACGCCCATCATCAGCGCCGTGAGACCGAGTCCGACGCCTTGGGCCGCTCTGCCCGCCAGCAGCCAGGCGAACGGCAGCGGCAGCACGGTGAGCGCGCTGCCGGCGACGACGATCGCCAGCGTGGCGAGAATCGTGGCCCGCCGGTGCGGACCGGCTCCGAGCCGGCCGAGTACCGGTGTGGCGACGGCGCCGCTGAGCAGGGTGATGGTCAGCGTCCACTGCGCGCTGTCGAGGGAGACGTGGAACGTGGTCGCCACGCTGGTGATCAGCGGCGTCCCGAGGCTGGCGACCGCCGCCACGACCAGGGCGATGAATATCAGGGCGGGGACCAGCAGACGTGCCTCGGAACGTATCAGGGCAGTGCTCTTAGGCTGGTCATGAGCCTGGGCCGCGGTCACCGGTGTGGCTCCTCTTGGGCGTGGCTTTCGAGCTGCGCCAGATGCAGCAGCGCCGGAAGGGCTGCTGCCAAGGCCTCGACCTCGTCACCGGTGAGTTCGTCGATCAACCGCGCGTACGCGTCGATGCCCGCCTGGCGTCGCGTCCGGACGTACGACGCGCCGGCCTCGGTCAGGCACACCAGCGTGACCCGCTTGTCGGACGGATCGCCCTTCCGCTCGACCAGCCCGGATTCCTCCATCACCCGGACCAGGACGGTCATCGCGGGCTGGGTGACGCCCTGGGCCGCCGCCAGATCGGTGATCCGTCGCGGGCCGGTCTGGTCCAGGGTGGCCAAGGTGGCGGCGGACGTCAGGCTCATGTCGCGGGGAAGGCGTCTGACGGCCCTGGTGGCCAGACCGTAGAGGGCTGACCCGATGGCATCGGATACGCCGCGCGCGTCTCGGCGACTCATTCCTGGAGGATAGCAGATTTATATGAATCATTTATGCATCCTCGGCGTTGACGCTGTGCATGCCGGATATTGCATCCACGCAGACCAAGCTTGAGCTGTGGCGTAGCTCAGCGCCCCGGCCGCCGGTTTGACAGGGGACGGGTGCGGGTCGACCATGAAAACTATGGAAACGGATCAAGTTCCCACAGTTTCCGCTGTGGACGCCGGGCGCGTCGAGGCGATAGTCGAGGTGGCGGCCAGGATGTTCCTGTCGCCGGCCTCGGCGCGGGTGAGCATGGACGATCTCGCCCGTGAGCTGGGGATGAGCAAGAAGACGATCTACCGGTATTTCCCCGACCGGCACCGCCTGCTGATCACGGTGCTGGAGCGGCGCTTCGCGGCGATCGAGCGCACGGTGCTGGCCGCGGTCCAGGAGGCGGCGGGAGAGCCGTTCGACGTGCGGGTGCACCGCTTCCTGATGGCGGCGTGCAGCGAACTCGGGCGGGTCGGAGCCGAGCAGCTCGCGACGGGGCGCGGCGGGGATGTGCTGCTGCGCGATTACGCGGCGCGGCGCATGGACGAGGTGATCTATCAGCGCCTGCACGGGCTTTACCGCGAGGGGCATCGGCAGGGCCTGCTTGCGGCGCCGCCCGAGTTGCTCAGCGAGATCACCCGTGGCGCGGTAGAGGCCTTATTCAATTCGCGGTTGCCACACGATCTCGACTGGAGCGCCGCGGATCTGCTGCGGGCCACCGTCGACACCGTGCTCTACGGGGCGATCCGCCGCGCCGGCCCCGATTCCGGCGACGGGCAGGAGGTGCTTCATGACTGAAGCGGCAGACCGGGTGGCGTTGGTGACCGGCGCCAGCAGCGGAATCGGCGCGGCCACCGCCCGCCTGCTGGCCGAGCGGGGCGTGCGCGTGGTCGTCAATTACCTGCGCAGCGCGGCGGCGGCCGAGCAGGTGGTGGCGCAGATCGAGGCAGCGGGCGGCCAGGCGATGGCCGTGCAGGCCGACGTACGCGATCCGGCGGCGGTCGCGAAGATGCTCGAACAGATCAACCAGGCCTGGGGCGAGGTCGACGTGCTCGTGCACAACGCGCTGACCCCGTACGTCATCAAGCCCTTCGGCGAGATGACCTGGGACGAGTTCGGCGGCAAGCTTGATGAGGAGATGCGCGCGGCGTTCGCGGTCACCAAGGCCGTGTTGCCCGGCATGACCGGTAAAGGCCGGGGGCGGATCGTCTACCTCGGCACCGGGCTGAGCCGCCGACCCCGCGAGGGCATGATCGCGCTGGGCACGGCGAAGGCCGCGCTGACCCAGTTCGCCCGCTACCTCGCCCAGGAGGTCGGCGCCCACGGCGTCACGGTCAACATCGTCGAGCCGGGCCCGGTCGACGAGACCCGGATGACCAGCACTCTCGACGAGGAACTCAAGCGGCGCCAGGTCGCCGCCACGCCCATGGGCAGGCTCGCGCTGCCCGCAGATGTCGCCCAGGCCGTCGCGTTCTACGCCAGCGAGGACAACTCGTTCATGACCGGTACCACCGCAGCGGTTAACGGCGGAATGGCGATGTACTAACCAGAACAGGTATCGGAGAGCTCTGATGTATACGCTCGATCTGGCATACGTCGGCCGCGGCCTGCACGAGGAACTGGTCGCGTACATCGCCGACCAGGAGGACTTCTACGCAGACGAGGGTGTGCACGTCGCGCTGCGCGACGGGTGCGCCTGGGATGACGAGCGGCTGCGCCGCTACGCCACCATCGGCCTGGGCCGGGCGCTGCTGACCCGGCTGACCAGTGGCGTCCCCTGGGTCGCGGTCAACGTCAACACCCACCACCCGCTGTTCTGGTTCCTCGCCCGCGCCGACGTGCCGTCACTGGCCGACCTGGCCGGACGACGCCTCGCGGTGCACGCCCCGCGTACCGCGCCCGGCTGCTTCACCCGGATCGTGCTGCGCCAAGCCGGCCTCGACCCGGACCGCGGCATCCACACCGTCATCCGCGCACCCGACGACTACGGCATGGACCTGCGCCGGTTGCAGGACGGCGGCCTCGATGCCGCCCTGGTCGGCAGCACCATGGCTCCGGAGGCGGTCGCCGCCGAGCAAGGCTGGCACCTGCTCGGCTGGGTCGGAGACCACTTCCAAATCCCGACGGTGGGCGTGGCCGTCGATCCCACCTACATCAAGCCCGACGACCCCGCGGTACGGGCCGTCGTGCGCGCCCATCGCCGCGCCCTGCGGGTGATCCACGAAGACCCGGACACCACGACCCGACACATGCAGACCTTCCTCGGCCGCCACACCCCGGAGGAGATCCGCGCCCACTACGCGCGGTTCATCGCGCCGTACTTCACCACCGACGGCCACGCCGACCTCGCCGTCGGCGACGCCGCGATCAAGACGGTCGCCGCCGAACTCGGCGTACCCGCGAGCGTCACCGCGACGCAGTTCTACCTCACCGAACATTGATCCACGAGTGTAAGGAATATGAGATGAAGTTCGCAGTCATCGGCGGAACCGGCCTGATCGGCTCGCAGGTCGTGCAGAACCTGAACGCGGCCGGACACCAGGCCACGCCGCACTCCCCGTCCACGGGCGTGGACATCATCACCGGCCAGGGCCTGGATGCCGCCCTCGCCGGCGCCGAGGTCGTGGTCAACCTGACCAACTCGCCCACCTTCGACGAGGCCTCGATCCCCTTCTTCCAGACCTCGATGGACAACCTTCTCACCGCGAGCGAGAAGACCGGCGTCGGACACTTCGTCATCCTCTCGATCGTCGGCGTGGACCTGGTGCCCGAACTCGACTACTACCGGGCCAAGGCGCTCCAGGAGGAGATCCTCAAGGCCGGGCCGATCCCCTACTCGATCGTGCGGGCCACCCAGTTCATGGAGTTCATGGACGCGACCCTGGCCATGACCAGCGACGGCGGGGTCGTGCGCCTGCCGCGCACCCCGATCCAGCCGATCGCCGCGGCAGACGTCGCGCGCACGGTCGCCGAGGTCGCCGCCAGCAGCCCGCTGGGCGGCACGGTCAATATCGCGGGCCCCGACGTCTACCCCCTCGACGAACTCGGCCGGCTCACCCTGGCCGCCAGGCCCGACGGGCGCACCGTCACCACCGACGACACCGCGGGCATGTTCGCCGTCGTACACGGCGCCGCCCTCACCGCCCCGAGCAACGCCCGCATTGCTCCCACTCGCTACACCGACTGGCTCGCCGCGCCGCGCGCGTAAGGGAGCCTGGGCGCGGCGACCATCAACCAGGCTTCGCGCAGCGGCAGTGGCCCCGGCTACTTTCCTGGCATCTCTGTTAGGCAAGCAGAGACAGAGACTGCGGCTGGAAGCGAGCGACGATGGAGAAGGCGGTCGTGATCCGGACACGTGCGCGCCGCGGGTAGTCGCCATCCTGGGCCTGTGCGTCTTCTCCATCACCGGTTTGATCGCTGTCGCGCACCCCGGTGCCGACTCGGGGCTCGCCTCCCGGTTGACCGCCGCGACAGTGTTCTCGGTCGCGCTCTGGGTTCTGTGGCAACTCGGGATCGAGACGTCGAGGAGGGAGACCCCACGATCCGCACCGCCGCCGGCAAGAGGAAGGCCCGCGCGCCCGGTGTCGGCCGAGGGCGTGTCAGGGACCTGACGTTGGGTGCCGTCAACTGGTGCCCTCGCTGTGGTCGGGCACGCGCTCGAGCGTGACGCCGAAGTGCGTGCGGTAGGCGGCGAGCACCTGTGCGTCGTCGTGCAGCGTTTCCTCATTGCGCACGCCGTCTCGCGTGGTGGTGATCAGTCTGCGGCCCGCCAGGGTCATCATGCCGGTGTCCGTCAGGATGGTGCAGAACGGTGAGCGCCTGAAGTGGGACGCGGGGGAGAAGCGTTGGTACCCGTGCGCGATGGTGAAGTCCGCGAGCTCACGCGGACGCTGCTCGATGCGGTACTGCGGGGCTCCGTCGCGGTAGACGTCCAAGTCGCCCTCAGGTGTCTCCTCGATGCGGAAGACGCCGCCAGGGTCCTTCTGCTCACCGCGCTCGTCCAGGCGCAGCGGGAACTCGCTGTGCCGGCCGAAGCCGACGTCCACGAGCCACGGCTCGCCGAGTTCGACGCGCAGCGCGAGGTGGTCGAAGGGCGGGCCGAAGCTGTGCTCGCCGTGCACGCGCACAGCCAGCAGGCTCACCCGGTAGCCCAGGGCGCGCAGCAGCGCGGCGAACAGCCCGTTCAGTTCGTAGCAGTAGCCGCCGCGCTGTCGTGTGATGATCTTGTCGAAGAGCGCGTCCTCGTCTAAGGGCACGTCCTCGCGAAGGTGGATGCTGAGATTCTCGAACGGCACCGTGTGCAGGTGCTGACCGTGCAGGCGGCGCAGGTACTGCGCGTCGGGGCGCTCGGGATGCGGCAGCCCGATGCGCTGGAGGTATGCGGTGACGGACGCTTCATTCATGTGATCCGTTATCGCAGGTTCGGGGCCGGGCTGCCATCCAGCGGCGGACCTACCCCCGACTGAGACCATCGGCCTAGGCCGAGTCGAATTCGGAGCCGGAAGACAAGTCGTGGCACGGCGGCGCGGCGCGGGTTACCGTGGCCGAGAACGTGATGTGATGATCGCCGGTGGGCGCAGCTGAACCGGGGGCCGCGATGGTGGACGTTTCCGCCGACGAGTTCGAGGAGCTGGTCGAGGAGGCGCTGCGCGGCATCCCGCGCGACCTCAAGCGGGCCATGCGCAACGTCGCCTTGTTCATCGAGGACGAGAGTCCGCCCGGCTGCCCGATACTGCTCGGGCTGTACGAAGGCGTGCCGCTGACCGCGCGCGGCGAGTGGTACGCGGGGGTACAGCCGGACCGGATCACCATCTTCCGGCTGCCCATCCTGCGCATCTGCCGCACGCGGGAGGACGTCGTCGTCGAGGTGACGAAGACCGTGGTGCACGAGGTCGGACATCACTTCGGGATCGATGACGCGCGGTTGCACGAGCTGGGATATTGACCCGAGACCAGGAGGCTGGGTCCACCGGCGGGTACGTTCGGCGACTGTGGTGACGGCGATCTCGGCCTCAGGGATCGAACCGGGCACGTGTTACCGGTTCGCCTGGTCGAGGGGCCGGGTAGCGGTCGCCGAGCTTGAGTTCCTCGCGTCCCGCCGTGGTGGATGATGATCCATCCGGTCATCGTCAGTGAAACTTTCGCAATCCTGCGTAGCCGTCGCGGCGCTCCCGCCCACGGAATGGATCCTGGCTGGTGCCCGTGGCGTTCTTGCACAGCCACTGGTCTCGCTGCTGGCCCGTCGCGGGTCTAGTGGTGGGATGAGCGATGACTTCTGTCGGCAGCTTCGACTCTGTGACCAACAGGCTGCGATGGCCAATGAAGGGCACAGCGCTGTTGCGTCGGTAATACAGACTGTTGACCTGCCTCAGATCCGGGTTTACCGTAACCCGGCGGACATCCCATGTCTTGTCCTTCGTTGGCGGGCCTGGGTGATTGCACGTCCCGTCACAACCGGGAGCGAGCTATGGGCGGAGCAGTGCCAGGCCGTTGTTAGCGCTAACAACGGGTGCGCTCCGCAAGACCCGAAAATGCGTCCATGCCAATCCCGGTACCGCATCGCGTGTCAGACACGGTCGACGAAAGGAAGAGGAGATCTCAGTGTTCGAACTGGTACGTCAAGCCTGCCGCGCCGGCGGGAGGAGCGTGCGGCCACCGGACCGAGCGCGCGACGGCGGGGCCGCAAGCGGACATCCGCAGGGAGTGAGGAGGTTTCGCCGCCACCGGCTTCTCGGCCGGCTGGCCTCGGCAGCCGTCCTCGTGGCCTCAGTGCTGGCGCCGATCACCGTAAGCCTGTCGGCGGCGCCGTCGGCGCAAGCGGCTGTCTCGCTCCCGTGCGACATCTATGCGACGGGCGGCACGCCGTGCGTGGCCGCATACAGCACGACCCGCGCCCTGCTCGCCGCGTATAGCGGGCCGCTCTACCAGATTCAGCGCTCGTCGGACAAGACCTCTCTCGACGTGGGCGTCACGGCGGCCGGTGGCTACGCCAACGCTGCCGCGCAGGTCTCGTTCTGTTCCGGGACGACGTGCACGATAACCAAGCTCTACGACCAGAGCTCGAAGCACAACGACCTGCCGATCTCATGGATTCAGTCGGACGTCGGTGCCGACGCCATGGCTCTGCCGGTGACCGTGAACGGCAACGCCGTCTACGGGGTGAAGGTTCTCAACACCTCCGCGGGTGCCGTCGGCTACCGCAACTTCAACACCCAGGGTGTGCCGACCGGTTCCCAGCCGGAGGGGATCTACGAGGTCACCTCGACCGCGCTGTACAACAGCAGCTGCTGCTTCGACTTCGGCAGCGCCGAGAACGGCTGGCGGGACGACGGCGATGGCACCATGAACGCGATCGAGTTCGGCAGCGCCTGCTGGTTCGGCGGGTGCACCGGACCGGGGCCGTGGGTCGAAGCCGACCTGGAGCAGGGCATGTACAGCTCCAGAACGGGGCCGAACAACCCCGCCAACCCGGGCATCACGTATCCGTTCGTCTCGGCGTGGGAGAAGAACGACGGCACGAGCAACTTCACCCTGAAGTACGGCAATGCCGACAGCGGCGGCCTCACCACCACCGACTCAGGGGCGCTGCCCAGCGGAGGCTACTCACCGATGCGCCTGGAGAACTC
>DASUAR010000256.1:0-6459 GCA_035763685.1 Actinocrinis sp. | reverse complement strand
GCACACCCACCAGGCGATCCTGGACGCCACGGTGGAACTGCTCGGCGAGATCGGCTACCAGGACCTGAGCATCGAGCGGGTCGCCGCGCGGGCCGGCGTCGGCAAGGCGACGATCTACCGCTGGTGGAACTCCAAGAGCGCGCTGGTGATCGAGGCGATGGAGCACGGGATGGCGCTCTCCCCGCCGCCGCACACCGGGGATCCGCGCACCGACCTGCGCGCCACGATCGAGACCGCCGTGCACACGTACTCCGGTTCGGCCGCCGGCTCGACCGTGCCCGCGCTCGCTGCCGACATTCCGCGCGATCCGTCGGCCGCCGAGCGGCTGCGGCAGTTCCTGCGGCCGCGCCGCGACGCCGCTCGTGAGGTGCTGCATCAGGCCGCGGCGGTCGGGGCGCTGCCCGCGGACGTCGACATCGAGACGGTCATCGACCTCTTCGTCGGGGCGATCTTCTACCGCAGCCTGGTGCGCGGAATGGCGGTCGACGACGCGATGGTTGAGCAACTCCTTGAGTTGATCCTCGACGGCCGGCTGCCGCGCACGGGCAACTGAGGGCTCGCCGAACGCGCGTGAGCGGCGCGGATACCTGACACGACGTCAGAAGCGTTGCGGGCGCGATTGAGCAGAAACGGGCGCGAGACGGCCCGTCTCGACTAATCCGGCGGCGGACCGAGTGCGCCGCGGGTTCGAACGCGCCGTCAGCTGCGGTACGGCAGCTGGTCTTCCGCCTCGATCTCGATCAGTCGGTTGTAGTTCGCCACCCGCTCGCCGCGGGTCGGCGCACCGGCCCTGAGCTGTCCGCAGCCGGCTCCCACCGCCAGGTCCGCGACGAATGCGTCGCTGGTCGCCCCCCGGTGCGCCACGACCTGCGCGTATCCGGCCGCACGGCAGGCGCGCGTCGCGTCCAGGATCTCGGTCACCGTGCCGAACTCGGCGACCTTGATCAGCGCCGCGTTGGCGACGCTGTGGCTGCCCGCCGCGATCAGTTCCGGGTCGGTGGCGAACACGTCGCCGCCGACGAGTTGCACCCGGTCGCCGAGCCGGCGGGTCAGTTCGGCCCAGCCGTCCCAGTCGTCCCGCGCCAACGCGTCCTCGATGCTGCACAGCGGGAAGTCGGCGACCATGTCCTCGTATCGCGCGACCATGTCCGCGCTGCTGAGCCACTCCCCGGCCATCCGGTAGCCGGCGCCCTGCCGGAATCCGGAGGCGGCAACGCGCAATGCCAGCGCCACGCCGTCGGCACCGAGCGCATAACCCGCGTCGGCGATCGTCTCGACGATGAGTTCGAGCACCCGTTCCGGCCATTCGATCGCGGGAGTGAACCCTCCGTCCTCGCCGACCTCGCTGCCCAACGCGGAGCCGATCAGCAGCGCGCGCAGCCTGGCGCGCAACTGCGCACCGGCCCGCACCGCGTCGCGCATGCTCGGCGCCCCCACCGGCACGATCATGAACTCCTCGAAGTCCAGCGCGGTCGCCGCCCGGCTGCCGCCGTTGACCAGGGTGAACTGCGGCACCGGCAACCGCTGTTCGGCTCCCGGGAGGGCGAGGAGACGCCACAGCGGCACGTCCTGCCGTGCGGCCAACGCGCGCGCCGCCGCGATCGACACCCCGCGCAGCGCATCCGGCCCCGGGCGCGGATTGATCCCGGAATCAGCGAGCTTGCCCAGCGCGCCGTCGAGGTCTGCCAGCCCGTCGAACGAGGCGTCGCCGAGTTCGAGCACCGCGGCGTCGAGAATCCCGGCCAGTTCGGCGGGAGGGTTCGTACCGAAGGGCACGCAAGCCGATCCGGTGGCGCCCCCGGCGAGGGTCATCCGCACCTCGAGTGCGGGCAACCCGTCCGAATCGATGATCTCCACAGCGTGCACGTCTTTGACGCGCACCGACTTTGTGGGCACTGCCATGTTCTCCCCCTATTTTGGTGCTATTGCCCAAGTCGTCACGATAGTCAGCGCCCGTCGCCAGGGGAATGGCTCGAAGGGGCCGGATTATCAACGGCGGCAATTCCAGTGGGTGTGCAGCATGCCGCTGGTCACGGCCGTTGCCGAGGCGAAACAAAGTCGCAACCCGCTACCCCCTAGCCAAGTCTCTTGTCATGGGCCGCGCCGGCACGCGGTGAAACTGTGTTGATCACTGACTTCACGTTGATCATTGACTTCGAACTCTGCCGACCACAGGAGGACCGCGTGAGTAGTTCGCCGGAAAATGATCACGGCGCGGCGGCAGGGTGCCATGCTGCGGTAATGGACCGACGCGGATTTATGCGCGCTGCCTCAGCGTTGGCGGCCGGGGGCGTAGCGGGCGGCGCGGTCGCGGCCTGCGGCGGCAGTTCGGGCGGTGCTCGTGCGAATTCCAGCGCCGCGCCCGCGACCGGTGCCGGGAGTTCCGGATCGACCGCGAGCGCGAGTGCTGCCGCGTCGCCGCGTGCCTCCACCTCAGCCGCCGACTGGTCCGCGCTGGGCCGGGGGCTGGCCGGCCACTTGGTCCGTCCGGGTGATTCTGACTACGGCACCGCGCGGCTGCTGTTCGATCCCCGCTTCGACGGGCTGCGGCCGGCCGGGATCGCGTTCTGCGAGAACCCGGCCGATGTGGCCGAATGCCTGGCATTCGTGCGCCGCTTCGCCGTGGCGGTCACGCCGCGTTCCGGCGGCCACAGCTATGCCGGTTACTCAAGCGGTCAAGGCTTGGTCATCGACGTAACGCGGATGAATACGGTCACGCAGGTCGGCTCCGGTACCGCACGCATTGGTGCGGGAGCGCGCCTAGTCGATCTCTACGCGAGCCTCGACGCCCATGGCGTTACGGTTCCCGGCGGCTCGTGCCCGACGGTCGGCGTCG
The DNA here is from genome assembly GCA_035763685.1 of Actinocrinis sp. Classification (GTDB taxonomy): domain Bacteria; phylum Actinomycetota; class Actinomycetes; order Streptomycetales; family Catenulisporaceae; genus Actinocrinis. The sequence goes on along the minus strand of DASUAR010000256.1, from coordinate 3,623 downwards.
CGGGTCTCACGCTCGGCGGCGGCATCGGCGTGGTCACCCGGGCGTACGGCACGATGAGCGACAATCTGCGCTCGGTGCAGATGGTGACGCCGGACGGGACGGTCCGAGAGTGTGACGCCGACCAGAACGCTGACCTGTTCTGGGCCTGCCGCGGTGCCGGCGGCGGCAATTTCGGGGTGGCGACCGCATTCACGTTCACCACGCACCCGACGCAGCAGATGGTGCTGTTCTTCCTCAACTGGCCCTGGTCACAGGCCTCGAAGGTCATCGCCGCCTGGCAGGCATGGGCGCCGAGCGCCCCGGATGAGCTGTGGTCGAACCTGCACGCGCTCAGCAGTGCTCCAGGCTCGGGCGATACGCCGACGATCCAGGTCGGCGGGACCTATCTGGGTTCGCTCAGCGGCGCGCAGGAGCAGATCAGCCGGCTTGTCGATCAAGTCGGTTCGACCCCGCACGGCTCGCCGTTCGTCAGCTCCCACGCGCACGCGATGATGATCGAGGCCGGTTGCGCACAGCTGAGCGAGGCGCAGTGCCATCTGCCCTGGCAGAACTCGGCCGGCACCTTGCAGCGGGAGTCGGAGTTCGCGAAGTCGCATATTTTCACCCGGCCGCTTTCCCAGGCCGCGATTTCGGCGATCATCGCGGCGGTCGAGCAGCGGCAACGCTATGGCGGCGGCGGTCAGGGCGGCGTGGCCTTCGACGCGCTCGGCGGAGCCGTCAACCGGGTCGCGTCCGACGCCACGGCTTTTGTGCACCGCGACGCATTGTTCGTCGGGCAGTTCACCACAACCTGGGCCGACGGTGCGGCGACGACGCAGACCAGCGCGCAGCAGAACTGGCTGCGCGGCTTCCATCAGACGATGACGCCCTACGCGAGCGGCCAGGCGTATCAGAACTACCTCGATCCGGAGCTGGCCGACTGGCAGCAGGCTTACTACGGCGCGAACTACCCGCGGCTGGTCCAAGTCCGGGAGAAATACGACCCCGGGCATATTTTCAACCTGCCGCAAGGTATCGGCGCCAGGTAGTCGCGGCGAAACCGCGGCCGAGCGGGTCGTTCGCTCAGCTTTCCTCCACTCTGCCCTTCCAGTTGCCGCCGCTGCCGCGATGGTGCCGTCGCGCGGAGTCGAAGGTCATCGCGCCGTACAGCATCATCACCGCAGGCAGTAAGGGTGCGCGCCAGCTGCGTAGGCGGTAGAGGCGCAGCGTCGGCAGGTAGCTCAGGGAGAGCAGAGCCCACGCGGCGAGAGCCGCGCCGGCCGCGACCGCAGCGAGAGTACTTCCTCCGGCGACGGCAATTCCCAGGAATACGAGTCCGACGATCGGCGGCGCCGCGTACATGATCAGGAGGCCGAGCAAAGTCCCGGCGAGAAGATACGGCGAATAGCGCAGCTGCGTGTACGCGCTGCGGGCAATCATGTCCCAGAGGTCTGAGAAGCGGGGGTAGGGCCTGACACTACGCACGCAGGCGGTCAGTCCGAGCCAGGTCCGGCCGCGCCCGGCGCGCCGTTTCAACAGCGTTCCCAGGGCGACGTCGTCGATCCGCGCGCCCGCGATCTGTTCTAGTCCACCCGCCTCGATCAGCGCGCTGCGACGCACGAGCATGCATCCCCCGGCGGCCGCGGCCGTGCGGCTACTTGGCCGGTTCACGCGGGGGAACGGGTAAAGCTGCGCGAAGCTGTACACGAACGCGGGCACGATCGCGCGCTCCGCCGAGGTATCAGTGCGCAGGCGGGCCATCAGCGACACCAGATCCAGCTCGCGAGTCTCGCCAAAGGCCACCAGACGCCGGACGCCGTCAACGGGGTGCGCGATGTCGGCATCGGTGAAGAGCACGTATTCGGGCGGGTTCGACTCGGTCGTGCCGGACGCCTCGAAGCCACGCCTCATCGCCGCCACCTTGCCCGCCCAACCTGGCGGCGGACCATCACTGTGCACAATTCGCAGGGTGCGACCGGAATGCACGGCGGCGATCTTCTCGGCCACCTCGGCGGTGCCATCGCTGCTCGCGTCATCGACGAGCACGACCGAGAACCGCCCCGGGTAGTCCTGCGCGAGCAGCGTCGGCAGGGTCAGCGGCAGCATGTCTGCTTCGTCGCGCGCCGGCACGACCGCCACCACATCCGGCCACTCGCGGTCGCCTGCCTTAAAAGCGCCCGGCTCGGCAGGCAGGTACTGATCGGCAAGCCAGTACCTGCCGTGCGCGAGCAGGAGATACAGCCAGGTGGCCAACGACAACAAGGCCACGCCGGCGAAGACGAGCACAGTCACGGCCCAAGCCTGGCACGGACCAGGCCGCGGTTCAGCTGACGTTGAGCGCCGTGTCGTCGACTACGAAGGAGGTCTGCCGAGAGCTGTTCTCGGTGCCGGTGAACTTGACGGTGATTTTCTGTCCCGCGTAGCTGGACAGGCTGAAGCTGTGCTGGGTGTAGCCGGTGTTCTGGTCGAGGTTGGAGTAGGTGGCCAGCGTCGCCAGTACGGCGCCGGAACTGCTCAGCACCTGCACGGTCAACTTGTCTGAGGCGGTGCTGGTGCTGGTCTCCGCGGTGTCGATGTGCAGATAGAAGCTGACGTTGTAGCTTGAGCAGCCGGTCGGCAGGGTTACCGCCTGCGCGAGGGTGTCCGTGTGCGTGCTGCCGTATCCGTCCAACCACGCGTCGTACGAACCGCCGTTCGGCGGCTCCGACGAGTCGCTGCTCACCACTCCGGACGACGAAGTCCACGGCGCAGCCGATCCGGTTTCGAAGCCGGGGTTGCCCAGCAGTTGCGCCGCCGTGCACCCACCCCCGCCGGAGGATGGGCTGATCGTCCAGGTGAAAGGAGCCGAGCCGGTCGCGCCCGTGCTGTCCTTAGCCGAGACGGTCACCGACGAACTGCCCGCGGCGGTCGGGGTTCCGGAGATCAAGCCGGAGGATGCGTTGATCGACAGCCCGGCCGGGAGGCCCGACGCGCTGTAGGTCAGCGTTTGGCCGGACGCCGAGTCAGTGGCCTGGATCTGCAGGTTCGCCGCGGTGCCCACCGTCCCCGACTGGCTACCGGGGTTGGTGACCGTCACCGTGTTCTGCGTCGAGCCGCCGGTGAACGCGTCCGTGATCGGCGTCGCGGACGAACTGGAGCCGGCGTAGCCGAGGTTGTAGAAGTCCTCGATGGTGCGCAGCACGTTGTAGTGATTGATCGTCTCGCTGTACGTGCCGGACTTCACGTGCGCGCCGACCGCGATCGTCGGGATCTGGTTGTTGCTGCTGTTGTCGTCCTCGTCCCAGGTGACGATCAGATCGCTGTTGTGCGTCTTGGCCCACTGCGCGTAGGCGTCGATGTTGTTCTGCAGCCATGTGTCGCCCTGCGCGACCGTGCCGTCGTGCATGTCGTCGAGCAGGTTCGGTACGACGACCGATACCGTGGGCAGCGTGGCGAAGTCGGTCGGGAAGGTCGCGAAGGTGCGGTTGTCCGCGCTCGGCACGTTGGTGAAGTTCACCCACGGGTTGTGCTTGCGCGCGTACTCGCCCGAGGTGCAGCCGGTGTAGCCGTCGGACGGCATCGACTCGGAGTAGCCGGTGAAGGTGAGCCCGGCGGCGATCAGCTCGCTGCCGAGGTTCGCCGTGGAGTAGGTGTGCGGGCAGCTG
>DASUAR010000255.1:0-6146 GCA_035763685.1 Actinocrinis sp. | reverse complement strand
CCCCTAACTCGCGTGCCGGAGTCCGTAGCGCACGTGATCTTTCTGGCCAGAACTCTTGACATTCGCACCAGCTAGACCCTCAATTGGTCTGTTATTAGACCATTAATTCGCGGCCGCCGCTACCCCGAGGAGCACCCCGTGTCGGTCAACGAAGCACCCTCTGCGACCCTGAGCGACGAAGAAGAGCTGCATAAGCTCGGCTACGCGCAGGAACTGCTCAGGCGGATGTCGGGTTTCTCCAACTTCGCCGTCTCGTTCACCATCATCTCGATCCTGTCCGGCTGCCTGACCCTGTACGGGTACGGCATGAACACCGGCGGCCCCGCCATCATCGTCTGGGGCTGGCCCATCGTCGGCCTGTTCACGCTGACGGTCGGCCTAGCCATGGCCGAGGTCTGCTCCAGCTTCCCGACCGCAGGCGGACTGTACTACTGGGCGGCCAAGCTGGCCCGCAAGAATGGCCCGGCCTGGTCCTGGTTCACCGGCTGGTTCAACTTCCTCGGGCAGGTCGCGGTCACCGCGGGCATCGACTTCGGCTGCGCGTTCTTCATCAACGCGTTCCTGAACCTGATGTGGGGCGTGAGCACCGCGCACTGGGTGACGATCCTGATCCTGGCCGTCGTGCTGTTCGTGCACGGGCTGATGAACCAGTTCGGTATCAAGCTGGTCGCGCTGCTCAACGACATCAGCGTGTGGTGGCACGTCATCGGCGTGCTGATCATCGTGGCCGTACTGGCCTTCGTGCCGTCCAAGCACGCGTCGGCGAGCTATGTGTTCAGCCACATCGTCAACAACACCGGCTGGAGCAGCACGTTCTACGTGCTGCTGCTCGGCCTGCTGCTGGCCCAGTACACGCTCACCGGGTTCGACGCGTCGGCGCACATGACCGAGGAGACCCACAACGCCGCGCGCAGCGGCCCGCGCGGCATCGTGATGTCGATCCTGGTCTCGGTGATCGCCGGCTGGGTGCTGCTGATCGGCGTCACGTTCGCGATCCAGCCCGCGCACTACGCCGACTACACCGGCGCGCTGGTGCCGCCGGCCCAGATCTGGGACGTCGCGATCGGCGGCACCGGGGCCAAGCTGCTGCTGCTGATCGCGATCGGCGCCCAGTTGTTCTGCGGGATGTCCTCGGTCACCGCGAACTCCCGGATGATCTACGCGTTCTCCCGCGACGGCGCGCTGCCCGGCTCGAACTTCTGGCACCGGGTGAACAAGCGGACCAGGACGCCCACCAACGCGATCTGGCTGGCGGCCGGCGGGGCGTTCATCCTGGCCCTGCCGTACCTGTGGAACGGCGCGGCCTACGCCGCGGTCACCTCGATCGCGGTCATCGGCCTGTACATCGCGTACGTGCTGCCGACGTTCCTGCGGCTGCGGCAGGGCGAGAGCTTCAAGCGCGGCCCCTGGCACCTGGGCCGGTGGAGCTACGTGATCGGCTGGATCGCGGTGGTCTGGGTCGCCTTCATCACGATCCTGTTCATGCTGCCCACTGCGAACCCGATCGGCGTCGGCAACTTCAACTACACCGTGGTGGCCGTGCTGGTCGTGCTCGGCTTCGCCGGCATCTACTGGCTGGTCTCGGCGAAGAACTGGTTCAAGGGCCCGAAGGTCCAGGGCTCGGCTGAGGAACTGGCCGCGATCGAGAGGGAGCTCAACGTCTGATGCCCGCTGATGACCTGCGGGGGGGTATGGGGGGGTCGTCCCCCCGGGCTAACACTGTCAGGCGGAAGGGCCTGCTGACCCTGGAGGAACTGCGGGTTGCTATCGGTGAAGGCGTCATCGACACGGTCGTGCTCGCCTTCACCGACATGCAGGGACGGCTGCAGGGCAAGCGCCTGTCGGCCGAGTTCTTCCTGGACGAGGTGGCCGAGCACTTCTCCGAGGGCTGCAACTACCTGCTGGCCGTGGACGTGGAGATGAACACGGTCGACGGGTTCGCCATGTCCTCCTGGGAACGCGGCTACGGCGACTTCGTCCTGGTGCCGGACATGAGCACGCTGCGCCTGATGCCGTGGCACGAGGGCACGGCGCTGGTGATCGCCGACCTCACCTGGCTGGACGGCGCGCCGGTGGTGGCCTCGCCGCGGCAGATCCTCAAGGCGCAGACGGACCGGCTGGCCGCCCGGGGCTGGACCGCGTTCGTCGGCACCGAGCTGGAGTTCGTCGTCTACAACGACTCCTACGAGCAGGCCGCGGCGAAGGACTACCGCGACCTGGTCCCGGCCAACCAGTACAACGTGGACTACTCGATCATCGGTACCTCGCGGATCGAGCCGCTGCTGCGCCGGATCCGGCTGGAGATGGCCGGGGCCGGCCTGTACGTGGAGTCGGCCAAGGGCGAGTGCAACCTGGGCCAGCACGAGATCGCCTTCCGCTACGCGGACGCGGTGACCACCTGCGACAACCACTCGATCTACAAGACCGGGGCGAAGGAGATCGCGGCCCAGGACGGGAACAGCATCACGTTCATGGCCAAGCCGAACGCGCGTGAGGGCAACTCCTGCCATATCCACCTGTCGCTGCGGGGTACTTCGGATGGGTCGCCGGTGATGGCGGGGGACGGTCCTTACGGGTTGTCCAAGCTGGGCGAGCACTTCCTGGCGGGCCAGCTGGCGGCGCTGCGGGAGCTGGCGCTGTGCTACGCGCCCAACATCAACTCCTACAAGCGCTACGTGCCCGGCAGCTTCGCCCCCACGTCGGTCCGCTGGGGCCCGGACAACCGGACCTGCGCGCTGCGGCTGGTCGGGCACGGGGCCTCGCTGCGGGTGGAGAACCGCGTCCCCGGCGGGGACGTGAACCCGTACCTGGCGGTGGCCGCGATGATCGCGGCCGGGCTGCACGGCATCGACCACCAGCTGCCGCTCGAGCCGCCGGTGACCGGCAACGCCTACGCCGACGACACGCTGCGCGTCCCGTACACCCTGCGCGACGCCCTGGACCTGTGGGAGAAGAGCGAGCTGGCCCGGGAGACGTTCGGCACCGAGGCGACGGAGCACTACGCCAACTACGCCCGGGTCGAGCTGACCGCCTACGACGCCGCGGTGACCGACTGGGAACTGCGGCGCGGCTTCGAGCGCCTGTAAATAAGGGGATTGCGCTTTGTCTGTTTTCACCGTGCTCAACCCTGCGACCGAGGAGCCGGTCACCACGGTGACCCAGGCCTCGGCGGAAGAGACCGATGAGGCCATCGCCCGGGCCTCGGCCGCGCTGGCGTCGTGGCGCGCGGTCGCGCCCGGCGACCGGGCCCGTCTCCTGCGTGCCTTCGCCGCCGCGGTGGACGCGGCGTCGGAGGAACTGGCCGGACTCGAGGTGACCGGCTCGGGCCATCCCATCGGGGCCGCCCGGTGGGAGGCCGGGCAGGTCCGCGACGTGCTGACGTACTATGCGGCGGCGCCGGAACGGCTGAGCGGTCGTCAGATTCCGGTCGCGGGCGGGCTCAACGTCACCTTCCACGAGCCGGTCGGCGTGGTCGGCCTCATCGTGCCGTGGAACTTCCCGATGCCGATCCTGTCCTGGGGCATGGCCCCCGCGCTGGCCGCGGGCTGCACCGTGGTGGCCAAGCCCGCCGAGGCCACCCCGCTGACCGCGATGCGGATCGGCGAGCTCGCGCTGGAGGCGGGCCTGCCGCCCGGGGTCTTCACCGTGCTGCCGGGCAAGGGCAGCGTGGTCGGCCAGCGGCTTGTCGACCATCCTTTGGTGCGCAAGATCGTGTTCACCGGGTCGACCGAGGTGGGCCAGCGGATCATGGCCGACTGCGCGCGCCAGGTCAAGCGGCTGACCCTGGAACTCGGCGGGAAGAGCGCCAACGTCATCTTCGCCGACGCGGACCTGGAGAAGGCGGCCGCGACCCCGCCGTACGCGGTGTTCGACACCGCCGGCCAGGACTGCTGCGCCCGGTCCCGGATCCTGGTGCAGCGCCCGGTGCTCGACCGGTTCATGGAGCTTTTCGAGACCGCGGTTCAGGGCGTCGCGGTCGGCGACCCCGCGTCGGCGGCGACCGAGATGGGACCGCTGATCTCGGCGGCCCACCGTTCGCACGTGGCCTCGTACGTGCCTGACGGGGCGCCGGTGGCGTTCCGCGGGCACGCGCCGTCCGGGCCCGGGTACTGGTATCCGCCGACCGTGCTCGCGCCGGTCGGGCCTGACGACCGGGCGTACACCGAGGAGGTGTTCGGCCCGGTGGTGACCGTGACTCCGTTCTCCGACGAGGCGGAGGCGGTGGCGATCGCCAACGACACCCCGTACGGGCTCTCGGGGTCGATCTGGACCCGGGACGTCGGCCGCGCCATCCGGGTGGCCCGCGCGGTGGAGAGCGGCAACCTGTCGGTGAACTCGCACTCCTCGGTGCGGTACTGGACCCCGTTCGGCGGCTTCAAGCAGTCCGGACTGGGACGCGAGCTCGGCCCGGACGCACCGGATGCCTTTACAGAAACCAAGAACGTCTTTATCTCCACGGAGGATTGATGAGGTTCGACGGACGGACGGTCGTCATTACCGGGGCGGGGAGCGGGATCGGGCTGGCGGCGGCGCGGCGGTTCGCGGCGGACGGCGCGCACGTGGTGGCGGTCGACGTCGACGACGCGGCCGGCGAGAAGGCCGCGGCCGAGACCGGCGGACTGTACGTGCACGCCGACGTGACGTCGGCGGACGACGTGGCCGCGGCCTTCCGCGCGGCGCACGACACCTACGGCTCGGTCGACGTGGCGTTCAACAACGCCGGCATCTCACCGCCCGAGGACGACTCGATCCTCACCACCGGCCTGGACGCCTGGCGGCGCGTGCAGGAGGTCAACCTGACCTCGGTCTACCTGTGCTGCAAGGAAGCGATCGGCTACATGCGCGCGCAGGGGAAGGGGGCGATCGTGAACACCGCGTCGTTCGTCGCGGTGATGGGCTCGGCCACCTCGCAGATCTCCTATACCGCGTCCAAGGGCGGCGTGCTCGCGCTGTCGCGCGAGCTCGGCGTGCAGTTCGCCCGCGAGGGGATCCGGGTCAACGCGCTGTGCCCGGGGCCGGTGAACACGCCGCTGCTGCGCGAGCTGTTCGCGGCCGACCCGGAGCGGGCGCAGCGCCGCCTGGTGCACGTGCCGATGGGCCGGTTCGCCGAGGCCGAGGAGATCGCCGCCGCGGTGACCTTCCTGGCCAGCGACGACGCCTCGTTCATCACCGCCTCCACGTTCCTGGTCGACGGCGGCATCTCCGGCGCCTACGTGACGCCGCTGTAGCTGTCGCCGGGCGCTGTTGGCCCTCACGAGCACCGTCCTTCACGCACCCTTCCGGTATGCGGAAAACTATGCGGTGGATATGGCTTATCCGGTGGAAATGGGCAGCCCTGGGGTACCGGATCCACCGCGTAAGCCGGATCCACCGCGTTAACCCACCTGGCCGCGTCTCTGTGAGTGATCACTGTGACTGGTGGTTCCAATGGGGAACAGTGAGACGATTAGCTCGGGCTGCCGAGGCGGTCGTCGTGACTCGATGGACCATCGGGCAGGTTGCCGCAAACCAAGATCGGTACCAATTCCGCTGTTCTCATCGCGAGGCGGCTGAATTCGGTTTAATTAGGCTATTCCGACGGAAATTCAGTCCGCGCCAGGATGGCTTGGCAATTTACGGGAAGGCGCGCCCACTCGTTCGGTTTAATGCCGCTGGTCTACCGGGGCCGGGTGGACGTGACCGCGCTGGCGCGGCACACGCGGTACTCCCCGTGACGCGGCTCAGGGTGAGCACAGCGTGCGCAGGCGGATGGTGACCGGCATCGCGCGCAGCTCGGCGAGGACGTCCTCGCTGTACTCCGGGACGATGTCGGTCAGCACGTAACCGAACTCGTCCCTGGTCCGCAGCAGCTGGCTCTCCACGTTGACGCCGTGGTCGGCCAGCACCCGGTTGATCGAGGCGAGGACGCCGGGGACGTTCTGGTGCAGGTGCACCAGGCGGTGCGTGCCGCCGGTCACCCCGAGCGCGATCTCCGGCAGGTTCACGCTGAGCGAGGTGGCTCCCGTGGCCATGTAGTCGGCCAGCTTGCCCGCGACGAACTCGCCGATGTCCTGCTGGGCCTCCTCGGTGGAGCCGCCGATGTGCGGGGTGAGGATGACGTTCGGCAGCCCGCGCAGCTCGGAGACGAACTCGTCGCCCTTGCCCTT
>DASUAR010000254.1:0-2132 GCA_035763685.1 Actinocrinis sp. | reverse complement strand
CGGTCTCGTGTCATCGTGCGGCTCCGGCGGAGGCAGCAGCGGCTGCGGCGGCCTCGCTCGTCGAGGTGGCCCGTTGGTGGCACCCGCAGGAGCAGGCGGTGCCTGCGTAGTCGCCCTTGCAGCGCGCATGCTGGGTGCCTTCGCACCAGCCGGAGACGTAGGGGTGGATGTGGTTTTGCGCGTGCGGCGCGGCCATGGATACTACCTTTCGCGACCGGCGCGGATGGACGGCCGTCGCGACGCGGGCAGGCCGGGCGGTGCCGGCCGCACCGAGTCGGCGGATGATTTTCCTAACTCTCTTTGTTTTAACGCGGCTATCCGTGCGCGGATTCCTGCGTGTGCGAGGGGCTGGGCGCACGGTGTGGCCGGGACTGGTTCTGTCCGGGTCGCGTCTCTCGCCGCCGGGCGAGTGCGGCTGCAGCCGTGGCCAACTCGTTCCGAGGTTGTCGGCTTGGCGGGCGGCCGAGTGGGCGTCGTTGTCGACGATTGCGTGGCTATGTCGGTCAGAAGTAGCGTCACGTGTCGCCCGATTCGGACGACGGATCGCTGCCGCGTGGCATCGGGACGTCGCCGAGTTCTGACGGCACTCGGTGGCGTTCGGGCAGGCCAAGGGGTGGTGTCGACACTCGTCGACACGAACCTTCGGCCGATCGCGATGTCGTCGGAGCTCGTCGACATTCGACGTCGCTACTGGGCTACATAGCCAATTGCGCGAGCCGCCGCGGAAGACGGCCACACCGGACAGCGCGCCTCGCTGTGAGCGGTGAAGGTGAGCCACCGAACTGGTGGTGCCCTCGATTCCCGATGCGATAAAGGGCAGGGCGGACAGGCTCAGGACGGGGCTGTCCGGGTGCCGGGCGCGGTCCGGCGGATGGAGCCGGTCGTCGAGCTTGAGCCCGAGTTCGTCGCGCACGTCCGCTGTGGTTGGCTCGGCCTGCGCCTTGAATCCGTCCACAGCCTCAGTGCGGCGGGGGCTGCACCGTCCGCCTTACGGTGGCCACGCTGCCCTGATGCGGTGAGACTGTGGGGTTTGCCTCTCCACCCAGGGCGCATGGCCACTGTTGGGACGCGCGCGGGTATGGCGCGCGATATGGGTCGCCGTGCGTCATTCGCCGAGTTGCCCGCCGGTCTGGTGGCCTGGTGGCTGGTGCGCGCGGCGTCCGCGCTCACCGCGTTCGATCTCGAGCAGTGCGACCTCGGGGTGGTGCAGGTCGAACGCGGGGGATTCGGAGCGGATGCGCGGCAGGGAGTCGAAGTTGTGCCGCGGCGGCGGGCAGGAGGTGGCCCATTCCAGCGAGCGGCCCCAGCCCCAGGGGTCGTCCACGGTCACCCGGCGGCTGCTTCTCGCCGTCTTGTACACGTTGTAGAGGAACGGCAGGTTGGACAGGCCGAGCAGGTAGGAGCCGATCGTGGAGACGGTGTTCAGCGTGGTCCAGCCGTTGGAGGCCAGGTAGTCGGCGTAGCGCCGCGGCATGCCCTCGGCGCCGAGCCAGTGCTGCACCAGGAACGTGGTCTGGAAGCCGATGAACAGCGTCCAGAAGTGGATCTTCCCGAGCCGTTCGTCGAGCATCTTCCCGGTCCATTTCGGCCACCAGAAGTAGAACCCGGCGAACATCGCGAAGACCACGGTGCCGAACAGCACGTAGTGGAAGTGCGCGACGAGGAAGTACGAGTCCTGCACCGCGAAGTCGATCGGCGGGGAGGCGAGCATGACCCCGGTCAGGCCGCCGAACAGGAAGGTGACCATGAAGCCGACGCCCCACAGCAGCGGGGTGTCGAAGGAGAGCGACCCGCGCCACAGGGTGCCGATCCAGTTGAAGAACTTCACCCCGGTGGGGATCGCGATCAGGTAGCTCATGAACGCGAAGAACGGGAGCATGACCGCGCCGGTGGTGAACATGTGGTGCGCCCACACGCTCGCGGACAGCGCGGTGATGGCCATCGTGGCGAAGACCATGCCGCTGTAGCCGAACATCGGTTTGCGGGCGAAGACCGGGAAGATCTCGGTGACGATGCCGAAGAACGGCAGCGCCACGATGTAGACCTCGGGGTGCCCGAAGAACCAGAACAGGTGCTGCCACAGGATCGCCCCGCCGTTGGCGGCGTCGAAGATGTGCGCGCCCAGCCGCCGG
>DASUAR010000253.1:0-6746 GCA_035763685.1 Actinocrinis sp. | reverse complement strand
GCCTCATCCGCCACCCGCACATGCACCGCATCCCGATCCGGCTGCGCATACACCGCCACCGAACCCACCCCCACATCCCGACACGCCCGCGCCACCCGCACCGCGATCTCCCCACGATTCGCGATCAGCACCTTGCGCACGGTGTGACTCATCCCTGCTCGTCCTTCCTCGCGGGGGGGCTGCTCGAAGACCTGAAGGGCGCGGCGGTCGCAGCCGGTGTCAGGGGCCAACGATACTGCGCGGACCATGCTTGTCCCACGGCCTTGTCCGCCGCTTGAGGGCCGCGCGAACGAGACCAGGCACGCGAACACCGAGCGGCCCCCGGACCGCAGTCCGGGGGCCGCCAGGGTGCATGTGCCGCGACCGACGACAGCTATCGGCGGGTCTTCAGCAGGCGCATGCCTATTCGGGGCGAGTCAGTGCACAGACACGGACGTCAGCCGAGTTCGTCGGTGATGAAGTTGCCGGCGTTGTACGAGCCCCAGCCGGTGACCCGGTCGTAGCCGGTGCCCGCGCTGAACCCGCCGTTGCTTCCGCTCTTGACGTCGTGGAACGCGCTCGAGTAGTTCGAGCCGCCGCCGATCGAGTACAGCGTCGGGTTTGCGTATCCGAGCGCTGCCTTACCCTTGGCCGCCGCGTATTGGTCGTAGATCGCGGTGAACGCCGCCCAGCTCGGAGCCGCCGCGCTGGTACCCCAGACCTGCTGCCAGCTGCCGGCCGAGTAGATGTACCACGGGCTGTTCGGGCCGCCGTCGGTCGCCACGTCCGGCACCGAGCGATAGCTGCCCGAGAGCGCGGACTGGAAGCTCGGCTTCGTCCACTTCACCGAGACACCGCCGCCGCTGCCGGACCACGCCGACTCGCTGCTGTACGCGCCGGTGGAGGTCTCGGTGATGTTGGTCGCGCCGACTCCGGTCACGTTCGGGTCGGAGGCCGGGTAGTCGACCGCGGTCGCGCCGCTCTGCGCGTCCTTCGAACCGCTGTCGCCGGAGGCCGCGTAGATCGACTGGCCCTGCGCGGCCGCCTGCTGGAGCACGGTGTGCACGGCGCTCAGGTTCGCGCCGGTGCGGTCCAGCTCCGAGGCGCCCCAGCTGCTGGACGTGACCGGGACGTCGGCGCTGACGATGGCGGCGTAGAGGTCCTGCTCACCGGCGTCGGTGTTCGGGGCCTCATACACCTTGATCGGGGCGCCCGGCGCGATGGCCTGCACGACCTCGATGTCGAGTTCGACCTCGACTTCACCGCTGCCGACGCCGCCGGAGCCACCGTCCACGTTCACCCGGGCCGGGTTGGCGGAGACGCCGAGCGCGTACTTCCTGTCGTACGTGGTGATGTACGACTGCACGTAGTCGTCGAACTCGACGAGGGCGACGCTCTTGCCGGTGCCCTTGTAGCCCGCGCTGATCAGGGAGTTGAGATTGTACCCGCTGCGGATCTTCGCCGGAGTGAAGTTCGTCGCGCGCGGCCGCACCGCGGCCGGCGTCACCGACTGGCGCTGGAGCTTCGCGTAGCTGCTCAGGCCGGAAACGTCCACGACGCCGGCGGCGATGTCAGAGGGCAGCGTCGGCGCGGCGTCGTTCGCGTAGAAGGACTTCGAACCCTGACGGTAGTTCGACAGGTGGGTGCCGAACGCTTCGGCGATCCGCGCGGCGCTACCGGAGGCGTCCACCACCAGGTTGCCCTTGGAGATGTTCCCGACCTTCAGGCCCTGCGAGCGCAGGTAGCTGGTCAACCGGTTGACCGTCGCCGCGGTCGGGCCGAAGCGGTCGGCGAACTGCGCCGGGGTCACGTACTTGCCATACAGCGGGTTCGCGCGGTCGCTGACCGCCGCGATGAAGGCATCGAGCGCGGCTGGGTCGCGCGGGGCGAGGGTCACGGCCACCGAGACCGGCGCGTTCGCGGCCAGGTCGCCGACGCGGGTCGAGTGGCTGACCGCCCCGAACACATCGCCGGCGAGGGCGAGCCGCGGGGCGACGGCGGCATGGGACGGCGCGGCGGCCAGGGCCAGCACGGGTATCGGCGCCGCGAGTGCGCTCAGCAGCCGATGGCGGACTTTCACTTGTTGCTCCTCCAGGTGGGTACAGCTGGACTTGCGAGGGCGCGTCCGGCCGGCCGGCGCAAGCCGGTGAACACGTCTTTCACGCTAGGCGGGGGCGCAGTGCCGCCATAAGCGGGAAAACCCTTGTCTTCACCCCGAGCCAGCCGAAATCACGAAACATCGTGGTAATCTGCGCATCCCGTCAGCTCAGAACACGAGCCAAAGCGGGCCGAGACGCCGCGCAGCTCATGGCGCGGGGAAACGCGCGGGCGCGCCGGTATCACCGGCGCGCCCGATGCAACTACGGATTCGGCGCTTTTGCGTGAGCCTGAGCTTGCGGTTCAGCTCGCCCGCAGCCGGGCCGGCTGCGGCGCGGCCTCGGCGAGCATCCGGGCCAGCTGGGTACGCGATCTCACGCCGAGCTTGCGGTAGCTGCGCGAAAGCGTCGCCTCAACGGTCTTCACGCTGACGAACAGCGCCGCCGCGATCTCCCGGTTGGTCGCTCCGGCCGCGGCCAGTTCGGCGCAGCGCCGCTCGGCCCCGGTCAGCGCGGCGTTGTCCACGCCCGCGCCGGCCTGCGCGATCGGCTCGCCGAGGCGGCCGCGCTCACGCTCGATCTTCTCCGCCCAGAGCGTCGCGCCGACGTCCGCGGCGAGCCGCTGCGCCTCGGCCAGCGCGTCGCGCGCCGCGCCGGGGTGTCTGCGCCGCCGCTCGACCTGCGCCAGCGCGAGCAGGGTGCGTACGCGCTCCAGCGGCAGCTTCGCCTGCTGTTCGGCGACCGCGCGCAGCCGTACCGCGGCCTCGGCGAGGTTGCCGAGCGCGGCCAGGCGCAGCGCGTCCGAGCGGTCGAGAACGGTGACGACGCCGCGGCGGCCGAGCCGCCTGGCCTGCTCGCCGACCGTCGCGATCAGCTGCGCGGCCTCCTCGCACTCCCCGACCGCGACCAGCGCTTCCGCCAGGTCCGCATGCCAGTTGCCGGAGGCCGGGTCGGTGATGCCGATGCGCCGCTCGATCTCCTCGGCCTCGCGCAGCGGCTCGACCGCACGCGCGGGCTCGTCGGCCAGCAGGTGGATGCGGCCGAGCACGGCGAGGTTGCGCACCAGACCGTGTTGGTCGCCGTCCGCGCGGGAGGCGGCGAGCCCGGCTTCGGCGTAGTAGAGGGCGCGGGCCAGAGTGCCGCCCGCGGTCTCGGCCAGCGCGGCCGCGAACAGCACCGGGCCGCAGGCGTCGCTGAAGTCCTCGATCAGCCGCAGCGCCCGCTGCGCGCTCTGCGTCGCGCCGCGGCAGGCACCGGCCCGCACGCGGATGTCGGTCTGGGTGATCAGGATCGTGCACAGGTCTTCGACGCCGATCGCGTCGCCGGCCCGGTCCAGCAGCGCGGTGACCTTGCGTTCGGCGCAGGCCAGCCGGTCGGCCTGCATGTCGTAGAGGGCCTCGCGGCGCACCGGCTCCCACAGCCCGGCCGGTCCCCAGGCGGCGGCCGGGTTGTGCGCGGCCAGCTCGAAGGCCTGCTCGAGCGCGGCGCGGCCGGCCGGGTCGCCGGTGAGGCCGTGGCTGTGCGCGAGCGTGGTCAGCGCGGCGATCTCGGTGAGCGGGTCGCCGGCGCGGCGGGCCAGTTGCGCGGCCTCGCGTGCGAAGACCGCGGCGGCCATCACGTGCCCGACGATCAGTTCCACCCGCGCGGACCAGCAGCGCAGCTTCGCCTCGAGTCCCGGGTCGCCGGCCACCTCGGCCAGGCCCTGCGCGATGATCGGGCTCACCTCGCCGAGCGAGTTGCCGGCGCAGCGCAGCAGCAGGATGCGGGCGGCGGTGCGGTGCGCCGGGGAAGCGCTCTGGCTCAGAACCTGCTCGGCCAGGCGGCGCGCCTCGCCGCGCAGGGCGGCGTCGCAGGCGTACTCGGCGGCGGCCAGCAGCCGCTCGGTGCGCAGCGTGCCCTCGTCGGAGGGCGTGCGCTGGGCGGCGAGCGCGGCCAGTTCGGCGGCGGTCGCGGGGGCGCCGCGGCGGCGTGCGGACGCGGCGGCCTCGGCGAGAGTCGCGGCGACCTGCTCGTTCTCCGCCGGATGGGCGAGGGCGAGATGGCGGGCGCGCTCGACCGGTTCGACGACTGCCGAGGCCAGGTCGGCGTGCGCGGCGCGGCGGGCCTTGGAGGAGGCGTCGGCGTAGATCGCGGTGCGCACGAGGGGGTGCTCGAACTGGATCAGGCCGTCCGCGCCGACCTTGATGACGCCGAGTCGTTCGGCGACGGCCAGGTGGTGCGCGAAGTCGGCCTCGCCGTCGACCTTGCCGAGCAGGGTGAGCGTCGGGCGGTCCGCGGTGCTGGCCAGCAGCAGCACCGAACGGGTCGGGTCGGGCAGCTCGCGCAGCCGGCGCAGCAGCACCGCGCGCAGCCGGGAGGGTATCGGCAGCAGCTCGCCGGGAGCGAGGGCGCACTGGTCCGGCGGCAGGGCGCGGGCCAGTTCGAGCGCGTAGAACGGGTTGCCGCCGGATGCCCGGTGTATCTGGCGCACGGTAGGCGGCGGCAGCTTCGCCCCGGTGTACCGGTCCAGCATCGCGGCGACGTCGGACAGCCCGAGCGGCGCGACGGCGAACTCGGCGCTGTCCGGCGGGACAAGGTCCACATAGGCCGGGGAACCGCCCTCCGGCGCACGCTCCGCGGCCAGCACCCGCACCGGCAGGTCGGCCGTCCGGCGGGCGACGAAGCCGAGCACCTGCGCGGTCGGCCGGTCGACCCACTGCAAGTCGTCGATGACCAGCCAGACCGGGGTGCGTGCGGACAGCTCGCGCAGCAGATGCAGGACCGCGAGCTGGACCTTGAGCCGGTCCTGGTCGCTGTGCGGCACGGTGCCGCGCAGCAGCGCCGCTCGCAGCGCGGTGCCCATGCCGCCGGGCAGCCGGGCGATGGTCTCGTCGGAGACCGGGCCGAGCAGGTCGATCAGGCAGACGAACGGCAGCCGCAGCTCGGCCTCGGCCGGGGTGCAGCGCAGCACCCTGACCCCGGCGGCCGCGGCCTCGTTGGCCAGCACCGTCAGCAGCTTGGACTTGCCGATCCCCGCGGGTCCGTGCAGCAGCGCCCCTGGCCCCTGACGCAGCCGTTCGCGCGCCTGGCGCAGCAGCTCCTCGCGGCCGATCGGCGGATCAGCCACGGGCTGCGGGAGCGTGGGCGCGAGCATCGGACCCCGGCCGTGGGCCGCCCGGATCGCTACCGGTCGGACGAGGGTGGACACGGTCGAACCTCCTCGAAGGACGGCGCGGTGCGGACCCGTATTCGTACGGCGTCGCCTTGCGTCGCCGTGGCACGAGGTCGCGCAGCCCGGGGATTCCTGCCGCGCATACGCAGCGAGACCGTGCAACTACCGTATAAAGCGCTGCCCGGGACTATATACCTGAGATGGGCGTATCGGCAATGGTAAGCGTCGTAGGCTGCGTATATACTCGGTCTCCGTTCGGCGGCCGGGTAGATCAGAGCCCTGCCGCCATACCGATCATGGTGATCAGCTGGCCACGGACGGTCACGGCTTGCGGGCGACCACGCCGTAGGTGTTGAGGTGCTGTGGCGGAATCGGCCTGCTGCCGTCCGGCCGCCACTGCGCCACTTCGACCAGACCCGGTTCCAGTAGTTCGAATCCGGTGAGCAGTTCGGCGATCTGGACGCGGCTGCGCGGGACGAAGGGCGCTGTCGCGTCGTTGTACACGCGCGAGTTGTTCAGCACCTTGATGTTGAAGTCGTAGGTGGCGTGCGACAGCACCAGGTGGCTGCCGGGCGCCATCGCCTCGTGGAAGGCGGCCACGATCCCGGCCGGATCGGCGGTGTCCGGGATGAAGTGCAGGATCGCCATGAGCAGCAGCACGACCGGGCGGTCGAAGTCGATCACGGCGCGCAGCCGCGGGTCGGCCAGTATCCGCTCCGGCTCGCGCAGGTCCCCGGCGAGCACGGTGGTGCGTTCGGAGCGGCGGCGGGCCAGCAGGGCGCGGCTATGCGCGAGCACCACGGGATCGTTGTCCACGCAGACGACGTGGGCGTCCGGCGCGACGGCGTGCGCGGCCTCGTCGCTGTTTCCCATGGTGGGGAAGCCGGTGCCGATGTCGAGGAACTGGCGGGCCCCGCGCTCGGCGAGGGCGCGCACCGCCCGGCCGAGGAAGGCGCGGTTCTCCCGGCAGGCCAGGGTCACCTCCGGGGCGTTGGCGATGGCGCGTTCGGCGACGATGCGGTCCGCGGCGAAATGGTCCTTGCCGCCGAGCCAGTAGTCATACACGCGTGCGGGATGCGCCTTCGCGGTGTCCGCGTTGTTCCACAGCTCCGACGTACCTCTGCCTGCCAAGTTCCGCCCCTCCCCTGGGGTTCACGGTGGTCGCTGACCGTCCCGCCGGGCACGGTGAAGCCGCCCCGGCAAGCCGGCCGTTGGTGAATTCTAGGTGAATTGCTGCGCAGCGTAGCCGTTTCCGCACTGAACGCAAGAGCGTTCGAGCGAAGCGTCTGCAATTGCAGCGGCTGATCAAGTGTTCGACCACTGCTTGACCCGCTGAGCAGCCACTACCCTCGACGGGGTTGGCTGGCGAGACCTGGCGCGTTAGGCGGTGTTGGGGAATGTATCAAGGCAACGATCCGGCCGCCGCTTTGTCGGGGATCGTGATGGCGAATCGCCACGCGCCGCCAGGCGCAGATGGTTCACTGCGCGACGAGCCTGGGCGTGCGGCCGGAGCGTCCTCA
>DASUAR010000252.1:0-8344 GCA_035763685.1 Actinocrinis sp. | reverse complement strand
TTGGCGAGTTCATAGACCCGGACCTTGGCCACTTCACTCCTGTCTCGGCCCGCGTCTTGTCCGCGCGACCGTCGGTATCACAGCATGGGCGTGCTCATTGCTGGGTGCTCATCGCGTGCTCATCGTGTTTCTCGACCCGCTCTCCGCGTCGTAGCGATCCCTGTTGTTGCGTACTACTGCTTGTTCGGTACTACTGCTGACTCGGTGCCATTGCGGCACAGCGCCGACCGGCCGCCCGGCAGCACGCCGGACCGCTCGCTGTGCATTGCCCGGCTGCGGCTCCAACAGCGCGGGCGGCGGATTTACTCCGCGCCCGCCTCTGACGCCTCCAGCAGCGCGCGCACCCCGTCGGCCGCGAGCGGTCCCGGCAGGCGGAAAGCCCGCGGGAAGGCCCGCTTGCGCTCGGCGAGGGCGAGACACGCGAGCCGCGGGTGCAGGTAAACACCGCGGCCCGGAAGGCGCCGACGCGGATCGGGCAGAATCTCACCCTCTCCGGCGACGAGACGGAGCAGCCGGTCCTGCGCATCCCGGACGCGACAGCCAACGCAGGTACGCGTAGGCACGCCGCGGTCTCCCGGGGCGATCGGCAGGCCAGTCACGGTCTATCTTACCCCCACGATCAGTACTCCCGCTCCCCCGATACCTCCCGAGCGGTCGGCACCGGCGGCGGTCACCGACTACGCGAGCGCTCCTCGACGCATCCGCGGCCCGCCGCGGCGATCAGTCCGCGGGCTGCTGCTCGGCGTCGGAGCGGATGTCGATCCGCCATCCGGTGAGGCGGGCGGCCAGCCGGGCGTTCTGCCCTTCCTTGCCGATCGCCAGGGAAAGCTGGTAGTCGGGCACGGTGACCTGCGCCGACTTCGTGTCAGGGTCGACGATGCGCACCTTGGTGACCTTCGCCGGGGACAGCGCCGAGGCGACCAGGCGCTCCGGGTCGTCGGACCAGTCCACGATGTCGATCTTCTCGCCGTGCAATTCGTTCATCACGTTGCGCACGCGCGCGCCGACCGGTCCGATGCACGCTCCCTTCGCGTTCACCCCCGGTTTGGTGGAACGCACCGCGATCTTCGTCCGGTGCCCGGCCTCGCGGGCCACCGCCGCGATCTCCACGGTGCCGTCAGCGACCTCGGGCACTTCGAGCGCGAAAAGGCGGCGCACCAGGTTCGGGTGCGTGCGCGACAAGGTGACCTGCGGCCCGCGCTGGCCCCGGCGCACCGCGACGACGAGGCACTTGATCCGGGTGCCGTGCTCGTAGCGCTCTCCGGGCACCTGCTCGGGCGCGGGCAGCAGCGCCTCGAAGCTCTCCTTCTTACCCGAGTCGATCTCGACCAGCACGTTGCGCGGGTCGTCGCCCTGCTGCACCTTGCCGGTGATCAGGTCGCCCTCGCGGGCGGCGAAGTCACGGAAGACCGCCTCATCGGCCGCCTCACGCAGCCGCTGCGCGATGACCTGCCGCGCGGTGGAGGCGGCGATGCGGCCGAAGCCACCGGGGGTGTCCTCGAACTCGGGGCCGCTCGGGCGGCCCTCCTCGTCGGTCTCGACGGCCCACACCGCGACGTGCCCGGACTTGCGGTCGAGCACGACGCGGGCCCGCTGGTAAGCGCCCTCGGTCCGCTCGTACGCGAGCAGCAGCGCCTGCTCGATGGCCTCGAAGAGCCGCTCGAGTGAAATCTCCTTGTCCTGCGCCAAGTCGCGCAGCGCCCGCATGTCGATGTCCATCGCGTCCTCAATCAGCTCTCGTCGTCAGGCTCATCGTCAGCGAGCGTCGCGTCGTCGGATTCGTCCTCGGGATCCGAATCGTCCGCGCTCTCGGCGGCCCGGTTGAACTCGACCTGCATCCGCGCCCTGGCGATCTCGCCGTACGCGAGCGTGCGCTGCTCGCCCTGCGCGTCGGACGCGGTTTCCAGCAGCAGCGTCACGCCGTCGTCATCCGAAGCGGTCACCCGGCCGACCACCTCGCCGCCCGCCTTGAGCACCACCTTGACCAGCCGGCTCTGCGCGCGCCGCCAGTGCCGCGGCTCGGTCAGCGGGCGGTCGATGCCGGGTGAGGTGACTTCGAGCACGTATGCGGTCTCGCCCATCGGCGCGTAGCCGTCGAGGGCCTCGGAGACCGCGCGGGTCACGTCGGCGACGTCATCCATCGAGACGCCGCCGTCCCGGTCGACCACCACGCGGATCAGCCGGCGCGATCCGGCCCGCTGCTCGGTCAGGTCCTCGAGCTCCGCGCCGGCCCGCTCCACCACCGGCTCCAGCACGGCGCGCAGCTTCTGCCGGTCGAGCCTGGGCGGCGCGGTCGGGCTCATCGCAGTCGGCTCCTCGACGGATCTTGGGTCTGGTCTTGCGTTCTGTCGCCTACCAGGGTAGTCGGTTCGGCGGCAGGAAAAGTCCAGGTCGATCCAATCGGGTAAGAGGGTGCGCGGGGAGGACTACCCGCGCACCCTCTAAAGCCGACTCCGATCCGGCGGGCGTCGCGCGGTGCCGTTCGCCAGGCCGTCAGCCGGCGAGGGCACGCACGCGCGCGGCGGCCTCGGCCACCGGCACGTCCTGTCGCTCGCCGCTGGCCCGATCGCGCACCTCGACGACGCCGTCGACCAGGCCCTTGCCGACCACGACGATCGTCGGGACGCCGATCAGCTCGGCGTCCTTGAACTTCACGCCGGGTGAGACGCCGCGCCGGTCGTCGAAGAGGACCCGCACTCCGGCGCCGTGCAGCTCAGCCGCCAAGGTCGCCGCGGCCTCGAACACCGAGTCGTCCTTGCCGGTGGCCACCAGGTGCACGTCCGCGGGCGCGACCTCGCGCGGCCAGACCAGGCCGAGCTCGTCGTACTTCTGCTCGGCGATGGCCGCGACCGCGCGCGAGATCCCGATGCCGTACGAGCCCATGGTCACGCGCATCGGCTTGCCGTCCGGGCCGAGCACGTCGAGCTCGAAGGCGTCGGTGTACTTGCGGCCGAGCTGGAAGATGTGCCCGATCTCGATGCCGCGGCCGATGGACAGGGCGTGGCCGCAGCGCGGGCAGGGATCTCCGGCGCGCACTTCGGCCGCACCGATGGAGCCCTCCGGGGTGAAGTCGCGCCCGTAGACGACGTGCGCGGCATGCTTGCCGTTCTCGTTGGCCCCGGTGATCCAGGCGGAACCGGGCACGACCAGCGGGTCCACCTTGTACGTGTAACCGGCCTCGGCCAGACCCTGCGGGCCGAGGTAGCCGCGCACCAGCGCCGGGTGCTTCGCGAAGTCTTCGGCCTCGAACATCTCGACCTCGGCCGGAGCGACCGCGGCCTCCAGTCGCTTGAGATCCACCTCGCGGTCGCCGGGCACGCCCACGATCAGGATCTCGGGGTCCTTCACGCCGGGGTGGCGCAGCTTGACCACGACGTTCTTCAGAGTGTCCGACGCGGTGACGGTGCGTCCGAGGTCCAGCCGGTTGAAGAACTCGACGAGGGAGTCGATGGTGGGAGTGTCCGGAGTGTCGTAAGCCTTCAGCGCGGGCTCGCTGGAAGCATCGAGCGCGGCGCCCGGCCGTCCCTCGACCGCCTCGGTGTTGGCTGCGTAGTCGCAGTTCGTGCAGGAGACGAACGTGTCCTCGCCGGTCGGCGCGGGAGCCAGGAACTCCTCGGAGGCGGAGCCGCCCATCGCGCCGGACATGGCCGAGACGATGCGGTAGTCCAGGCCGAGCCGCTCGAAGATCCGGATGTACGCCTCGCGGTGCAGCTCGTAGGAGCGCTTGAGACCCTCGTCGTCGAGGTCGAAGGAGTACGAGTCCTTCATCAGGAACTCGCGGCCGCGCAGGATCCCGGCGCGGGGCCGGGCCTCGTCCCGGTACTTGTTCTGGATCTGGTACAGGTTGACCGGCAGGTCCTTGTAGGAGGAGTACTCGCCCTTGACCATGAGGGTGAACAGTTCCTCGTGGGTCGGGCCGAGCAGGTAGTCCCCGCCCTTGCGGTCCTTGAGCCGGAACAGGTTCGCGCCGTACTCGGTCCAGCGGCCGGTGGCCTCGTAGTACTCGCGCGGCAGCAGCGCGGGGAACTGGACCTCCTGCGCGCCGAACCGGTCCATCTCCTCCTTCACCACCCGCGCGATGTTGTCCAGCACGATCTTGCCCAGCGGCAGCCAGGAGTAGATGCCGGGGCCGATGCGGCGCACGTACCCGGCGCGCACCAGCAGCTTGTGGCTCGGCACCTCGGCATCGGCCGGATCGTCGCGGAGGGTCCGGAGGAAGAGCGTGGACATGCGCGAGATCACTGCGGTGCTCCTAGCGGAAGAGGGGCGGTTCGAGATCGGGGACAGGGACGGTAGGTGTTCGCGGGCGGTTGTACCAATAGCCCGTGACGAGAATATCGGGCCGCGGGACACAGTTCGGTCGCATTAATGCCATGGGCGCTACTTGACCACTACATTGCGCTGCCATGGCGGTATTCAGGCCCAAGGCTTTCAAGGCTTCGTTCGATCCCGCGTTCGACGACCTCGATCTCGCGGAGGCGCGTGACGAACTGGCCCAAGGCCGCTGGGAGCCGGCCCGTGACCTGCTGGAGGACACCCGCCGCAACTGGGACCGGCGCGCCCATCGAATCAAGGTGCTCGCGGACACCACCGCCGCGAGCGCCTGGCTGGAGCGCTGGCTCGCGCTCGACCCGCACAACCCGGACGCGCTGACCTTGCAGGCCCACGTCGAGGTGGTCCGGCTGGTGCGGGCGCGGGCTCAGGTGCGCGACCCGGGCACCAACAAGACCACGCAGGACGTGGAGGACCTGTGCCGCCGGGCCGCGTCCCTCTCGCCCAAGGACCCGATGCCGTGGATCAGCTTGATCACGCTGGCGCGGGCGCAGGGTGTGAACCGCGACGAGTTCTGGGCGCGCTGGCACGGGATGCGCGAGCGCGATCCGTGGAACCGCGAGGGCCATCACCAGACCCTCATCTACCTGTTCGCGGCCTGGCACGGCTCGCACGCCGAGATGTACGACTTCGCCTACTGGCTCGCCGGGGAAGCGCCGACGGGCTCGCCGCTCGCGGTCTTGCCGCTGGTCGCGCACGCCGAGTCGTACCGGGCGCACTCGGCGGACAAGCGGGCGACGATGCGGGCCGGCCTGGACATGATGTGGACCGAGGACCAGGTCGGGCTGGACCTGGACCGGATCCTCGAGCACTGGTTCCGGCGGCAGGAGCGGCAGCACGCGCAGGCGAAGGCGGACCTGAACTACCTGGCGCACGCGCTGATCTACGCCGACCGGCACAGCGACGCGCGGCCGGTGATCCAGGCGATCGGCACCCACGTGACGCGGGTACCGTGGGCTTATACCGGCGATCCGGAGTCGTCTTTCACGTACTGGCGGCACCGGCTGCTCGGCAGCTGAGCCGAACGGGTCCAGGCGGCGTTGGCGCGGATCACCATGTCCGAAACCCGCCAGTGACGGCTCGCGAGGTGCGGCAGACTCGAAACGTGCGAACTTCCCGCACCGGAGAGGAACCAAGCTCATGACTGACCTGACAGCGCATCAGACCGCCACGCCGCTCGGCCCGTTCACGGTGCTTGTGGCCGGGGACGTCGTGCACGCGGCCGGATTCACCGACTCGGTGGAGCAGTTGGCGCGACTCGCCGACGCCGAGCCTGGATCGGTCGCGGTCAGCGAGGACGACCACAGCGCGCTGGCGGCGGTGCGCAAGTACTTCGACGGCGACCTGTCGGCGATCGACGAGGTCCCCACGAAGGAACGCCCCGGCTTCGCCCCGTTCCGCACCGCCGCGCGACAGGCGCTGCGCGAGATCCCGGCCGGGACCACGGCGACGTACACCCAGCTGGCCGCCGCTGCCGGCAACCCGCGAGCGATCCGCGCGGCGGGCAGTGCGTGCGCGACGAACCCGACCGCGCTGTTCGTGCCCTGTCACCGAGTTGTCCGCACTGACGGGACACTGGGTGGATTCCTGTATGGGCTCGACATCAAGCAGGCGCTGCTCGACCACGAGGCCAAGTGCGCCTGACCTGGTAAATCGCAAGCCAGTGTTCTGTGTCCAACTGAACGGGACAACCCCCCGACCGCACCCTTGTCCAGCTGAGTTGTCCAGCTGAACGGGACAGGCGGCGCCGCTAGAAAAGCACTGACGCGAACTCCGAGACCTCGTGGAAGCCGACGCGGTGGTACGAGGCGCGGGCCGGCATATTGAAGTCATTGACATACAGCGAGACCACGGGAGCGAAGTCGCGCAGCGCGTACTCGACCACCGCGGCCATTCCGCCCTCGGAGATGCGCCGGCCGCGAAACTTCGGATTGACCCAGACCCCCTGGATCTGGCACACCGCACGGGTCACTGCACCGATCTCGGCCTTGAACACGACCTCGCCGCCGTCTACCCAGGCGAAGGCGCGACCGGCGTTCACCAGCTCGGCGACTCGTTGCCGGTACATCCGGCCGCCGTCCGCGGCCACCGGCGAGACGCCGACCTCCTCGGTGAACATGGCGATGCAGGCGGGCATCAGGATGTCGAGCTGCGCCGGGTGTACCGGCCGGACGCGGAAGTCCGGGGCGACGGTCGCCGAGGGTTCGCGCAGTGCCATGACCGGCTGGTTCGGTCGCACCTCACGCGCCTGGTCCCAGTGCGGGGCCAGGTAAGACCATAGATCGAGGGCGGGTTCGCGCGGGCCGACGATCGAGGAGCACCGGCGGCCCTGCTTGCGGGCCCGGTCGGCGAAAGCGCGTACCGCGTCGGGCGTGGCGTTTATCGGCACCAGGTTCGCGCCGGAGAAGCACAGCGACGTGAGTTTGCCGTTGGCCGCGTAACCCCACATCTCGCCGCCGAGCTGCCACGGATCGAGGCCCGCCGCCTCGACCCGTGAACCGATGAACGCGTTGTCGATCGGTTCACGGGCGAGCAGGTCCAGAACCTCGCCCAGGTCGCTGTGGTCAAGCACGCGCGCGCTCGCGGCGGGACTTAGCAGCCGGCTCACCACGTTCATGCGCGATCTACGCCTCTCACCTGTCGCCCTTAAGGCACACTCTACGGCTTGAAAGGGCATCATGGTCCGGAGTACCGGAGGCGAAGTAGTGCGCGGCGAGGTACGTCGCTAACCGAGGTCTAATCCGTGGTCAGCCGGTCGCTCTGCGCGCTGGACGGCAGATCGAGGCTGCGTTAACTGACCGCGTCGTTAGCTGATCGCGACTTCCGGTGAGCCGTCGCCGAGGTCGGCGCCCATCTCCTCGGCCAGCCGCACGGCCTCCTCGACGAGGGTCTCCACGATCTGCGACTCCGGCACGGTCTTGATGACCTCACCCTTCACGAAGATCTGACCCTTGCCGTTGCCGGAGGCCACGCCCAGGTCAGCTTCGCGGGCCTCACCCGGTCCGTTGACCACGCAACCCATCACCGCCACGCGCAGCGGAACGTTCAACCCGTCGAGCGCCGCCGCCACCTGATCCGCGAGGGTGTACACGTCCACCTGCGCGCGCCCACACGACGGACACGAGACGATCTCAAGACCCCGCTGGCGCAAACCCAGCGACTCCAGGATCTGCGTGCCGACCTTGACCTCCTCGACCGGAGGCGCGGACAGCGAAACCCGGATCGTGTCCCCGATGCCCTCCGCCAGCAGCGCGCCGAACGCCACCGCCGACTTGATCGTGCCCTGAAACGCCGGACCGGCCTCCGTCACCCCCAGATGCAACGGATAGTCACACGCCTGCGCCAGCAACCGGTAGGCCTGGATCATCACCACCGGGTCGTTGTGCTTCACCGAGATCTTGATGTCCCGGAAATCGTGCTCCTCGAACAGCGAACACTCCCACAGCGCGGACTCCACCAGCGCCTCCGGGGTCGCCTTGCCGTACTTCTCGTACAACCGCGGATCCAGCGACCCGGCGTTCACCCCGATCCGGATCGGCACCCCCGCCGCCTTCGCCCGCCGCGCGATCTCCCCCACCTGATCATCGAACTTGCGGATGTTCCCCGGATTCACCCGCACCGCCGCGCACCCCGCGTCGATCGCCGCGAACACGTACTTCGGCTGGAAATGGATGTCCGCGATCACCGGAATCTGCGACTTGCGTGCGATCTGCGGCAACGCGTCCGCGTCATCCTGCGAGGGACAGGCCACCCGCACGATCTGACAACCCGCCGCGGTCAACTGCGCGATCTGCTGCAGCGTCGCGTTCACATCCGAGGTCAGCGTCGTGGTCATCGACTGCACCGAGATCGGCGCATCCCCGCCCACCGCCACGTTCCCCACCATGATCTGCCGGGACTTGCGGCGCGGCGCGAGCGGTTTGGCCGGAATGGACGGAACACCGAGGGAAACGGCGGTCATCGTTCGGGCTCTCCCCAGTCTTGGGACGGCGGTTCCTGCGTCAATGGATCA
>DASUAR010000251.1:0-6757 GCA_035763685.1 Actinocrinis sp. | reverse complement strand
CGGCGTCGATCCGGTGCCTCCACGCGGCGCGTGGCGGATAGTGGATGTGGATGGGGACGCTGCTTCGGCGCGCCGTTCCGTGTGATTTCGTGGGTGTGAGTCGAGCCGAGGAGCCTGACCGTGCAGTGGTATGACCAGCTATTGAGTCCGCTGATCTGGGGGGTCAGCTGGATAATCGTCCAGTTCCACAAGCTGTTCGGCATGGTCTTCGCGCCGACCAGCGGTTGGGCCTGGGGGCTTTCGATCGTCTTCCTGACGCTGGTCATCCGCGCCGCGCTGATCCCGCTGTTCGTCAAGCAGATCAAATCGATGCGGGCGATGCAGGTCGTGCAGCCCGAGGTGAAGAAGCTTCAGGAGAAGTACAAGAAGGAGCTTGAGCGGGCGAAGTTCGACCCGGCCCGCAAGCGTGAGGTCCAGGCCCGCCAGCAGCGCGAGATGATGGCGCTCTACAAGGAGCACGGGACCAACCCGTTCGCCAGCTGCCTGCCGCTGATCGTGCAGATGCCGTTCTTCACCGCGCTGTACCGGCTGCTCTACAACGTGGCGAACCTGCACCCGATCTTCTTCATGAGCACCGCGCTGGTCGCCAGCGCGAATCAGGCCCACATCTTCGGCGCGCCGATCTCAGCGCACTTCAACGCCACGGTCAAGACGCTGAACGGGTCGAGCCCGACTACGGTCAAGGGCGTCATCATCGGCATGACGATCGTCTACGTGGCGACGCAGTTCATCACCCAGCGGCAGATGATCCTGAAGAACAGCGCGCCGGACAACCCGATGGTCCAGCAGCAGAAGGCAATGATGTACATCATGCCGGTCTTCATGGCCTTCTTCTGTTTCATCGCTCCGGTCGGCGTTCTCATCTACCTGTTGACCACCAACTTCTGGACCATGGGCCAGCAGTTCTACGTGCTGCACAACAGCCCGCTGCCCGGCTCCAAGGCGCATGAGGCGCACCTGGCGCGGCAGGCGGCGAAGGCCGCGAAGAAGGCGGGCACGGGCGACGAGCCGGTCGACGCGGTGCTGACGCGGGCCGGCGAGAAGACGGCGGGTACGAACGGCACCAAGCCGGTCAACAACGCCAAGGGCACGGGCGCGGCGAAGGCCAAGGGCGCCGGCGCGGGCAGCACCACCGGCACCAAGGCGATCGCGGACGCCCCGCCGAAGCCGCAGCGCAATCAGCCGGTTCGCACCACACGCAGTGCGCGGAAGAAATAGCTTTTCGGGGGATCCCCGAGGGTGGCGCCCGGCGACGCGGGCGAAGACAGACGTAGAGGGAGTGCACGGTGACGGAATCAGCCGTCGAGGCGACGCAGTCGGAGTCGGCGCAAGAGGCGTCCGCGAAGCCGGATGAGGACGAGCTCAGCCGGCTTGAAGAGGAAGGCGAGATCGCGGCCGACTACCTCGAGGGGCTGCTGGACATCGCGGATCTCGACGGGGACATCGACATGGACGTCGAGGGCGACCGCGCCTCGGTCTCCATCGTCGGCACGAGCCTGGACCAGTTGATCGGGTCGAGCGGCGAGGTCCTCGAGGCGCTGCAGGAGCTGACCCGGCTCGCGGTGACTCGCGAGACCGGCGAGCGCACCCGCCTGATGCTCGACGTCGGCGGGCACCGGGCGGCCCGGCGCGCGGCGCTGGAGCGGCTCGGCACCGACACGGCCCGCAAGGTCAAGGAGAGCGGCGAGCCGGTGAAGCTGGCGCCGATGAGCCCGTTCGAGCGCAAGATGGTGCACGACGCCGTCGCGGCCGCGGGGCTGCGCAGTGAGTCGGAGGGCGAGGAGCCGAACCGGCGGGTCGTCGTCCTTCCGGTGTGAAACATGCGGTGAGCTCAGTTCCGCCCTGGAACCGATCGCGGCCGGCCCCCCTCTGCACGAGGCGGGGCCGGTTCGTTTTGCAGCGGCTGAGGTTCGGTGCTGACCAGGTCTCATACTTGGCATGATGATGGCCGCCGTTCCACGTGAAACTGAGGAAAGCCCGATGCTCGAAGCGAAGCTGCCCGCACCGCCGCAGGCGGCCGTCGATCTGTTCGGCCCGGCGCTGCCGGTCGTCCAGCGGTACGGCGAGCTACTGGCCGGGCCGGGCGTCGAGCGCGGACTGATCGGCCCACGGGAGGTGGACCGGCTGTGGGAGCGGCACCTGATGAACTGCGCCGCGCTGGCGGACCTGGTTCCGCAGGGGGCACATGTCGTCGATGTCGGCTCCGGAGCCGGGCTACCGGGCGTGGTGCTCGCGGCCACTCGCTCCGATCTACGAGTGACTCTGCTGGAGCCGTTGCTTCGCCGGACCGTCTTCCTCGAGGAGTGCCTGGACGCGCTGGAGCTCGATAACGCGGAGGTACTGCGCGGGCGGGCTGAGGATTGGGCTCGCCGGATGGGCGCGGACGTCGTTACCGCGCGGGCGGTGGCGCCGATGGAGCGGCTAGTCGGTTGGTGTCTGCCACTATTGCGACCCAACGGCCGGATGCTTGCTTTGAAAGGCGAGGCCGCCGCCGAGGAACTCGCCACGGTAGCGCCGACGCTCGCCGGGCTTGGGGCCCGAACGTGGGGAGTGGTGGAAGTCGGCACGATGCTTGGCGACGCCGCGACACGCGTCATCCGCATTGATCTGGGCCCTAACGGATTCCGGCCCGCCGTACAGCGCTCTCGCCGTGGTACCCGTGGTTAAATGTGACACCGCCTCTCTGCGCGCACGTCTCACGGAGCCGCTCTGCTTAAGCAGCGAGGGTTTCACGTGAAACGTAACCCCTACGAGTGAGTTGCCGGGGGAAACGCGCCGCGACTGACTCTGTAGTTTCTCCGACCGAGGCGGCGAGGGGACATGATGGTCGCGCACGGTCAGTACAGTGCTTTTTCGCAGGACGATCCCGATCACGGTGAATCGCCCTCGGACATAGGACGCGCGGATTCGACCGGGGAGCCGCTTTCGCGCGGATGGCGGCTCGACGAGTCGCGGGACCTGCCGACGCCGCCGGACGGCTTCAGCTGGTCCTGGCAGCTCGACCCGCGGGCCGCGGACGCCGAACGAGCCGTCGTCTCGGCGACGGAGGAAGAGAGTTGGCCGATGCCCTACGACCAGCCGCCGGCAGCGAACACACGCGAGATCATCGAGGTGCATCCCGAGGTGGACACCGATCTGCTGCACGGTGGCCGCGGCCGGTCCGAAGACACTCCGATCGCCCGCGAGGCCGAAGCGGCCTTAGCCGCACTCTCGCGCAGCAACCAGGAAATGCCGCGACCGCGCCAGACCCGCACCTTCGTGGTGGCGAACCAGAAGGGCGGGGTGGGCAAGACCACCACGACGGTCAACATCGCCGCCGCCCTCGCTCAGGGCGGGGCGCAGGTGCTCGTTGTCGACCTCGATCCGCAGGGCAACGCCTCGACGGCGCTCAACGTGGACCACCACTCCGAGATTCCCTCGATCTACGACGTGCTGATCGAGCGGTACTCGATGGAGGAGATCGTCCAGCCGGTCGCCGATATCCAAGGGCTCTTCTGCGCCCCGGCCACTATCGACCTGGCCGGCGCGGAGATCGAACTGGTCTCGATGGTGGCGCGGGAAAGCCGGCTGCAGCGAGCCCTGTCCGCCTATCACAGCTCGATCGACTACATCCTGATCGACTGCCCGCCCTCGCTCGGGCTGCTGACCGTCAACGCGATGGTGGCGGGCAACGAGGTGCTGATCCCGATCCAATGCGAGTACTACGCGTTGGAGGGGCTCGGCCAGCTGCTGCGCAACATCGAGCTGGTGCGTGCCCACCTGAATCCCAACCTGCACGTCTCGACGATCCTGCTGACCATGTACGACGCGCGCACCCGGCTGGCCTCCCAGGTCGCCGACGAGGTTCGCACCCACTTTCCCGAGCAGGTCCTGCGTACCTCGGTGCCGCGCTCGGTGCGTATCTCCGAGGCACCGAGCTACATGCAGACGGTGATGACGTACGACCCCGCTTCGACAGGCGCGCTGGCCTATCGGGAGGCGGCCCGTGAAATCGCCGATCGGTGGGCGGCGCGGGAAAAGGTTTCCGGCATCCCGGTGCAGTTGGATGAGGAACGCAAGCACGGCAGCACACAAGTTGGGATCGACGCTGAGGTGAAGCGATGAACGACCGCCGACGGGGACTCGGCCGCGGACTCGGGGCGCTGATCCCGACGATGCCCGCGGAGGGAGCCGAGGGAACCTCGGCGCTGACCGCTCCGGCGGCCGCGCCGTCCGTCCCCCAGCGGCGCCTGCCGCTCGGTGAGATCTACCGGCCCGACATCGACGACGAGCCGGAATCCACCGAACCGGTCTTCGTGGCCGCCGCGATCGTGGCCGACGAGGTCCCCGGGGCGCACTTCGCCGAACTGCCGATCGACGCGATCGTGCCGAACGCCAAGCAGCCTCGCGACTACTTCGACGAGACCGCGATGGACGAGCTGATCCACTCGATCCGCGAGGTGGGTCTGCTCCAGCCGATCGTGGTGCGCCGGGAAGGGCCGAGCGGCAGCGGCAAGTACGAGCTCATCATGGGCGAGCGCCGGTGGCGCGCCGCCCAGCGGGCCGGCCTCGAGCGCATTCCGGCGATCGTCCGGGACACCGAGGACGAGCGCATGCTGCTCGACGCGCTCCTGGAGAACCTGCACCGCTCTCAGCTCAACCCGCTGGAAGAGGCCGCCGCCTATGACCAGCTGCTCAAGGACTTCTCCTGCACGCATGAGGAGCTGGCCGACCGAATCGGCCGCTCCCGTCCGCAGGTATCGAACACCCTGCGCCTGCTCAAGCTGCCGCCGAAGGTGCAGTTGCGCGTCGCTAGCGGCCTGCTGAGCGCCGGTCACGCACGAGCCCTACTCGGCCTGGACACCGCCGACGAGCAGCAGCGCCTCGCCGAGCGCATCATCGCCGAGGGGCTTTCGGTGCGCACGGTGGAGGAGATCGTGGCGGTCGGCGACCCGGAGAACGAACGGTCCCGCTCGCCGCGCAAGGTACGCGCCGGAAGCCGCGTCTCCCCCGAACTCTCCGAACTCGCCGGGCGTCTCTCCGATCGACTGGAGACCCGGGTGCGCGTGGACCTCGGTGCGCGCCGCGGAAAGATCGTGGTCGAGTTCGCCTCGATCGAGGATCTGGAACGCATCATCTCCTCGCTCGTCCCGGGTGAGCGCGTACGGGCGCGATCCGGTGACGCTTAACGCAACCGAGGCGTAGCAGCCTGCGCTGGGTCGAAGACGGCTACACCGAAGCCTGTACTACACGCGATCCGACAGCGCACACGATGGTCCCCTATGTTTCACGTGGAACAGGGGGACCATCGCCGTGCCGGGCCGCTACTCTCGCCGTGTCGGGCGCCCCGGACGCCGGCGGAATAGCCGGCGCCCGCTATCTGTTCGTCTCCATGCAGCCACACCGAGAAGGAAGGTCACCGAGCCGTGCCGCAGAACCCTGAAGAGCGAACCAGCGAGGTCCGCGAAGTCATCGTCATCGGTTCGGGCCCGGCCGGATACACAGCGGCCATCTACACCGCGCGGGCCGGACTCAAGCCGCTCGTCTTCGAGGGCTCGGTCACCGCGGGCGGCGCCCTGATGAACACCACCGACGTGGAGAACTTCCCCGGCTTCCCGGACGGCGTCATGGGACCGGACTTGATGGACAGCCTGCGCAAGCAGGCCGAGCGTTTCGGCGCGGAACTGGTCGCCGACGACGTCATCGAAGTAGAGCTGGCCGGCGAGTTGAAGCGCGTCGTGGACGGCGCGGGCGATGTTCACCTCGCGCAGACCGTCATCATCGCGACCGGGTCCGGATACCGCGAGCTCGGGCTGCCCGACGAGAAGCGGCTGTCCGGACACGGCGTCTCGTGGTGCGCCACCTGTGACGGCTTCTTCTTCCGTGAGCAGGACATCGTCGTGGTCGGCGGCGGTGACACCGCGATCGAGGAGGCCACCTTCCTGACCCGGTTCGCTCGCTCGGTGACCGTGGTGCACCGGCGCGACCAGTTGCGGGCCAGCAAGATCATGCAGAACCGGGCGTTCGCCAACCCGAAGATCTCCTTCGCCTGGAACAACGAGGTGGTGGCTATCGAGGGGGAGGACCGGGTAAGCGCGGTGCGGCTGCGCGACACGGTCACCGGCGAAGACCGCACTCTGGCGGCCACCGGCCTGTTCATCGCGATCGGCCACGAGCCGCGCAGCGACCTGTTCCGCGGTCAGCTCGACATCGACGCAGAGGGCTACATCCGGGTGGAGGCCCCGAGCACGAGGACCAACCTGCCCGGAGTCTTCGCCAGCGGCGACGTGGTGGACCACGTGTACCGGCAGGCGATCACCGCCGCCGGCACCGGATGCGCTGCCGCTCTGGATGCCGAGCGGTACCTGGCGGCGTTGAAGGACGGCGCGCCGGCGGTCTGATCCCGGACCCAGCGCGACAGGGCCGGCGAGTACCACACGGATCATCGGCTACCGACCGACAGCAGGACCGTCCGAGGCGGCGCTTCGGACGAGGCGACAACAGCAGCGAAGCGAACACCGGGAGACGAGGAACCATGTCAAACCTCAAGCAGGTAACCGACGCGTCCTTCCAGCAGGACGTGCTCGACAACGACAAGCCGGTCCTGGTGGACTTCTGGGCGCCGTGGTGCGCTCCGTGCCGGATGATCGCGCCGATCCTGGACCAGATCGCCGCCGAGCACGGCGAGTCGCTGGAGATCGTCAAGGTGAACATTGACGAGAACCCGCAGATCGCGGCCAAGTACGGGGTGCTGAACATCCCGATGCTCAACGTCTAC
>DASUAR010000250.1:0-4887 GCA_035763685.1 Actinocrinis sp. | reverse complement strand
CCGGGGATTCGCGGCGTCGTCGCCGAGCTTCTTACGCAGCCAGGAGATGTGCATGTCGAGCGTCTTGGTCGAGGACCACCAGGTAGTGTCCCAGACTTCGCGCATCAGTTGTTCCCGGGTTATCACCCGGCCGGCGTCGCGTACCAGCACGCGCAGCAGGTCGAACTCCTTGGCGGTCAGGTTCAGCTCCTCGTCGCCGAGGAACGCGCGGTGCGACTCGACGTCGATCCGCACGCCGCGGGCCGCCGTTCCGCTGTCCGGGGAACCGCGGCGCAGCAGCGCACGCACCCGGGCCAGCAGTTCGGCCAGCCGGAACGGCTTGGTCACGTAGTCGTCGGCGCCGGCGTCGAGGCCGACTACGGTGTCCACCTCGTCGGCGCGGGCGGTGAGCACCAGCACGGGGAAGCCATGGCCGTCGGTACGCAGCCGGCGGCACACCTCCAGCCCGTCCATGCCGGGCAGCCCCAGGTCGAGGACGAGCAGGTCCACCACGCCGGACTGGGCCAGGGCGAGCGCCCCGGGGCCGTCCGCGCGCAGGTCCACGTCGTAGCCCTCCCGGCGCAGCGCGCGGGCCAAAGGCTCGGCGATAGCCACGTCGTCCTCTGCGAGCAGTACGCGGGTCATGGGGCGATCGTAGGCTGCTTCGGTCGATTAGCGGGATACTCCCTGGTAACTCGGTTGCGTTTCGGCCCCGCGAACTCGGTTTCGTCCGGTTTCGCGGCTTTCCCGGCCGGTTCGTGACCGCTCCCAGACCAAGGGTTTTCCCTATTGCTTTCAGCTCCCGGTCAGGCGAGCGAATCCACCCACGCGGAGTGCAGCCCGGCGAAGTGTCCCGCGCCGCTGCCCAGCAACTCGCCCGGCGTGCCGTCCTCCACGATCCGGCCGCCCTCCATGACCAGCACCCGGTCCGCGATCTCGACCGTGGACAGCCGGTGCGCGATGATCAGCGCGGTGCGCTCGGCGAGGATGGTGCGCAGGGCCCGCTGCACGAGTCGCTCGCTGGGCACGTCGAGCGAGGAGGTGGCCTCGTCGAGCACCAGTACCGCCGGGTCGGCGAGGAACGCCCGGGCGAACGCGACCAGTTGCCGCTGCCCGGCGGAGAGCCGGCCGCCGCGCTTCTTCACGTCGGTGTCGTAGCCGTCCGGGAGCGCCGCGATGAATTCGTGCGCGCCGATAGCCTGTGCCGCCTCCTGCACCTGCGCGTCGGTGGCATCGGGCCGGCCGAACCGGATGTTGTCCGCGACGGTGCCGGTGAACAGGAAGTTCTCCTGGGTCACCATGACCACGGCGCGGCGCAGGTCGGTGTCGCGCAGATCGCGCAGGTCGATGCCGTCCAGCCGGACCGTGCCCGCTTCCGGGTCATAGAAGCGGCACATCAACCGGGCCAGCGTGGACTTCCCGGCCCCGGTCGCGCCGACCAGCGCGACGGTCTGCCCGGCCGGGATGGTCAGCTCCAGATCCGGCAGGATCACCTTCTCCCGGCTCGGCGCGCCGTCCGAGGACTGCTGCTCGCGCCGCGGATAGGCGAAGCGCACGTGTTCGAAGCGCAGCTCGCCGGGCACCGGGGAGGGTAGCTCGGCGGGGTTCGCGGGCTCGGGGACGCTCGCCTCCTCTTCCAGCACGCCGGAAAGCTTCTCGAGGGCCGCGGTGGCGGACTGGTAGGAGTTGTAGAACATCGCCAGGTCCTGCAGCGGGTCGAAGAAGCGGCGCAGGTAGAGCAGGTAGGCGGTGAGCACGCCGATCTGGAGCGCGTGATCCATCACCTGGATGCCGCCGAAGATCAACACCGCGGCGGTCATCACCGCGCCGACCGTCTTGATCCCGGGCATGAACCAGGCCATCAGCCGTAGCGCGTCGGCGTTGGCCTTGCGGTAGTCGTCGCTGAGCTCGTCGAAGATCGCGTCGTTGCGCGGCTCGCGGCGGAAGGCCTGGACCGCGCGGATGCCGTTGAGCGTCTCGACGAACTGCACGATCAGCGCCGCGATGGCCTCGCGCGTGCGGCGGTAGGCGACTCGCGAACCGTTGGTGTACCAGCGCAGCAGCAGGTAGAGCGCGGGCAGGCAGATCAGCAGGAGCAACGAGAGCTCGGGGTCGAGGACGGCCAGCAGGATACCGATGACCACGACGTTCAAGATCGCGTCGATCAGGCCGTCGAGACTGGCGTTGACCAGCTCGCCGAGGGCGTCGAGGTCGTTGGTGAGCCGGGAGATCACCCGGCCGGAGGTGTACCGCTCGTGGAAGGCGATCGGCAGCCGCTGGAAGTGGCGGAAGACCCGGCCGCGCAGGTCGTAGATCACGTCCTGGCCGATTCGCCCGGCCAGTTTGAGGAACCGCAGCCGCAGCAGGGCGCCGGCCAGGGCGGTGACCAGGATGCCGCTGACCGCGGCGCCGATCGGGGCCCAGTCACCGCGGTGGATCGCCGGGATGCCGGAGTCGATGCCGACGGACACCAGGAACGGCCCGGCCATCTCCGCGCCGGTGACCACGACGATCAGGAAGGTGGCCCAGGCCAGGGCGCGCCGGTACGGGCGCAGCAGCGTGCCGAGCAGTTGACGGGAGCGGGCGCGCAGGAACAGGCCGCCGCTGGCCGAGATCTCGTCGACCTTCTCGGCGGCGACCCCGCGCCAGTCGGTCAGCGCGGCGGCGTTCTTCTCGGACTCTTCGGATTGGGCGGCGGATGCGTCGGAGTCGGTGTCGAGCACTGTCATGCGGGTTAAACGCCTTCCTCGACGAGTTCAGAGCTCTGCGACAGCAGGTCGCGGTAGGCGGGTTCCGTCTCCAGCAGCTCGTGGTGGGTGCCGAGCGCGGTGACGGTGTGGCCGCCGTCAGGGTGCGGGCCGAGCAGCGCGACCCGGTCGGCCAGCAGCACAGTGGAGGCGCGATGCGCGACGACCAGGCCGGTGGTCTCGGCGAGCACCGCGCGCAGCGCTTGCTCGACCAAGCCCTCGGTGTGCACGTCGAGAGCGGAGAGCGGGTCGTCGAGCACGAGCACCGGCGGGCGGCCGAGCACGGCGCGGGCCAGGGCGAGGCGCTGGCGCTGTCCGCCGGAGAGGGACAGGCCCTGCTCGCCGACCCGGGTGTCCAGGCCCCAGGGCAGGTCGTAGACGAAGTCGGCCTGCGCGATCCGCAGCGCCTCCTCGACCTGCTCCTCGGTGGACTCCGGCCGGCCGAGCACCAGGTTCTCCCGGACGCTGGCCGAGAAGAGGGTCGGGTCCTCGAAGGCGCAGGCAACCCTGGCGCGCAGCTCGGTCAGCGGCAACTCGCGCACGTCGTCCCCGCCGACCAGGACGCGGCCGCCGGTGACGTCGTAGAGCCGGGGCACCAGCGAGGTCAGCGTGGTCTTGCCGCAGCCGGTCGGGCCGACGATCGCGATGGTCTCGCCGGGGGCCAGCCGCAGATTCACGTCGGTGAGGATCGGACGCTCGGAGACCCGGCCGAGCGCGACGGGGTAGCCGAACGAGACGTGCTCGAAGGCGAGGCGTGCACTGTCAGACCCGGCGTCAGTGCGCACGCGCTCGGTCAGTCGCGCGGCAGCCGGGACGTCAGCAGCCGCTGAAGCCTGCCCAGGCAGCGACGCGGCGGACTCGGCCGGCTGCTGCCGGTCGCGGATCTGCGGCTGCGCGTCGAGTACCTCGAAGACCCGCTCGGCCGCGCTGTTCGCCTCCTGCGCGGCCGCGAGCAGCCAGCCCATCGACTCGATCGGCCAGGTAAGCAACAGGTAGAGGGAGATGAAGGCGACCATGGTGCCGAGGGTGAGCGAGCCGTGGGCGACCGCCGCGCCGCCGCCGAGGACGATCAGCGCCAGCACCACCTGCGGCTGCGCGATGATCACCGCCCAGATCTCGGCCAGCGTCTTGATCTGGGTCAGCTGGAGGCCGCGCAGCTTGCGCGACTTGGCCAGGTAGCGGTCGGTCAGGAAGCCGGCCCGGCCGAAGGACTTGATGGCGCGGATGCCGAGGGCCGACTCCTCGACGTCGGTGGCCACTTCGCCCTGCTGGTCCTGCACGGCGCGGATCTGGCGCCGGTACATCCGCGAGTACTTGAAGATCACGTAGCTCAGCGGCACGCCGAACGCCACGATCAGGCCGCCGAGCAGCGGGTGGATGACGATCAGCAGCACGCCGACCACGCCGAAGGTGATCGAGTTGACCACCAGGAAGATCAGGGCGAAGCCGATGAAGCGCCGGATCGCGGAGATGTCGCTGGTCATCCGGGCCACCAGTTGCCCGGACTGCCAGGAGTCGTGGAAGCCGACGTCGAGGCGCTGCAGGTGCGCGTACAGCTCGTCGCGCAGATCCTTCTCGATGCCGAGCGCGCTGTTGGCGAGGGTGAGTCGGCGGGCGAGGATGAGGGTGGCCTCGGCGAGGCCGAACAGGAGCGCATAAAGACCTAGCAGCCAGAGTGCGCCTCGGTTGCCCTGACGCAGCGGCCCGTCCACGACTGCCCTGGTCAGCAGCGGTACAGCGACGCCGACGAGCGTGCCGCCGAGGGCTACGGCGAACATAAGGAGCATCTGCCACCGATACGGGCGCACATAGGTCTTCAGACGCCATAGGGACGCGAAAGAACCGCCGGACGGCGATGAAGGGGGCATAGTAAGGACCATAGGAGCTGTGCACCCGTCGCGCACCCGGTTTTTGACCTGGTAGTACCGCATACGGTGGTTTGTGCCGGGTCGCGGCGGTGGCTTGCCCTGGCGAACGGGGATCTTTTCGAATTCACCCGTTCGAACGAGGGACGAGACGGTGGTCACGTGTTAAGGTGGCCACGGTTGCAGCTGCAGTTCCCTGAATGCTTCGTTTGAACGCCCGCGGGAGTACGACGGCCGCGGGCCTTTGTGTTTCGTGGCGCATCCTCTCCCGGCGTGACTGGCAAAGCGGGACGGTT
>DASUAR010000249.1:0-3725 GCA_035763685.1 Actinocrinis sp. | reverse complement strand
ACCGTCTCCGGCGAGGGCTGGTGGTTCAACCTGCGCCCGTCGAACACGGAACCGCTGCTGCGGCTTAACGTGGAAGCGCGCACCGCCGAGCAGGTCGCCGAGATCCGCGACGCGGTCCTCGCGATCGTGCGCGGCTGAGCCGCGCATCGACCGCGCGCACAGCGTGATCCGACCCGAAGCCTGACCGCGAACCGAAGAGGAAAGCCATGCCACCCCTGGTCGAGCCCTCCCTGCTGGAGATCCTCGCCTGCCCGAACTGTCACTCCCCGCTGCGTGAGGACACCGAAGCCTCGGAGCTGGTCTGCACCGACCAGTCCTGCGCCCTGGCGTACCCCGTGCGTGACCACATCCCGGTGCTGCTCATCGACGAGGCGCGCAAGGTCGGCTGAGAACGCCCGCTGTTCGAAGAGCCGAATCAACGCCGCCCGGCCGAAAGGTGCTCATGGAGCTGCACGAGGAGCTGCTGTCCGACGCCGAGGCCGCGGAAAGCGCGGACCACGGCGGCACGCTCCGGCTGATCGCCGCGACCGGAGCGCGCATCCGCCGCGCCGCTGCGTTGCGCGAGTTCGACCCGCAGGCCGATCAGGCGTTGCGCGACCTGGCCGCCGAAGGACGCCCGCGCGTGCTCATCGTGCTCGGCTACGGCACCGGCGCCACCGTCGCGCGGCTGCTCACCTCCGTCGCCGGAGCCGCGGCGACCGTGCCGATCGTCCCGGTTCCGGGCCCCGCGCTGCCCGGCTGGGTCGGGCCGCTCGACATGGTCGTCGTCGCCTCCACCGCGGGCCGGGCTCCGGAAATCGCGACAGCGCTCGCCGAGGCCGGCCGCCGGGGTTGTCGCATCGTCGCAGCCGCACCGCCTTCCTCAGCCATCGGCAGCTTGTGCAAGCAAGTGCGCGGCACGCTCATCGCCATGGCCGATGACGTCGCCCCGGTCTGGTCGCGCTTGTGGTCGGTCGCGGTGCCCACCCTGATCGCGGCCGAGCTCGCCGGAGTCATCCCGCCGCAGCGCTACGACGCCGCCGCGTCCGCCGCGGATGAAGCGGCGATCCGCTGCCGGCCCAGCCAGGAGCCCTTCGTCAACCCGGCCAAGGAGATCGCGCTGAGGCTGGCCGAATCGGTGCCCGCGGTATGGGCCTCGGGCCAGGTCGCCGCCGTCGCCGCGGAACGGCTCGCCGACCAATCGGCGCTGCGGGCCGGCATCCCCGTCATCCACGCCGCGCTGCCGGATCTCGGCCGCGGCCAGCTCGGCCTCGTCGACGGCCCCTTCGCGGCCGGAATCGACGACCTGTTCCGCGATCCGTTCGAGGACGGCGGCAACAAGAGCGCCGCGGTGGTCCTCCTCGCCGAGGACGGAGCGGATCCGCGACTCGGCGTCGTCGCGGACTTGGTCCGAGACCGCGGCGTCGCCCTGAGCACGTTCACCGCCGAACAGCCCGATCCGCTCGCCCGAGCCGCCCACCTGATAGCGGTCGCCGACTTCGCCGCGTCGTACCTTGCGCTGCTCACGGGCATCGGACCCGATCAGGGGCACACCATCGAGGAGTATCGGCTCCGTACCGCGCAATAGCTCCGTGAATGAGTGGTCCAGTAGGCATCCGGCGACGTAACAAGACGGCACAGAAGGTTGGGAGACGCGTGTCAGACGTCGTCGTCGCGCGGTACCGTATTCCTCGACAGGGAGGGAACGGGCACGGCGTAACAGGGGTACAGAAGTGGTAGCCAGCGGGGAGATCTCCGTCGCTTTCGGCGATGTCGAAGAGGCGGCGGCACGGGTACGCAGCGTCGGCGCGAATGTCGACATGCTGCTGACCGATCTGCGCGCCATGCTGCGTCCGCTCGCCGACGAGTGGACCGGCGCCGCGGCCGCGAACTACCAGTACCAACAGCACGTGTGGGATTTGGCGTCCGAAGACCTGCACGGCGTGCTGCTGCGCATCGCGGCAGTCCTGGAGAACTCGCACGGCGCGTATGTCGATGCCGAATCGCAGCTGCGCAACCTGTGGGGGAGTTAGCACCCCTGGCGCCCCTAGCGCTCCGGGGCATTCGCCGACCGCCGCGTCCCGGACCTCCTAGACTCTGCAGAGAACTCTAGGAGGAAGAGAACAGATGGCGCACACCGACTTCAAGGTCGCGGACCTGTCCTTGGCCGGCTTCGGTCGCAAGGAGATCCAGCTAGCCGAACATGAGATGCCGGGCCTGATGGCGGTGCGGCGCGAGTTCGCCGAGACCCAGCCCCTGCGCGG
This sequence comes from Actinocrinis sp., assembly GCA_035763685.1. Lineage (GTDB taxonomy): Bacteria > Actinomycetota > Actinomycetes > Streptomycetales > Catenulisporaceae > Actinocrinis. Next base: position 1,482 of record DASUAR010000249.1, on the reverse strand, counting down.
CGCCCGGATCACCGGCTCGCTGCACATGACCGTGCAGACCGCGGTGCTGATCGAGACCCTGGTCGCGCTCGGCGCCGACGTGCGCTGGGCCTCCTGCAACATCTTCTCGACCCAGGACCACGCGGCCGCGGCCATCGCGGTCGGCCCCGAGGGCACCGCGGACGCGCCCAACGGCGTGCCGGTCTTCGCCTGGAAAGGCGAGACCCTCGAGGAGTACTGGTGGTGCACCGAGCAGGCGCTGACCTGGCCGGACGGCGAGACGCCGAACATGATCCTGGACGACGGCGGCGACGCGACGCTGCTGGTGCACAAGGGCGCCGAGTTCGAGGCCGCCGGCGCCGTGCCCGCGGCGCAGGAGGGCGACCCCGAGGAGTGGCAGCTCATCCTGTCCGTGCTCAATGCGTCGCTGGCCGCCGACGGTAAGAAGTGGACCCGCATCGCCGAGTCGATCAAGGGCGTCACCGAGGAGACGACCACCGGCGTGCACCGGCTCTACGAGATGTTCGCGGCCGGGACGCTGAAGTTCCCGGCGATCAACGTGAACGACTCGGTCACCAAGAGCAAGTTCGACAACAAGTACGGCTGCCGGCACTCCCTGATCGACGGCATCAACCGGGCCACCGACGTGCTGATCGGCGGCAAGGTGGCGGTGGTCTTCGGCTACGGCGACGTCGGCAAGGGCTGCGCCGAGTCGCTGCGCGGCCAGGGCGCACGCGTGATCGTCACCGAGATCGACCCGATCTGCGCGCTGCAGGCCGCGATGGACGGCTACCAGGTCACCACGATCGACGAGGTGGTCGGGATCGCCGACATCTTCATCACCTGCACCGGCAACCGGGACATCATCACCGCCGAGCACATGAGCCGGATGAAGCACCAGGCGATCGTGGGCAACATCGGCCACTTCGACAACGAGATCGACATGGCCGGCCTGGCCAAGCTGCCCGGCATCGTCAAGACCGAGATCAAGCCGCAGGTGCACGAGTGGCGGTTCGCGGACGGCCACACGATCATCGTGCTGTCCGAGGGCCGGCTGCTGAACCTGGGCAACGCGACCGGGCACCCGTCCTTCGTGATGTCCAACTCGTTCGCCAACCAGGTGCTCGCCCAGATCGAGCTGTTCGCCAAGACCGAGCAGTACCCGATCGGCGTGTACACGCTGCCCAAGCAGCTCGACGAGAAGGTCGCACGGCTGCACCTCGACGCGCTCGGCGTGAAGCTGACGACGCTCAGCGAGAAGCAGGCCGCATACCTCGGCATCCCGGTGGAGGGCCCGTACAAGGCGGACCACTACCGCTACTAAGCCGGCCCGGTCATTGAGTTGGCCGAGTTGACCTAGGCGGTGTTGGGGAATGTATCAAGGCAACGATCCGGCCGCCGCTTTGTCGGGGATCGTGATGGCGAATCGCCACGCGCCGCCAGGCGCAGATGGTTCACTGCGCGACGAGCCTGGGCGTGCGGCCGCAGCGTCCTCATACCGGT
>DASUAR010000248.1:0-4914 GCA_035763685.1 Actinocrinis sp. | reverse complement strand
GTTCGATTGGGAGCCGCTGCTTTACGCGGCGTACTCACGACTCGACAGCGAAGCCGAAGCGCACTCGACGTTGGAAGCAGCGCGGCTGTTACTGGAGCATGGCGCCGACCCGAACGCGGGCTTCCTGTGGGAGGGGGGCTTGTTGGTAACGGTCGGGTAGGGCGCAACTTTTTCGGTCTGGAGGGTGCCAGACCGAAACCAGCGGGTTTCGGCGAAGTGGCTCCCGGGCGCCGGCCGAGTCCGTCCTAGGGTTGAGGGTGAGGATCGGCCACGAGGGCCGAGGGGCGGAGAATAAACGCCTCGGGGCGGAGTAAGAAGGACTCCGCGCCCGAGACTTGGCCGTCGGAAGTTCGCAGCTTCCTTGGGCCCACATCAAGCTTGCCACACGCACACGACCCGTCAAGCGGTGCGCCGGCCCCGACTGCGGCGCTGTCTGCTCAAGGGGTGCGAGCGGTCGTTCCAACCGACACAGCCCCAGGCCCGCTACTGTAGCCCCGAGTGCCGCGCCGCGGCACGGCGGTGGCGGCGCCGGAAGGCCAGCCGCCAGTACCGACGCACGGCCAATGGCCACGAAAAACGCCGGGAGCAGAGCCGGCGCTACCGACGCCGCTGCGCCGAGCAGCGGCGTGCGGCCCAGAGGCAGGCCGACGACGCGGCACCACCGGGCGCTCCAGGCGAGGGTGAAGACGACCCGTGCGAGGGCCAGCGCCCAGCCGACGATCCCCGATTTTTTCGCTGCGAGAGGCCAGGGTGCGAGGAGCACTTCGCGCGCACCCAGCGGAGCCCCGCTCAGCGGTTTTGTAGCCCCGAATGCCGTCAGGCGTTGCGCCGCGTGATCGAGCGCGAGCGACAATGGCGGCGGCGCGCGCGGCACGCGTGCCGGCAGCGGCCGACGCGCCGGTGCCGCGCCCCCTGAGCCGGTTGTTCGGTATCGCCGTCGGGCGCGCGGCGGCCTAAGGATGAAATTGCCCCGGAAGGAGGAGGGGGGCGGGAGGACCCCGGCACCACCGGACCCCCGCTCCCTTTCTCCGATTGGCTCCCCAGGGAGACACGGCGATGAATCCTTGCTCGGTCGGCGAAGTTACCGCCGTACGGCTCGACGAGTTGGGGGACCAGTTCCGGCGCTACCGGCTGCGCGTGCCGCAGGCGGTCCAGGCGATGGCGCAGTCGCTCCGCCGCTGGGGACAGTGCGCACCGATCGTGGCCACTCTGCGCCAGGAGCGGCCACAAGTGCTCGACGGCTTCACGCGCTGGGAGGCGGCGCGCCAGGTGCGCGGCATGAACACGCTGCTGGTGCGGCTGGTCGAACTCGACGACCGATGGGCCAAGGCGGCGATGTTCGGGCTCAACCAGACCGGGCGGCGGCCCTACGAGCTGGAAGAGGCGTGGCTCGTTCAAGCCCTGGTGCGCGAGGACGGCCTGACCCAGAGTGAGGCCGCGGAGCTGTTGGGCCGGCACAAGAGCTGGGTCTGCCGCCGGCTCGCCCTGCTGGAAAAGCTCGCTGCCGACGTGCGCCAGGAGCTGGAGGTCGGGCTGCTGACGCCGACAGCCGCGCGCGAGCTCGCCCGGTTGCCCGCGGGCAACCAATCGGAAGTCCTCGACCTGTCGCGGCGCGAGGCGCTCAGCCGCGACGAACTCGGCGGCGTGGTCCGCCTGCTCTTAGATGCGGTGACGGCCGAGCAGAAGATGTTCGTGCTGGCCAAGCCGCGGGAGGCGTTGGGACACGCCGCCGCGCCGGAGCGGCGGGGCTGGGACGCGCGGCTCAGCGCCAGCGGCAACCGCGTCAGCAAGCAGTTGGCCGCACTGCTGGATCGGCTGGCGTGGGCGGAAAACTTCCTGGAGTGCCGCGGCTGGACGTCCCTGATGGCGTCCGACCGGTTGGTGCTCGTCCCGGTCTTTGCGCGGCTGGCGCGTGATGCGACGTGCGTGGCGGAAGGGGCGGGCGACCTGGCATTGGAGATGAGCCGGCCATGAATCCGGAATTGGTCTCCAAGATCGTGACGCTGTACCACGGCGGCGCGTCGGTGCGACGGATCGCCGCGAGCCTGCACGTCACTCGCCGCACCGTCAACAAGGCGTTGGGGCAGGTCGAGCAGGCGCGTACCGGCGCGCCCTCGCCACGGGCGCCGGTGATACGGCCGAGCAAGCTCGACGCCTTCGAGCCGGCGATCCGCGACCTGCTGGCGCGCTACCCCGACCTCTCGGTCCGGCGAATCCACCAGGAGCTGCGCGGACTCGGCTACACCGGGGGTTACTCGATCCTCTCCGAGCGGGTGCTCCGCCTGCGCACCGCGCCGGTGGTCGCGCCGGTGCGGCGGTTCGAGACCGCGCCGGGGGAGCAGGCACAAATGGACTACTCCACGTATGACCTGGACTTCAGCGACGAGGGCCGCCGCCGCGTGTACGCGTTCAGCTACGTGCTGGGCTACTCGCGGCGGCAGTACCTCCGCTTCGTGGAGGCACAGGACTTCGCCACGACGGTGCGCGAGCATATCCGCGCGTTCGAGCACCTCGGCGGGGTCGCGGCCACCTGCCTGTACGACAACATGAAGATCGTGGTCAGCGGCTACGATGGTGACGAGCCCGTGTATAACCCGCGGTTCCTGGCGTTCGCGGCCCACTACGGCTTTCGCCCGGTTGCTTGCCGGGTGCGGCGCCCTCAGACCAAGGGGAAGGTCGAGCGGCCGTTCGGCTACGTCGAGTCGAGCCTGCTGGGAGGCCGCACCTTCCGCGGCCTGGAGCACCTGAACGAGACCGCGGCGTGGTGGCTCGCCGACATCGCCGACGTGCGGGTCCATGCCACGACCAGGGCGCGGCCGGTGGACCGGCACGCCGAGGAGCGACCCCACCTCGTGCCGCTGCCGACGCGGCCGTTCGACCCCTCCGAGGTCGTCTACCGTACGGTCGATGCCGAGGGGTACGTGGTCTACCGGCAAAACTTCTATTCGGCCCCCTGGCGTCTGATCGGCCAGTCCGTCGCCCTGCGGACGACCGCGGACGAGCTGGTGATCCACGACGGGGCGTTCGTGGTGGCGGCGCGCCATCGGCTGCTCCCCAGGACAACAGCCGGAGAGCGAAGCCGGTGCAAGGACCACGAGCCGCCCCGCGACTCCCAGCGCCGCGCCGAGCAACTGGCCGAGCAGTTCGCGGCGCTGGGCACCTTTGGCGTGCAATTTCTCGAGGGCGTGCTGGCCGGCAGCCGGTACGGCAAGAGCCAGGCGGAACGCGTGCTGGCGCTGTTGGCCGTCTATCCGCGTGCCGATGTGCTGGCAGCCCTCGAGCGGGCGGTGCGCTACGGCGCGTTCTCGCTGGCCGCTGTCGGGCGCATCCTCGCGGCGCGGAGCCAGCCCAAGACGCCGCTGGACGCGCTGGCGGAGGAACATCGCAGCTACCTGGACAATCTGCTGGACCGCGACGTGGTCCTTCCCCGACCGGTCTCTGATTACCAAGCCTTGCTGCGCGAGGACAGCCACGATGCCGAAACTGCCGGCCCCGAAACCGAACCACCGCGCGCCGAAGCCGACGACGCCGACCGTCCATGACGACGTCGTGGCCGCGTTGCAAACCCTCGGCATCCGCCTGGACTGTGGCGTGCTGGACGCGGCGCTGTCGGCGGCCGAGCGGGAAGGGCTGAGCCATCTGGCGTTCCTGCACCGCCTGCTCGCCGAACCGGCTGCGGCGCGCCAGCAGCGTGCGATCGAGCGCCGGTTGCGCGAGGCGGGCCTGCGCGACGCGCAGACGCTCGATGATTTCGATTGGGCGTTCAACGCCAAGGGGCTGGATCGGCGGAGCATCGAGCAACTGCTCACGTGCGACTTCGTCCGCCGCCGGGAGAACGTGATCCTGGTGGGTCAAACCGGCCTGGGCAAGACGCGGATCCTGAGAGCGATCGGCCGAGCCGCGTGCGTGCAGGGCTACCGCGTCCGCTGCGCCACCAGCGCCGAGCTGCTCCAGGAATTCACCGCGGCGCTGGCGGACGGCACCTTCAACCAGATGCTCAAGGAGCACGAGCGGCTGGACCTCGTGTTGATCGACGAGTTCGGGTTCGAGCGCCTGGAGCGGGAAGCCGAGTCGCGCGCCACCACGTTCTATTACCGTCTGCTGGAAGCGCGCACCGGCCGGCGTTCGACGGCGCTGGTGACGAACGTGGACTTCGCCGCCTGGGAGAAGTACCTCAACGACACGCCGTTGGCGATGGCCTTTCTCGACCGCTTGGTGGACGGCGCGCTGATTCTCAAGATCACCGGCCGCTCCTATCGCGCCCACCGCGCCCGACCGATGGCTACCGGAGCTGATAACGGATCAGCCTGACGCCTTCCCCGGCACGTCGCCGCTCCCGCCAGTCCCCGCCCCCGATCCCCGACCTCTTGCCATTCACGGCAGAGCGCGCCGCCCGTCCTGCCGCGCTCAATTCGCTAACATTCGATTCACACCGCAACCGGCCAGGTGGCTCCCACCGGACCGGAATAGTTGCGCTCGTTCCAGCCGGAACTGACAGACCGTCCGGGCCTTGCTTGCGTAGCTCGACACAGAGCAACGCGGCGGACGGATCGCAGGGAATGACGCGGACGCGGTAGTCGGCGCGGTTGATTCGGAGCGTCAACCGGCATGTCCCGCTCGGACGGTGCGGCTTGCGGGATGGGGCGCTCGGCGCATTGGGCTTCGCGCCGGCGCAGACGGAATCTACGCTGTGCATCAGACAGGCTCCACTTGCTTGGAGTTCTGTTTAGGGCCGGTCGGGTGTTTGCCGCACCTTACCGGCCCGCCTTTTTTGCCCGCCGACGTGACCGACTCGTGCCAGCCGTCGCGGACAACGGAACACTGCCATCCGAAGCGCCGAGCGTCAAATCGCGTGGCGTGTTTTCAACATCGCATCTGAATGCCAAGGATTTGAACGCGCAGAGGCGCAGGCAT
>DASUAR010000247.1:0-2527 GCA_035763685.1 Actinocrinis sp. | reverse complement strand
CTCGGGCACCGCCCCACGCGACCAGCGCTCCAGTTCGTCGCGCTCGGCATCGGACAGAACGATCTCTGCGGGGCGCGGTCCTGGCGGCATACCAATAAGATACCAACTTAGAGCGCAAATCTCAGGCGCGGGATACTAGCGGATCGCGAAGTTATCCACAACTTGCCCGAAAAGCCGCATTCCGATGGCGCGTGTGTTCGAAGCTGGACACATGAAGATCCTCATGCTGTTCGCCCTCGTGCTCGCCACTGCCTCAGCGGGCTTAATCCCGTCTAGCGCACGTTCCGGTGCGCCGCCGCAGCCGCGCACCGCCTCGGTGTGGCGATGGCCGTTGGTCGGCTCTGGTGGCTCTCCTCCGCAGGTGGTGCGACCGTTCAAGCCTCCGGCGCTGCGTTGGTTGAGTGGCCATCGTGGCGTGGACCTTGCCGCTTCGGACGCCGCGCAGGTCCGCGCCGCGGGTGCTGGGACCGTCGCCTTCGCCGGGACGCTGTTCGGGCAGGGTGTCGTGGTGGTCTCGCACGGCCTGCTGCGAACCAGCTACGAACCGGTGACGCCCTCGGTGCATATAGGTGACGTAGTCGCAGCTGGAACACCGATCGGCACCTTGGCCTCCGGTCACTGCCCATCCGCGCCTTGCCTGCATTGGGGCCTGCTCACCGGGCACGGACACGGCGTGCGGTACTACGATCCGCTGCTGCTTTTGGGCTTGGCGCACCTGAGACTCGAGCCCGTCAGACCACCGCCGGGATAACTGACCGGGAGAGCTGCGCGGAGCGGGTAAACTTGGCTCGCGGTCCGCTGTAGCGGATCGACTTCGCGTGTCCGGAAACGGGACGCCCGCCGGTTCGCCAGAGCCCGCGTTCGCCCCTACGCGACAGCCGCCCGGTCCGTTGCACCGCTTCTCGCGGCGCCAGCGGCGCGGCAGTGCGTCCGGACACCAGGAGCGCGGCCGAACCCGGCCGCGCGCTAGAACCGGACGAGATCGAGGAGGACACGGCCATGGCCGTTGTCACCATGCGCCAGCTCCTGGAGAGCGGCGTGCACTTCGGGCACCAGACCCGGCGCTGGAACCCGAAGATGAAGCGCTACATCTTCACCGAGCGCAATGGCATCTACATCATCGACCTGCAGCAGTCGCTGTCGTACATCGACCGGGCCTACGAGTTCATCAAGGCGACGGTTGCGCACGGCGGCACGGTCCTGTTCGTCGGCACCAAGAAGCAGGCACAGGAGGCCGTCTCCGAGCAGGCGACCCGGGTCGGCATGCCCTACGTCAACCAGCGTTGGCTCGGCGGCATGCTCACCAACTTCTCCACCGTGCACAAGCGGCTCCAGCGCCTCAAGGAGCTCGAGGAGATCGACTTCGACGACGTGGCCGGCTCCGGCATGACGAAGAAGGAACTGCTGGTCCTGCGCCGCGAGAAGGACAAGCTCGAGCGGACCCTCGGCGGTATCCGGGACATGCAGAAGGTCCCGTCCGCGGTGTGGATCGTGGACACCAAGAAGGAGCACATCGCCGTCGGCGAGGCGCGCAAGCTGCGCATCCCGGTCGTGGCGATCCTGGACACCAACTGCGACCCGGACGAGGTCGACTACAAGATCCCCGGCAACGACGACGCCATCCGCTCGGTCGCGCTGCTGACCCGCGTGGTCGCGGACGCCGTGGCCGAGGGCCTCATCGCCCGCTCCGGTGCCGCCGCGGCCGCCTCCGACGGGGCTGCGGCCTCCGGGGTGGCCTCGGGTGAGCCGCTCGCGGCCTGGGAGCAGGAGCTGCTGGTCGGCGACAAAGCCGCGCCGGCTCCGGCCGCCGAGGCTGTGGCCGCCGAGGTTCCGGCCGTCGAGGCTGTGGCCCCGGCCGAGGCTGAGTCGGCCCCGGCTGCCGAGTCGGTCGAGGCTCCGGCCGAGTCCGCCCCGTCCGCCGAGCCGGAGCAGGCCCCGGCGGCGGTCGAGTCCGGCGACGCCGCAGAGGCCGCCCAGGCGTGAGGTAGTCCGGTCCGGCCGACCGGCCGGACCGCCTAACCGAAGCTCAGCGGTCCGATCGATCTGTCGCGGTCCCGCGCCCCGTCGCGCGTCCCGGCCAGCAATCTGGTGGCCGGGCGGCGGCAGGAGGGCGGGACCGGCGACGGATCCCGAACGGACCTGTCGGGCGCGTCGGCGGATAGCCGGCGCGGCCGGGAGGCGCCACGCGGACCGGCCGCGGTCCGCGACCGGTTCTGCGTCCCGGGCGGGGTTGACCCGGGACCGCCGCCGACAGACGGGTACGCGGGAACGCCGCGCCACCGCGCTCTGTTCGAAGCCGCGCCGAGAACCGCCGAAATCCAGCGTCCGAAACCGAGACCACACAACAACCAGCCCGCGGCGGACCGCCGACCCAGGCGGCCACGCACGGGCGTCGACCGAGGGACAAGCAGCATGGCGAACTACACCACCGCCGACGTCAAGCGGCTGCGCGAGCTGACCGCCGCCGGGATGATGGACTGCAAGAAGGCGCTGGAGGAGACCGACGGCGACTTCGACAAGGCCGTCG
>DASUAR010000246.1:0-7107 GCA_035763685.1 Actinocrinis sp. | reverse complement strand
GCGTTTGTGGTGCAAGCCACCGAGGGTTCAAATCCCTCCGTCACCGCCAGCTGAGGGCGGGAACCGGTAGCTCCGGTTCCCGCCCTTCTGGCGTCAGACGGGTGAATTAGGCGGGGTCGCTGTCGTCGCCCTTGTCTTCGCCCTCGTCGGTGGACGTTCCCAGGATGCGGAGCGGTACCTGCGGGTTCTGCTCAACGAAGCGGCCCACGGAGTCGTCCACCGTTTCCGGTCGTCCGGAAATGCGAACACGGACCGCGTCCTCGTGCTCGGTTTGTTCGCTTGAAACCGAAAGACCCTCGCCCGTCAAGAAGCTCACCAGAAACGTGTGGGCGGTCACGCCGACTTCCGCGATCAGATTCTTTCCGTGGACGACATAACCGCCGTCGTCATCGTCATCGTGGAATGCTTTGGGAGTCATGTTCACCTGCCTACGTGGAAAGGCTGGCGGCGAGGATGATCGCGACCTCGGCGCCGAGGAGGAAAACCGCGAGCTGAAACAGCCTCACCCTGCTGTTGATCTTCCGAGTGTTCGTACCGGCGCACTCGATCAGCTGTTCGACCATCTTGCGGTCGATCGGTCCTTCCGCGGGATTCTCGCAGACCCGCAGAAAGGCGCTCGCGCTCGGGCCGAAGGCGAAGTCGATCGGCCACATGACCACTACGTTGAGCGCCACGATGACGGCAAGGATCGCCAGCAGCGCGATCGCGGCCCAGTTCGGGAAGGTGGTCCCCTTCGCCGGATCGATCTGGATGAAGCCGATGCCCGCCGCGAACGAGGTGATCAGCGCGGCGATGGTGAGCACGGCGTTCGAGCGGTTCCGGAGATTTCCCAGCGTGGTGTCTTCCCGCGTCAGTTCATTCACGGCCGCGTCGTAGGCCAGCTTCAGCCGCGCCTCGACGAGTGGCTCAGCCGCTTTCGCGGCCGGGCCGGCCGCTGCGGATTCCACCATGCCCCTCGCCCTCCTCGGCCCGCCCCGGGCAGTCGGCTCGCTTTCACTCAGATTCAGCTTGAGGCGGATTTCCCGACGGCGCAACCTTTGCGAAAGTCTTCTCAACGGCCGCGCCTCCCAATCACCAGAGCTTCGTTATTCGCCGGGGTACGCCCTCTTGACAACCGCGTTCCTTAATTCACGGTCAGCTCGCGCAGGCGCCGCTCGCCTTCACCGGAGCCGCGGTCGCCGCTTTGAGCGCGGCTGACACCTGATCAGGGCTGGCAAGCGCGGTGAATCCGGCGCCCAGGACGAGATCCACGGTCCCGTCGGTCCGCGCGTCCGGTTTGAGCTGAGACCCGGTCACCTCGGCCGCGACGACGTGCATCGCGGGCGTGTCCGCCGTTGCGCCGCGAACCTGTGCGGACACCGTCAGGTTGGCCTTAAGCGGGTCGTTGGTGACCTTCAGGACCGTGAACCCACGCTGCTTCAGCAAGGCTGCGGTGGCTGCGGCCAGGCCGTGTCGGTCGGTCGAGTTGTAGACGTTCACCTTGATCTGCGCCGTCGCGGGGAGGCGTGGATCGACCTTGTGCGCCGCCGCTGCCGCTGCGTTTGCCTCACCCGCGCAGGCACGCGCCGCCGGTGCTTGTGCGGGGGAGCTGAACAGGGACACGACGCCGAAGCCGCCAGCTGCGAGTAGGACTGCGGCGACGGTGACTGTGACGATCAGGCGTCGCCTGCGCTTGGTACGGCTGCGGAAGGGCACGTAGTTGTCCCCCGTGCCGACCCGGAACCTCTTGCCACCGATCTCGCTGCCCGTCCGCTTCGCGGTACCGCGACTGAGCGTGACCGCGCCCCCGGCAGCTGGCGCGGCAGCGGCCATGTGAGTGGCTGCCGGGGGAGCGGAGGCGGCGGTGACGGTATCCGGCGCAGGGGTGACGCTCGGCTCCTGGTGCCGCGTGGCGCCTGCGGGCTCTTCCTCGGACGAGCTGGCTTGAGAGGGCGTCAGATCCATGCCCTGACGGTACCCGGACTGCTACCGACGGTAATCTTCAATCAAGGTCGAGTACGCGCGCATGGAGTACAGTGCGCTGCTGCAACGCGGCCCGCACCGCGCGGTGCAGGCCGTCTTCGAGGAACAGCTCGCCACGCCACTTCACCACGTGCGCGAACAGGTCACCGTAGAAGGTCGAGTCCTCGGACAGCAGGGCGTCAAGATCCAGCTGGCGCCGGGTCGTGACCAGCTGATCCAGCCGAACCTGCCGTGGCGCGACCTCCGCCCAACCGCGCGACGAACGTCCGTGGTCGGGATACGGGCGTCCGTCCCCAATCCGCTTGAAGATCACCCAAACAGCCTACCGTTTTGTGGCCTTCCACTCCCGGCCGACGGCGCTCTCAGTTCCGCAACGAGTCACCCAGCGCCGTGCGGCCGCTGCGCCGTCCGAGGGCCCCGAACTGCGATCTGACGGTATGACAACCTTTGGCCCGGCGCCGCCGCGGCGTACCCGCGAACCACACGAACGAGGTCGCCGAACCACTCCAAATCCAACCTCGAACGCGACAGCCCCCGATCCGAAGCCGGATCGGGGGCTGTTCCGCGAGCGGAGGATACGAGATTTGAACTCGTGAGGGGTTGCCCCCAACACGCTTTCCAAGCGTGCGCCCTAGGCCACTAGGCGAATCCTCCGTCGGCAAGCTTACCGGACGAACACGGGTGCTTCGCTACACCATTGCGCTGCGGTGGCCCGGCTCAGCGGCCGCTCGCGATGGGCTATCCTCTTTGACGGACCCCTCGTGTGGCGTCACCCCGCTGAACCCCCCCAGGGCCGGAAGGCAGCAAGGGTAGGCAGGCTCTGGCGGGTGCGCGAGGGGTCTTTCGCTTGCCCGGCCCGCGCGGCCACTCGGCCGGGTCGCTTGTGCTCGAGTTATCCACAGGTCGGCGCGAGGCGGCCGATCGTGTGGGTGGGAGCGGCTACGCTCAGAGGCGTGTCACTCGCGCTATACCGTCGGTACCGTCCCGAGACCTACGAAGAGGTCATCGGGCAAGACCACGTGACTCAGCCGCTTCAGCGAGCGCTGAGCAACCAGCGGGTGAACCACGCCTACCTCTTCAGCGGGCCGCGCGGCTGCGGGAAGACCACCAGCGCCCGGATCCTGGCCCGCTGCCTGAACTGCGAGCAGGGGCCGACGCCGACCCCGTGCGGGATTTGCAAGTCGTGTATGGACCTGGCGCGCGGCGGGCCCGGCTCGATCGACGTCATCGAGATCGACGCTGCGTCGCACGGCGGCGTGGACGATGCCCGCGACCTGCGTGAGCGGGCGTTTTTCGCGCCGGTCTCGTCCCGCTACAAGGTCTACATCCTGGACGAGGCCCATATGGTCTCCCAGGCCGGCTTCAATGCACTGCTCAAGGTGGTCGAGGAGCCGCCGCCGCACCTTAAGTTCATCTTCGCCACCACCGAGCCGGAGAAGGTCATCGGGACCATCCGCTCGCGTACGCACCACTACCCTTTCCGCCTGGTGCCGCCAGGTGTACTGCGCGACTATCTGGCGCTGGTGTGCGAGCGCGAGTCGGTGCAAGTGAATCCGGACGTGCTGCCGCTGGTGGTGCGCGCGGGTGCCGGTTCCGTGCGTGATTCGATGTCGGTGCTTGACCAGTTGCTCGCCGGGGCCGGGGAGGACGGCGTCACCTACCAGATGGCGGTCGGACTGCTCGGCTACACCGACGCGACACTCCTAGACGAGGCGGTCTCGGCGTTCGCCGCGCGCGACGGCGCGGCCGCGTTCCAGGCCGTGGACCATGTGGTCGAGGGCGGGCACGATCCGCGGCGCTTCCTGGCCGACCTGCTGGAGCGCTTGCGGGATCTGCTGATCCTCGCCGCAGTGCCGGATGCCGCGGACAAGGGCCTGATCACGGCGCCGGGGGACCAGTTGGCCCGGATGCGCGAGCAGGCCGGGGCCTTCGGCCCTTCGGAGTTGTCGCGGGCGGCTGACCTGGTCAACGCCGGGTTGCTCGAGATGCGCGGGGCCACGGCGCCGCGGCTGCTGCTGGAACTTATCTGCGCGCGAGTTCTGCTACCGAGTGCGGACGATCCGGTTCGCGGCGTCGCGGCCCGGTTGGACCGGCTTGAGCGCGGGGGCGTGTTCAGCGCAGTCAACGAGCTCCCGGCGGGCGGCACGCGGCCGAGCGGCCTACACGCTGAGCGGCAGCGGGGCGGGGCTGCGGAGCCGGCGGGACCGTCGATGGCCGCGGCGACCGCACCGCACGGCGTACCGGCTGCGGTCACTGCCGGAGCGGTGGATCTCGGGAACGCGGCGGCTGCGGGTCAGGTCCCAACGGTCCAAGGGCAGCAGGCTGCGGAGACGGCGGAGGATGCGTTCACGCCGCCATGGCGGAAGAACGGCGTCGGCCGGAGCGGGAGCGGAGGCACCGGCGGCGCGGGCGCGGCGGCACCGCAGGGAGCTGCGACCCAGAGTCCGGCATCGCAGGGACCGGCATCGCAAGGGGCGATGACGCCGAGTCAGGCGCCGCAGTCAGCGGCGTCCGGCGGCGGGATGACCGAGTCGGCGTCGGTCCGGCAGCTTTGGCCGCAGGTACTGGAAGCGGTGGCCCGGCGCAGCAAAGTCGCCTGGGTGATGCTGCAAACCGTGCACGTGGTCGGCGTCGAGGGCAGGCTGCTGCAACTCGGCTTCAGTAATCCCGGACTGCGCGACAACTTCCACGGCTCGAATCGCGAGGAGACCCTCCGCGACGCGCTGCGCGAGCTGACCGGAACCGATTGGAAGATCGACGCGTTGGTCGACCCCTCGGCCGGGACGGGTTCGCCTGCTTCCTTGCCAAGCGCCTCGATCCCGCCGCCTATGGCGCCGCCGACTTCGGCTGCTGCGCCGGTTGCGCCGTCGTCCGCCGCGCCGCCGAGCCAAGCGGCCGGGGCCAATCCCAATCAAGCCGGTCAAGGCTCGTCCGCACCGGCCGCCGCGCCGCCTGCGTTCGCGCAACCCGCCGCCGTGCCGGAGGACGAACCGGACCCCGACGACGAGGATGTCGACGACGCCGGCCCGACCGCCAGGGATCTGCTGGTCCGCGAACTCGGCGCGACGGTGCTGGAGGAGAAATCCGACGCGGATTGAGTCCGCTCGCGAACCGGCACGGGCCGTGGTGCGGCAATTGCTGTGCGTTGACCGGTACCGCGTCAACTGTTCGTGAATCGGACAGCGCGTGCTCCCCGTCCAGGGCCCGAACCGCATAGGCTCGTTCCGTTACCGAAGACAGGCCGTCGTCTCACTCGACAGCTTCAAGCCGACAAGGAGCCCAAGGTGTTTCCGGACGGATTCGACATGGGATCGCTCCTCCAACAGGCGCAACAGATGCAGCAGCAGATGGAGGAGGCGCAGCGCGCGCTCGGCGAGCGTAAGGTCACCGGCTCGGCCGGCGGCGGCCTGGTCACCGCCACCGTCACCGGGCTCGGCGAACTGGTCGACCTGAAGATCTCCCCGGAGGCGGCCGACCCGCAGGACACCGAGACGCTGGCCGACCTGGTCATCGCCGCGGTGCAGGCGGCCAACGAAGAGGCCGAGAAGCTGCAGAAGGACAAGCTCGGACCGCTCGGCGCGCTGGGCGGAATCGGCGGCGGCATGCCGGGCCTGGGGATTTGAGCGGCGGAGGAATGAGCAACACGAGGACGACGGACCGCGGGTCGACCGCGCGGACCGTCACCCGGTTTTCCGCGGCGCGCCCAACCGGATCAGGTGGAGGGCGGTGCTCGGCGTGTACGAAGGCGTTGTCCAAGATCTGATCGACGAACTCGGCCGGCTGCCCAACATCGGGCCGAAGAGCGCCCAGCGCATCGCGTTCCACCTGCTCCAGGCCGACCCGGTGGACGTCAAGCGACTGGCCGAGGTCCTGATCCGGGTCAAGGAGACCGTGCGGTTCTGCGAGGTCTGCGGCAACGTAGCCTCCGCCGAACGCTGCCGGATCTGCCTCGACCCGCGCCGCGATCAGAGCGTCCTGTGCGTCGTCGAGGAGCCCAAGGACGTGGTCGCGATCGAGCGCACCCGCGAGTTCCGCGGCCGCTACCACGTGCTCGGCGGGGCCATCTCGCCGATCGACGGCGTCGGTCCGGACGACCTGCGCATCAGGGAACTGATGGCACGCCTCGCCGACGGCAGCGTGACCGAGCTCATCCTGGCCACCGATCCCAACCTGGAGGGCGAGGCCACCGCCACCTATCTCGCCCGCCTGGTCAAGCCGCTCGCCGCTGACGGCGCGCTGCGCATCACCCGGCTCGCCTCGGGCCTGCCGGTCGGCGGCGACCTGGAATACGCCGACGAGGTCACCCTCGGCCGGGCCTTCGAAGGGAGAAGATCACTCGATGTCTGACACCACGCGCTCCGCCGCCGCGGGCACCGCCGAAGAGGAACTGGAGCTGGTCGATCAGCACCCGGCCGTGCTGGACAGCGCCGCCGAGCTGGGCGAGTTCGCCGACCAGATCTCCGATCAGATCGAGTCCTTCCTCGTGGTCGTGCGCGCGGTGGCCCGCGGCGACGCGACCGACTCCGCGGTGCCGATGCTGCTGCTCGAGGTCTCCCAGCTGCTGCTGGCCGGCGGCCGGCTCGGCGCGGTGCACGACGTCGTGCCCGAGGAGCGCTTCGAGGAGGACCCCGGACCGGACCCGGACCTCGACGAACTGCGCGAGAAGCTGGCCGCGCTGCTCGAACCCTGCGACAGCTACCGCGAGGTCTTCGACCCGCTGGCCGCGCAGCCCGAGCTGGAGCGGCGCCGGATCTCCGACGACATCGCCACCGCGGTCTCCGACCTCGCCCACGGCCTCGCGCACTACCGCGCCGGGCGCACCCTGGAAGCGCTGTGGTGGTGGCAGTTCTCCTACCTGACCGACTGGGGACCCGCCGCCTCGGCCGCCGTGCGCGCGCTGCAGTCGATCGTGGCCCGCTCGCGTCTTCAGGAATAAGAGGGTGCGCGGGTAGGAGTGCCGGGGTCGCGGGCCGTTTCGCGAAATCCGGCGGCCGGGGCGGCCGCGCGCCGCAGATTTTGAGACGCCGTCTCGGGATGTGAAAAGCCCTAGGTGGTCGCGGCCTGCTCGCTAAACTGGGCGGCGACCATGCCGAGGCGCTGGTCACCACCCGAGTCCGAAGCCGATCCCAAGTCAGGAGCGCTAAC
>DASUAR010000245.1:0-22642 GCA_035763685.1 Actinocrinis sp. | reverse complement strand
GAGGACGCTGCGGCCGCACGCCCAGGCTCGTCGCGCAGTGAACCATCTGCGCCTGGCGGCGCGTGGCGATTCGCCATCACGATCCCCGACAAAGCGGCGGCCGGATCGTTGCCTTGATACATTCCCCAACACCGCCTAGGGCCGCCCGCCGAATTGCCATGTGTGGACCTCTACCGCGGCGTAGCGATCCGGGGTGAGGATGCTGCGCGCGGCGGCGGGGTCCGCGGCGCGCAGGAGAACCGCTGTGCCGAGCCACGCCGCGGCGTCGTCTGAGAGCAGCGGCCCATAGGCGATCAGCTCGTCGCGGTCCTCCGGCGGCGTGAGGTCGGCAGGCTCCCCGGCGCCCAGACCGAGCACCAGGTAGCGGTTGCCGCCGCTCCGGCCGCCGGAGAAGTCCCACATGGTGCGTCCCAGCGTGTTACGCCACCGGCGCACCATGATGTCGCGATAGACCCCGGCCTGGTAGTTCGGCTCGTCGAAGGCGAACGCGCGGGCCGTGGCGGCGTCCGGCAGATCCAGGATGTGCACGCTTCCGGTCGCGATCTCGCCGTCGCCGGTGAGGGTCGGGCCGCGGGCGATCATCTCCTTCGCGTACTGGTCCATGTACGACCAATGCTTTTCCACCAGTTCGTCACGCAAGGCGGCAGAGCCGGTCCGGTCACGGTGGTAGCAGAAGAACTCCATGTGCTCGGCCTCTCGCTAGCCTGCGTCTGTTCGGGGATCGTGATCTCTTCGGGAAGCGCGCGGCGGCCCTGCTCGGTAGGCTCGCCGGAATGCGCGTTCTCTTCACCTTCATCGGCGGCAGCGGACACTTTCGGCCCCTCATCCCGTTCGCCCGTGCGGCCCTGGCCGCCGGACACACAGTAGCGGTGGCCGGTTCCGGGAAGCGGTACGACGAGATCACGGCCGCCGGATTCACCGCCTTTCGCACCAGCGAACCGAAGCCGCCGTCCGCCGGCGAGCCCACGCAGACGCCACTGATGCCGGAGATTCCGGAGCCGGTCGACCTGGCCCGCGAAGAGCAGGTGCTGCGCGACAGCTTCGCCGGCCGGGGTGCGCGCCGGCACGCCACGGCGATCCGCGAGATCGCGCTGAAGTGGCAGCCGGACGTCATCGCGCGCGACGAGATCGACTTCGGTTCGGCGATCGCCGCGGAAAAGCTCGGGATCCCGTGTGTGAGTGTCATCGTGCTGCTGGCTGGCGGCCTGGCCCGCAACGAGGTCATCCGGGAGCCGATCAGCGCGTTGCGCGCGGAAAACGGGCTCGTACCCGACCCGGAACTGACCCGGCTGCCGGGCCAACTGGTCATCATGCCCGCGTCACCGAGCGTGCGCGATCCGCGCTATCCGCTACCGAAGGAGACCTTCTGGTGCGCGCCGGACGACCACGCGCCGCGCCGGGCGCACGCCGCGGACCGACCCCTGGTCTATCTCACCCTCGGGACGCTCGACACATATCGTTCGGTGTTCGAGCGCGTACTCGCCGGGCTTCGGGATCTACCCATCCGCCTGGTGGCGACCGTGGGGCGGCAGCTCGATCCCGCATCGTTCGGAGCGCAGCCGGAGCATGTTCGCGTCGAGCAGTTCGTCCCGCAGCATGAGATCTTCGCCGAGGCAGACCTCGTCATCGCGCACGGCGGCTCCGGCACGCTCATCGGCTCGCTCGCGCACGGCATCCCCTCCGTGCTGCTCCCGATGGGCGCCGACCAGCCGTACAACACCAGGCGGTGCGTCGAACTCGGTACCGCGCTGGAGCTTGATCCCGTGACGTTCACGCCCGAGGGCGCAGCGCGCGCCGTCGCCACGATGCTGCACGAGGACTCGTATCGGCGCGCGGCGCAGCGGATCCAAGATGAGATCAACGCCCTGCCGGAGCCCGCGCAGGCGCTCGGCCTGATCGAGGCCCTTGTACCGGTACACCGGCGTTCGTCCGTACAATGCTCGGCGTTCGGTGGTGCTTCCGATGGATGACGAGGCGGCAGGTGTCTGATAACCGGTGGCGGCTCGGTGCGCGGTTCGAACTGTTCGAGCAGTTGGGGACCGGCGCGGTCGGCACGGTGTGGCGCGCCGTGGACCTGCGGGACGGCGGCGAGCACGCGGTGAAGGTGCTGCGGCCCGAACTGGTGTCCGATCCGCAGGCCGTCGCGGAGCTTTACGGTGCGCTGGGCTCGGTGGCGCGGATCGGCCACGCGGGCATCGTGGCCTTCGATGACGCCGAGACCGCAGAGGGCTGGCTGGCGCTGCGGTCGCGGCTCGTTTCCGGTGAGAGCCTTCGGACGACGCTGGCTCGGCAGGGCGCGCTGGATCCGACTACGGCCGCCCGAGTCGTCGCGGCCCTATGCGACGCCGTCGGCGCGGCGCATGCCGCTGGGCTCGCGCACGGCGACCTTCACCCCGGCAATGTCTTGCTGAGCGCGGCAGGCGGCGTTGCGCCGGAGCCCCTGGTCACCGATTTCGGCCTGGCCGCCTTGGCGAATCGCGGGCAACAGCTGGTGCCGCCGATCGAGTACCGTGCGCCGGAATCGGTCGCAGCCGCAGCCTCGGCCGCAGGGCCTCACGCGACTGGCACCCCATCAGTGGACGTATATGCCTTGGGCATTGTCTTGTATGAGTGCCTGACCGGACAGACTCGGCCGGCTCCCGCCCCCGGCCTGCCCGACGAGCTGTGGTCGATCATCGTGGCCTGTCTCGCCGGAGATCCGCGCTACCGCCCGGCCGCCGGCCAGCTCGCCGCGGCGCTGCGGTCATTCGCGAATAAGGGCTTTGCCGCAGGTGAGACGATTGTCGTCCCCGGCCTGCCGGGGCAAGCGTATGGCGCTGCGCCGCAACCAGCGGGCGTGGCGATGACGACCGTGCTGCCTGCCGTCACCGTCGACGACACCGCGGCTGGCCACCGCAACGGCATGAGTAATGGCAACGGCAAGAGCAGCAGTGTGCGGTTGCCTCGGCTGATCACCGCGCACAAGACGGAGAGCGGAATCGCCGCGGCGCTCGTCGTGGTCGCGCTGCTCATCGGCGGCGCGCTCACGCTCGGCGGCGGCGGCGCGGCGGCTTCCACCGCGAATGCCGGGCCGACGACGAGGTCCGCTCCGGCGACCACCGCCGCCAGTGAGAGCCCGGAAGCGGTCGTCCTGCCGGTCGGTTCGGCGAGTGCGTCACCGTCGCCGTCGCCGTCCGCGACCGCGCCGGTCCAGGTCACGTTGATCAATGCGCGTTCCAATACGTGCATGGACACCGCGGGCCGGATCTTCGCGAACGGAACGAAGGAAGACATCTGGTCCTGCAACGGCACCCCGGCCCAAAGCTGGACCCTGACACCCGCCGGCCAGCTGACCGAGGACGGCGGCGCCTACTGCCTCGACGACTTCGGGCTGGAGAAGACCCCGGGCACGCAGGTCGTCCTCTGGAGCTGCAACGGCGGTGCGAATCAGCGCTGGACGATCCAGCCGAACGGCACGATCGTCAGCGCGAACGCCGGACTGTGCGTCGACGTGTCCGGTAAGGGCACGAACGACGGGACGGCTCTGGTGCTGTGGCCGTGCGACGGCAGCCCGAGCCAGCAGTGGAGTAGCCGCTGAGCCGCTGCGCTGGCCGGTTAAGCCGCGGCGGTCGCGCAGCCGAGGCGGTCCGCGAGTCGGGTCAGGCTCGTGCCGAGGGCCGCGTTGAGCCGTACGGCGGCGAGTTCATCGCCGCGGGTCGCCCCCTGGTTCACGATGGCCACCGGTTTGCCGGCTCTCGCCGCGTACCGGACGAATCGCAGCCCTGACATGACCGTCAACGACGAGCCCAGCACCAGCAACGCGCGGGCCTCGTCGATGAGGTCGTAACACTGCTGCACTCGTGGCTTGGGCACGTTCTCGCCGAAGAAGACCACGTCCGGCTTCAGCGTCCCCGACCCACAGGCGTCGCAGGGCACGGTGCGGAACCGCGCGATCAGCTCGTCGGCGAGTTCGACGTCACCGTCGGGGTTGACGCGGGTGCTCGCGTCCTGAAATGCCGGATTGGCCGCGCGCAGCCGCCGGTCCAGTTCCTCGCGCGGGCTCAGCTGCCGGCAATCCAGGCAGACGACCCGGTCCAGGCTCCCGTGCAGCTCGACGCAGTCGGCGTTGCCGGCGCTCCGATGCAGACCGTCGACGTTCTGCGTGATCACGGCCGAGACGTACCCGGCGGCGGACAGCGCGGCGACCGCGGCGTGTCCCGCGTTCGGTCGCGCGCGGGCGATCGTTCGCCAGCCGAGGTGACTGCGCGCCCAGTAACGGCGCCGGTTGTCCGCGCTGTGCACGAACTGCTCGTAGGTCATCGGCGTGTGCCTGCGCAGGCTGCCGGTCGCGCCCCGGTAGTCGGGGATGCCGGACTCGGTGGACAACCCGGCGCCGCTGAGCACCGCGACCGCACCGCCGGCCAGGATGCCCTCGACATCGTCCAGATCGCCCTCCGGTGCAAGTCCACCGGCGTTCGGCCAGTCGAGTATCGGTCGCGTCCGCATGAACGCAGCATATGTCGCGATTGGCTGGCGCGGCGCTTAGCGTAGGTGGACGCTGGTCCGACGGGACCAGTTCGTCTTGAGAAGCGGAGCGTACAGCCATGAGCGGACATGTCTACCGGGTCACCGAGGTCGTCGGCTCGTCAGCGGACGGAGTCGATCACGCAGTACGCACGGCCGTCGCACGGGCCGCCGAAACGCTGCACGGTCTCGACTGGTTCGAGGTCACGGAGATCCGCGGCCGGATCGAGGACGGCCGCGTCGCCGAGTACCAGGTCGGGCTGAAGGTCGGCTTCCGGCTCGACGAGGGCTGAGCCCGCTCGCTGTTGGTCAAGCCGGTTGGCTCAGGGGCAGGCCGCCGCTCTCGGCGGCGCGCGCGAGTACGCGGTCGTATGTAACGTGCGGCCGCGGCGGTGAAGGCTGGGCGATCGACGACGAGAACATCGATCCGGGCGCGTCGCCGGAGCGCAGGGCACCCGCTTCATCGTCAGGCCGGACCGCTGGGCTGGCGGCGGCGCTTCGGGCATGCTTGCGTTTATAAACACGCGCAACACGCGCAGCGCACCGATTCCGCGAGGGTGCGAGAACTCGAGGACCGTGATGAAGCTACCGGTGATGCCCCCAGTCGAGCCGATGCTGGCGAAGTCGGCGGCCGGCGTGCCGTCCGGCGCATTCCTGTATGAGCCGAAGTGGGACGGCTACCGGTGCATCGTGTTTCGCGACGGGGACCAGATCGAGCTCGGCAGCCGGGGTGGCAAGTCGCTCAACCGGTACTTTCCGGAGCTGATCGAGGCGCTGGCCGAGGCGTTGCCGCCGCGCTGTGTGCTCGATGGTGAGGTCGTGGTGGTGGTCGGCGGGCGGCTGGACTTCGACCGGCTCGCCGATCGCATCCATCCGGCCGAGTCGCGGGTGCGGTCGCTGGCAGAGCGCACCCCGGCGTCGTTCGTCGCGTTCGACCTGCTCGCGCTCGACGACGAGGACCTGACCGGGCGTCCGTTCGCCGAGCGGCGCGACCGACTGACGGCGCTTTTCGGGGAGGGCGCGCACGCGCGCGCGGGTTCTCAGGTGCGCGTGACGCGGGCGACCGACGATCCGGATGTCGCGCGCCGCTGGTTCGAGCGTTTCGAGGGAGCGGGACTCGACGGCGTGGTTGCCAAGCCGCTTGATGGCCGGTACACGCCCGGCGAGCGCACGATGGTCAAGGTCAAGCACGAGCGCACCGCGGACGTGGTCGTCGCGGGCTACCGGCCGCACAAGAACGGGCCGGTCGTCGGCTCGTTGATGCTCGGACTGTACGGCGCGGACGGCGTGCTCAACTACGTGGGCGGCTCGAGCGCGTTCACGATGATTCGGCGCCGCGAGCTGGTTGAGGAGCTTGCGCCGCTGCGGTTGCGTGAGGGCGAGGCGCACCCGTGGCTCGGTGCGGCGGACGACGAGGTACACCGCAGGCCCGGCGCTCAGCATCGATGGAACGCGGGCAAGGACACGTCGTTCGTTGCGTTACGGCCGGAGTTGGTGTGTGAAGTGCGCTACGACCAGCTTCAGGCAGACCGGTTTCGGCATAACGGACAGTTCGTGCGGTGGCGGCGCGACCGCAAGCCGAGCTCGTGCACGTACGACCAGTTGGACGTACCGGATCCGTATGACTTGGCGGATGTATTCGAGTGAGCCCGCAGCCTGTGATTTCAGGCGATGGGGGGCTTGCCGGCGTTCTTTGCCTTTGAGGGCTGGACGCGCTTGGGCTCACCGGGCATCTTCGGGAAGTCCGGCGGATAGGGCAGGTCACCGAGGCCGTGGTCACGCTCGTCGCGCGCCGAAGCCTCCAGGAGCGCGTCGAGGGTGAATGCGGCCTCGTCGATCTGCGCGTGCGCGTCGCCGTCCTTCGCAAGCAGCGGCGGGACGGTGCGTGGCGTGAAGTCATCGGGCTCTACGTCACGCAGCTCTGTCCAGCGCACGGGCATTGAGACGAGCGCGTGAGGGCGTGCACGCGTCGAGTACGCGGCGGCGAGCATCCGGTCGCGGGCCATCTGATTGAAGTCCACGAATACCCGCTCGCCCCGCTCCTCCTTCCACCACGAGGTGGTGAGCAGGTCGGGGCGGCGGCGCTCCAGCTCGCGTGCGAAGGCGATGACGGCTCGGCGCGCCTCGACGAACGACCAGCGCGGCTCGATGCGGACGAGCAGGTGCAGGCCACGCCCGCCGGTCGTCTTCACGTAGGGCGTCATGCCGAGATCGTCGAACAGCGCCTTCGCCTCCTGCGCCGCCTCCACCGCTTGGCGGAATCCGGTGCCGGGCTGCGGGTCGAGGTCGACGCGCAGCTCATCCGGATGGTCGGTGTCGCTACGCCGAACGGGCCACGGATGCAGTTCGAGCGTACCCATTTGCACGGCCCAGACGACGGTGGCCGGTTCGGTCACGCAGATCTCGTCGCCGGTTCGGCCGCTGGGGAAGGTGACGCGGGCGGTCTGTACCCAGTCAGGCAGCCCTTTGGGTGCATGCTTCATATAGAACGATGACCCGCCGAGCCCGTCCGGGAAGCGGTTGAGCGCGACCGGCCGGTTGGCCAGCGCCCGGAACACGCCCTCGGCGACGGCCGCGTAGTAGGCGGCCAGGTCGAGCTTCGTGATTGCGGAGTCCGGATAGTAGACCTTGTCCGGGGACGAGATGCGCACAGACCGGCCGGCCACATCGACATACGCCTCGCTGCTGCTCATGTTCGCAGGTTAAGCGCAGTCGGACGCGGCCGCGACGCGGCGGCGTGGCAGGTTGCTGCAACGGGGCGCAGCGGGAAAAGGCCTGAACAGGTAGGGCAGGGGGCTGATTTGGCCGTCTTTCGCCCAGGGACGCGGTGACGCGTGGGCGGCTGCGGAGCGTCGGCATTCGCGCCGATCGCTCCGCAGTCGCCACCATGTAGGTCAGTCGATCACGGTCTCGCCACCTGCACCGAAGTCGGCGACGTCCTCACTCGAACCGGATGATGACCGCGCTGCCCGGTTGCACGGTCACGACGGCCATCCCGCCGCGCACCGCGATGTGACTCGCGTGCGGCGGGAGAAACCCGCCGTGCGGACCGACCTGCCGCCCGCCGAGCGTGATTGCGCTGGTGGCAGCGAGACCGGCCGGATCCGAGGTCGTCAGGGTGATGATTCGTCCGTAGTGCAGGCGCGCCGGGCCGAGATTCAGGCTGATCGTCGTCGGCGCGCTCGTCGCGGGATTCTGCACGTCGTCGAGGTCCACGGTCAGCTGGTGCCCATTGCGCACCGCATACGCGCGCACGTCGGCCGCGTCGGGGTTGGTCACGCCGACGAACTCGCCCGCTCCGACGAGTGAGGTGGCGAGCATGCCGTAGTAGATCGGGCGCGGCGTAAGATCGCCGGTCGTCGGGCACAGCGGCGTGTATGGGTCGCAACCTGCTGCGTTGGTACCATCCATGAACTGCGCGTTCGCCACGCCGCGCTGCGCCAGCAGCAGGCCGTAGTCCAGCGCCCACAGCGAAGCGGCGAAGGTGTCGCTCACGCCGGGCGCACCGGCGCAGACCACTGAGTTGGTCTCTGTCATCGCGGGCGTCGCATGCAGCGCCCTGGCCGCCGTGACAAGGGCATCGGCGTTGGCGGTCTCGTACTGGACCGCGCCGGCGCCGAGCAGCTGGACGGCGGTGACGGTCTGTCCGCCGCACACGCTGAGCGGGTACGTGTGGTCCGTCACCTCGGCTAGACCGGGCGTCGGGTGCGCCGTCTCGTCGGCGGCGAACGCCGGCAGGTAGGCCTGGTGATTGGTCTCCGCGTCAGGACCGGTCACCCGTATGCCCGGCGCGGCCTGTTCGATCGCGGCCGCGTATGCCTGGAAGGCCGCGAAGTAGGCCGCTTCGCTGCTGAAGTAGAAGTTCGGCTCGTTGCCGATCTCGATGGCGAGCAGCGCGCGGCCGAAGATCTGTTGCGCGTAGCGGGCTTCGTCGGCGGCGCGGGCCGCGTCGGGGTGCTTGAGGTTGACCGCGAGCACGACACGCCAGCCGGCTGCCCGCGCGACGGCGGCGAGGTGGCTCAGCTTCTCCGGGGTGATCGTGCCGACCGCCCACGACGGCGCGCTCTCGCCGGTCGAGGTCCAGAACGTGCTGTCGCCGGAATTGCCGCCGACGCGCAGGATTCCGCCACGTCCCAGGGCCCTGAGATATCCGGCGAGGTCGGTTACCGCGTAGTCGTCGGCGGCGAGCGTTGCGGCACCGAAGGACAGACCGACGAAGCCCGGGCGCAGCGGGTTTCCGATCTGGTCAGGATGGACGCTGATCGCGAGGCTGGACGCCGTGTCCGCCGAGTCGGTGGCGGGCGCGGGGACGGTCGCGAAAGCCGTACCGGATCCGAGAAGCGCAGCCACGGCGGCGCAAACTGCCGCGATCTTGGCGCGTGCGCGGGCCCGAGCGGGGGCGTGAACGTGAACTTGCGAGGTACGAATCATGGTTCTTGATCGACTCCTGCCTGTGGCGCTGAACCGCTGGTATGGGCGGCGCAGTGGTTCGCGGCCAAGGCGGTGACCGATGGTGGTGAAGAACCGTTCGCGACTCACCTTCCCGGCGATCACGCGTGCCGGGCAAGGATCCAGCGAAGATTGTTTCAGAGACGTGATAGTCATTCAGAAGTGTGAACGCGCACCGTCTAACGCCATGGAATCGTTTCCCGACAAAGCCTGCGGACCCGACCCCGCGCGAGTACATTCACCCCTGTGTGACAACGCGGCCCTTCGCGGCCGCGATCACGGTCGGCCCAGACGTGGGGCCAACCGACCGGAATGAACCGGTTCATAGACGTGAGCAGGCGGCTTGAGCCGCTCACTCGCCAACACCCTGGGGGGAAACCAAATGATGCGTGTCAGCGTGCATACACGCTTCAGAAAAATGCTCATCGGCTCGATCGCCGCCTCACTCGCCGCGCTCGGCCTGACCGCCGTGATCGCGACCGCGCAGGCCGCCGGGACGCCGCCGAGCTTCGTACAGCAGGTCAACGCGCATCACGCGAGCGTCGCCTCCACGGCCGTGACGCTGCCGGCCGCGGTCACTTCCGGCAACCGGCTCATCGTCGAGGTCGGGGTGTGGAACTCCAAGTCGGCCACCACGAACTCGGTCACCGACTCGGCCGGCAACACCTACACCGAGCTGACCCACTTCACCGCTTCGGACCACACCGAGCTGAGCGTGTGGAGCGCCCCGATCACGGCCGGCGCGGGCACCGCGCCCACCGTCACGGCGAAGGTCACCTCGGCCGCGGACATGGCGGTCGCGGCCCTCGAGTACTCCGGTCTCGCGCCGAACGCCGACGCGTCGATCGTCGACGTGCAGTCGCACGCCACCGGCACCACCTCCGCCGCGGGCACCGTCGCCGCCGGCGCGACCTCAGCCGTGGCGGCGAACAACGAACTCGCGCTCGGCTTCTACGCCGACTCCGGTTTCCGCGCCGCCCTCTCCCCCGGCTCCGGATTCACCGCGCGCTCGAACATCTCCAGCGCCTCCGACATGGAGCTGCTGGTCGAGGACCAGGCCGCGGCCCTCGGCGCGACGCCGAACGCCTCGTTCGGCACCGGCGGCAACACCGTCTGGCTCGCCGCGACGGTCGTGCTCAAGGGCGCCTCGTCCTCCTCTTCGCCGACCGCCCCGGGCACACCGAGCTCGGTAACCGCGACCGCGGGCAATGGTTCCGCCACGGTCTTCTGGTCGGCTCCGTCGGACGGCGGCTCGCCGATCACGTCCTACACCGTCACGCCGTACATCGGCACCACCGCACAGTCCGCGACGATCGTAAGCGGTTCGCCCCCTTCCGCCTCCGCGCTCGTCGCCGGCCTGACCAACGGAACCAGCTACACCTTCACCGTCACGGCCACCAACGCGATCGGCACCTCAGCCGCGTCCGCGGCGTCCAACGCGGTCGTTCCGAGCGCGCAGCCGCAGGGCCAGTGGGGCCCGCTGGTCACCGCGCCGTACGTGTCGATCCACACGGTGCTGCTGAACGACGGCAAGGAGATCCAGTGGGACGGGTGGAAGACCCCGACCCAGACCTACCTCTACGACCGGGCCGCGGGCACCTACACCGAGATCGACGCTCCGGCGAGCATCTTCTGCGGCGGCAACGCGAAGCTGCCGGACGGCCGGGTGCTCGTGGTCGGCGGCTTCGGAGTCGCGGCCACCGGGATGCTCGGCATCGTGGACACCAACATCTTCAACCCGGCTACGCAGACCTGGACGAAGATGGCGAACATGCACCTGCCGCGCTGGTACCCGGATCTGACCGAGTTGCCGGACGGCCGGTACGTGGTGATCAGCGGAAACTCCACGGACTCGTCGACGTGGGCTGACACGCCCGAGTTGTACGACCCGTCGACGAACAGCTGGACGCTGCTTTCCGGCATCAGCACCTCGCAGGTGCACGAGCTCGAATATCCGTTCTCTTATCTGGCGCCGAACGGGAAGGTCTTCACGATCGGCCCGCGCGAGGACGTCTCCTACTGGCTGGACGCGAGCGCGCAGACCTGGACTCCCGTCGGATCCAGCGGCGTGGTCAACGGCTCCTCGGTGATGTACCTGCCGGGCAAGATCCTCTACAGCGGCGGCGCGTCGAGCATCAGCACGAGCACCCCGGCGCAGGCGAACGCCGCGGCCATCGACCTGACCTCGCCGACCCCGACGTGGAAGGCGATCGCGCCGATGAACAACGCGCGGATCTACCACACGCTGACCATGCTCGCGGACGGCAAGGTGCTCGCGGTCGGCGGCGGCACGGTCTCGGACCAGATGCAGATCACCAACGGGGTGATGCCCGCGGAGATCTGGGATCCGGCGACCCAGCAGTGGACCACGATCGGCTCCATCGCGGCGGCGCGCAACTACCACTCGACCGCGGTGCTGCAACCGGACGGCACGGTTCTGGTGTCCGGCGGCGGGCACCCGGAGACGCTCAACGACGCGGGCGAGTTCAACTCGCAGGTGTATTCGCCCGCTTACCTGTTCAACGGCCCGCGACCGACGATCAGCTCGGCTCCGGCCACCGCGCAGTACGGCTCGGCGATGACGATCTCCACTCCGGACGCGGCGAACATCGGCTCGGTGAACCTGGTCTCCTTCGGCGCGGACACGCACCAGTCGGACATGGACCAGCACTTCGTGCCGCTGTCGTTCACGGCCGGCTCGGGCTCGCTGTCGGTCACGGCTCCGGCGAACGGCGCGATCGCACCCCCCGGCGACTACATGCTGTTCATCCTGAACAAGGCCGGGGTGCCGTCGATGGCCGCGACGGTGCACCTCACCGCCGCTCCGGCGACTGCTCCCGCCGCTCCGACCGCGGTCACGGCGACGGCGGGCAACGCCTCGGCGTCGGTGTCGTGGACGGCGCCGGCGAACGGCGGCTCGCCGATCACGTCGTACACGGTCACCCCGTATGTGAACGGGACAGCTCAGAGCACGACGACGGTCACCGGCAACCCGCCCGCGCCGAGCGCGACGGTGTCAGGGCTGACCAACGCGACCAGCTACACCTTCACCGTCACGGCTACGAATGCCGTGGGCACTTCGCCCGCGTCCGCACCTTCGAACGCTGTCACACCCTCGAGCATCGTGACGCCGGCGTTCGTGCAGCAGGTCGCAACGCACACGGCGGCAGTGTCATCGACGTCTGTGACGCTCGGTTCGCCGTCGGTCGTCGGCAACCGCATGGTCGTGGAGGTCGGGACGTGGGGTTCCGGTTCGCCGACCGCGAAGGGCGTGACGGACTCGGCTGGGAACACGTACACCGAGTTGACGCACTTCACCGCCTCGGATCACACCGAGATGAGCGTGTGGAGCGCGCCGATCACGACGAGCGGCGGCACGCCGCTGACCGTCACCGCGAGTACGACGTCGTCCGGTGACATCGGCCTGGCGTCGATGGAGTACTCCGGTTTGTCCACGGCCTCCGGAACCGGCGCGCTCGACGTGCAGGCCACGGCGACCGGCAAGACGACCGGCGCGGCGACAGTCTCCTCCGGTGCGAGCGCCGCGGTCGGTGCGAGCAGCGAGCTGGCGCTTGGCTTCTACGCCGATTCAGGGTTCGGAGACACCATCGGCACCGGCTCCGGCTTCGCGTCCCGGGTGAACATCTCGAACACCTCGGACATGGAGCTGGCGGCGGAGGAGGAACTGGTCAACCAAGGCAGCACGCCGAGTGCGACGTTCACGAGCAGTTCCAGCACGGTGTGGCTGGCGGCGCTGCTGGTGTTCAAGCACGCGTAGATAGGCAGGCAGGCACGGCAGGCTTACGTCTGGGTCAGCAGGACGGATGGGGGCTGGGGCAGCGGCGCGCTCCAGCCCCCACCCACGCGACCGAATAGTTGTCCGGTTGAGCTGGACGACTCACGCGGGCGGCGGCCGGGTGGGTTGTCCCGCTCAACCGGACAACGGACCGCGTCCGGCACTCCAGGCGTAGATCGTGATCACCGGGTCGAAGGGCGCTGATGCTCGCGGCCGGTGGTGTGGGCGCTGTCGATGTGGTGGCTGAGGACGGCGTGGGGGTCTTGGGCGCCGGGGATGGGGGTGTGGTCCGTGTGCACGGTGGCGGCGGTGAGCCGGGGTACGGCGTGGATCAAAGCGTGTTCGGCCTGGATCGCGAGGGCGTGCGCTTGCACGACGACAAGCTGCGGGTCGACCACGATGTCGGCCTCGGCGCGCAGCGCGTGTCCGATCCATCGCATGCGTACCGCGCCGACGCCGCGCACTCCCTCCACTTCGCGCAGCGCGGTTTCTGCCTGGTCGATCAGGGCCTCGTCGACCGCGTCCATGAGGCGGCGGTAGATCTGGCGGGCGGCGTCGCGCAGCACGGCCAGGATCGCCACGGTGATAAGCAGGCCGACGACCGGGTCGGCGGCCTTCCAGCCGAGGGCGACGCCGCCGGCGCCGAGCAGCACGGCCAGGGAGGTGAATCCGTCGGTGCGCGCGTGCAGGCCGTCAGCGAGCAGGGCGGCTGAGCCGATGCGACGGCCGGTGGCGATGCGGTAGCGGGCCACCGTCTCGTTGCCGAGGAATCCCGCGAGCGCGGCCAGGGCCACGGCCCACAGGTGGGTGACGTCGCGCGGGTGGATCAGCCGGTCGATCGCCTCGTACGCCGCCAGAGCGGAGGAGGCCGCGATCAGCAGCACGATCGCGATCCCGGCCAGGTCCTCGGCGCGGCCGTAGCCGTAGGTGTAGCGGCGCGTCGGCGGGAGTCGCCCGAGCAGGAAGGCGGCCCCGAGAGGCAGCGCTGTCAGGGCGTCGGCGCCGTTGTGGATGGTGTCGCCGAGCAGTGCCACCGAGCCCGAAATCGCGACGATGATCGCCTGGATCAGCGCGGTGGCGCTCAGGATGGCCAGCGACAGCCACAGCGTGCGCATGCCCTCGCGCGAGCCCTCCATCGCCGTGTCAACCTTGTCGCCGGCGTCGTGACTGTGTGGGGCGAGGAAGTGTGTCAGTTCGTGGCGCACCCGCCCCCACGCGCTTTCGGCGTGCTTGTGCCCGTCGTGGCTGTGGTCATCGTCTGGGTGGGTGTGCTGACTCACGGCGTCGGCGCCTTCCCGGAGTGCGGCGGTAGCGGGCACGTGTCTCTCGCCATGATGACACGATACGCGTATAAGCATCCGCATTTGGGTGGCAGGTGCGTATTGCTTGCACCAGCGGCTACGAGGCATTTGAGCGGGCTCACGATATGCGCGAAGCACGGGTACGTCGATGGCGTGCCCGTGGCGCGCGGACGACTCCCCCTCGCGAAGTCGCCCGCACGCCTGCCCGGCCGCCTACTCGGTGCGCAGCGCGGTCGCCGTGCGAGTCTTGGCCGCCCAGCCGGCCGGGAGCAGCGCGCCCACGATCGCGATGACCAGACCGCCAAGCGCGAGCAAGACCATCTCCGCGCCTCGATACACCGCGATGTACGCGTGCGGGAGGTTGGTCCCGGCGGTGTGCGCCATAACCGGCACGACGTAACTGTGCAGCGCGATTCCGATCGGCACACCGATGACTCCGGCGCACAGCCCGACCAGCGCGACCGAGCTGAGCACCATCGCAATGGTCTGTCTCGGGCTCATGCCGACCGCCTTGTAGACCCCGAGATCGTGCACCCGCTCGCGGGTCTCCAGCACCGCGGCGTTGAGCACGGCGAGTCCCGCCACGGTGGTGAGCATCGCCGTGAGGATGGCGATCATGCCCTCGAAGAAGGGCAGCGTCGAACCGCCGCGGTCGGCGGCCGCGTCCTGCGCGTCGGCGTATACCGGGTGCAGCTTCGCGTTCAGGGCACTGATGTAGGACGCACGGTCGACACCG
The DNA here is from genome assembly GCA_035763685.1 of Actinocrinis sp. Taxonomy (GTDB): domain Bacteria; phylum Actinomycetota; class Actinomycetes; order Streptomycetales; family Catenulisporaceae; genus Actinocrinis. The sequence goes on along the minus strand of DASUAR010000245.1, from coordinate 7,857 downwards.
GGGCTGAGGTGGATCTCAAAGCCGCTGATCCGGTCGACATGATCGACCGCGGAGAGAGTGCGCGCGTCGGTGATCAGCTCGCCGTTCCGGGAGCGCAGATCGAACACCTCACCGACGATCCGCACCGGGATCAGCACGCCGTTGTCGGTCAACGTGATCGTCGAGCCGATCGAGGTGCCGGTCTCCTGGAGGAACCGGGTCGGCACGACCGCCTGACCGGGAGCGGTGAACCAGGAGCCTGAGATGAGCGGCACGCTGTCCACCGCGGCGGCGCCTTGAAGCACGCGCACCTGCGTCGTCCCGGAGAGCCCGGAGACGGCCAGCTCGACTCCGCCGGTGCCGTAGTACGAGCGGGTACCCGGCTGCGCGGCGATAGCGGCCGCCACCGCCGACGGGTTCGCCGCGGGCTGGTTGACGCCCTTTGCACCGACGTGCACCACCTCGCCGCCGTCGCTCGTCGCCCCGATATCGACTGCGACGTCCGCGGTGCCGTTGCGGTTCTGGCCGGCTTGAACGTCGTTGAACGAGCTGACCAGACCAAGGGCGAAGGTGAGCGCGGTCGCCCCGAACACGACCGACGCGGCGACCGCGAGGGTGCGCGCGGGCCGGGCGAACGGGCTGCCGAGCCCGAGGGAGACCGCGCGCGGCAGCGGGACACGGCCGAGCAGATGGCGCGCGATGCGCCCGCGCCCCACCGTGGGGCTGCGGCCCACCGCGATGGCCTCGACGGTGCGCAGCCTTCCCGCGCGCAGGGCCGGCGCGAACGCGGTCAGCGCGACGAGCACGACCGCGGCGCAGGGTGCTGCGATGTCGATCCAGGTGGCGACCGAGAGCGACACGGTGCCGTAAGCGAACTCGGCGTTGCTCAGCAGCGGTTTAGCGAAGATGTTCCCGAGCACGACCCCGAGCGCGATGCCGACGGCCGAGGGGATCAGCGCCTGGGTGATATAGGCGCGCACGATCTGCGCGGGCGTGAATCCCAGGGCTTTGAGAATGCCGATGCGCCGCAGCGACGCCCCGACCGCTCCGCTGACCACGTTACCGATGATGATCACTGACATGATGAGGCCGAGCACGCCGAACGCGACGATGAAGGGTACGAACGGCGCCGTGCTGCGTTCCGCGTCCTGCTTGGCGGAGAGCCAGGAGAGCGACCCGGTGACCGCGCCGTGCGGCAGCGCCGCCGCCACCGCGTCGCGGTCGGCGGTGACCTGCGTATCGGTGCCGGCGTTGGCGAATCGGTAGAGCATCTGGATTCCGGGGACGGTACCCGGCTGGGTCAAAGCAGGGATCTGACTCGGCTGGACCCAGGCATCGCCGGTGCCGGTGACCGACCGCGCGATGCCGACGACGGTGAGAACCGGCTTGCCGGGTAGGTCCGGGAAGGTGAGCGTCATGCCGACGCTGCCACGCGGTCCGAAGTAGCTGGTGGAGAGCACGATCTCGCCCGGCGTCGCGGCCCAGCGCCCTTGGGTCAGCGCCAGATCGTCAACCGGTCCGCCGGGGGTGGCGCGGCCGACGATCAGCAGCGGCGGCAGTCCGATACCCGGGAAGTCTCCACCGCTCGGGGTCCCGTGCTCGGCGATGATCTGCTGGTAGGGGCCGGAGGCCGCAGTGACGCCCTGGACGTGCGCCGAGGCGGCCAGCTGCGCGCTCGTCGCCTTCGAACCATCGGCCAGGACGGAAAGATGCGCGCCGCGCTCGGTGTTGAACGCGTGGTCGAAGGGTGCCCGGGAGGCCACGAGCAGCGCGCCGGCCAGCACCGTGGAGGTGACGGCCATCATCGTGGACAGCACGATGACCACTGTCTGTACCCTGCGACGTCCTACTCCGGCGCGCACCACGCGCCCGAGCGCGCCGCCGCGGCTCTTGCCCAGCCGCATGCCGTGGGAACTCACCGGGCCGCCCCCTCCGTGGTGAAGGGGGCGACGCCGGCTCCGGCGCCGGACCCGGCCGCGTGCGCCGTGTCGCTGGCGATCCGGCCGTCGACAAGCCGCACGGTGCGCGTCGCGCAGGACTGCGCGAGGGTCAAGTCGTGCGTGACCAGCAGCACGGTCTGCCCGTCCGCGTTGAGCTCTGAGAGCAGCGTCCGCACGTCCTGCCCGGACGCCGTATCGAGCGCGCCGGTCGGCTCGTCGGCGAGCAGTAGTGCCGGACGGTTGATCAGGGCTCTGGCGACCGCGACCCGCTGGCGTTCGCCGCCGGAGAGGCGGCCGGGGTAAGCGCGGGCGTGCTTTGCGATCCCCAGCGTGTCCAGCAGTTGCGCGGCCCGGGCGCGGGCCAGCGCGCGCGGCATTCCGGCCAGCTGCGCCGGCAGCAGCACGTTGTCGCCCACGGTCAGGTCGTCGAGCAGATTGAAGAACTGGAAGACCATGCCGATCTGGGTTCTGCGATACTTCGCCGATCCGCTCTCCGCCAGCTCGTCGACCCGCGTCCCCGCCACCGTCACGGTGCCCGTGGTGGGCCGGTCCAGGCCCGCGATCAGGTTGAGCACGGTCGACTTGCCGCTGCCGGAGGGGCCGAGGATCGCCACCGCCTCCCCCGGGCGGACGGTCAGCGAGATGTCGTCCACGGCGGGCGGTCCGCCGTCGTACCTCTTGGTCACCTGATGCAGTTCGATCAACGGCGCGTCGTCCATCGCCGGGCTCCTTCACGTCGGACAGGGTTCTGATGTCCCTGACAGCCGACGAAGGTAGGCCCGCGCGCCCGGCCGCGCGTCGCTCGGCAGGGCGAGATCCCGTACCGTGTTCGGCGCATGCCGGCCGGCGTCATCCTGCGGATGTATCCGCGAGATGTACCGGCTCGCGCGCCGGGAAGGATGTGCGGCGGCGGACGCGGCGCGAGAATGGCCCGGTGACCACGGCCGACTTCACACGCATCGCGGGCGGGCTGCGGCGGCGGGCTGTCGCGGCGCTCGTCCCGTCGCGGGAGCTGCCGGCTCCGAGCAGACGCGCGTGGATCTTCGACGTCGTGCTGGCGGTGGCGCTGACCGCGGCCGCGATCATCACGGTGAGCAGCCAGGACCACGGCATCATCGCGACACCCGGATACCTGCCTGACGGGACGGTGTATCCGATGGTGCACCGGGTCGCGACGTCGAATGGCCAACTGCTGCTCTCCGTACTGGCCACGACGCCGTTGGCGGTGCGCCGCAAGTACCCGATGAGCGTGTTCTGGATCATGTTCGTCGCGATAGTGAACGCGACCGACACGCCGGCCGTCTTGTTCATCGCCATCGTTATCGCGGCGTACAGCTCCGTCGCGTACAGCCCGTACCGAGTGCTGGCCATCGGCGGGCTGATGCTCGCCGCGGTCATTGTCGCGGCCCGGTCCGGCAACGCGATTCCGCGGATCCCGGATTCGCTCAGCCCGTTCGTGATCCTGGTGCCGATCGCCTACATCGGAAACACGATCCGGCGCTGGCGGGAGCAGACCGCGGCGAGCATGGCCCGCATCCGCGCGCTGGAACTCGGTCAGGAGGAGGCGACCCGTGAGGCGGTCGAGCTGGAGCGGGCGCGGATCGCGCGGGAGCTGCACGATGTCGTCACGCACAACGTGAGCGTGATGGTGGTGCAGGCGGGCGCGGCGCGCAAAGTGATGGGTTCCTCCCCCGAACAGGCTACGCAGGCGCTGCTCGCGGTCGAGGCCAGCGGCCGCACCGCGATGACCGAGCTGCGGCAGGTGATGGGGTTGCTCACCAGCACCGCGCAGGAACCGCAGGCGCAGGACGCCAAGCCGAGTGCGTCGGCACGCGGCGCGGCCGGGGTCTCGGCGGAGGAATTCGGCCGGGACTCGCATTTCGCCCCGCAACCCGACCTTGATCAGCTCGAGTCGCTGGTCGACCGGGTGCGGGCAATCGGCGTGCCGGTAACGCTCGCCTTCGCCGGCAGGCCGCGTCCGCTGCCGCCCGGCGTGGGCCTGGCCGCGTATCGGGTCGTGCAGGAGGCGCTGACGAACACGGTCAAGCACGCGGTCGGCGCCTCCGCGGCGGTCACCGTGACGTACGGGGCGCGGGAGCTTCGCCTGGAGATCGCGGACACCGGCGGGGTGCCGGGTGAGGCGGCGGCGACCGGCAACCGGCGCGGTCTGCTCGGCCTGCGCGAGCGGCTGTCGGTGTATGGCGGCAGTCTGGAGACGGCACGCCGGCCGACCGGCGGCTTCCGGGTCATCGCCGTCATTCCCTCGGAGGAGGAGTGAGTATTCAGACGCCGCTGCGGGTGCTGGTCGCCGACGACCAGGCGCTGGTGCGTACCGGTTTCCGGATGATCCTCGCGGCCGACGGCATCGAAGTGGTCGGGGAGGCGGCGAACGGGCTCGAAGCCGTGGAGGCGACACGCCGCACCCGGCCGGACGTGGTGCTGATGGACATCCGCATGCCGCAGGTGGACGGGCTTGAGGCGACTCGGCGGATCCTCGGCGATTCGAGCACTGACGGACCCGGCGACAGTAACGGGAACAATGCTGCCGCACCCGGCCGGCCGCGGATCATCATCCTGACGACCTTCGACCTCGATCGGTACGTGTACGAGGCGCTGGCCGCCGGCGCGAGCGGCTTCCTACTCAAGGACGTCACACCGGAACACCTGGTCGGCGCGGTGCGGCTGGTGCGCTCCGGTGATGCGCTGCTCGCGCCGACCATCACCCGGCGTCTGGTCGAACGCTTCGCACGGCACGACGAACGAACACAGGGGCGACAGGCGCATCGCGATCTGTCCGCGCTCACCCAGCGCGAGGTCGAGGTGTTGCAGCAGCTCGGCAGGGGTCTGAGTAACGCGGAACTGGCCGCGCAGTTCCATCTCAGCGAGGCCACCGTGAAAACCCACGTGGCCCGCATTCTGGCCAAGCTTCGACTGCGCGACCGGGCACAGGCGGTGGTCATCGCGTATGAGAGCGGCCTGGTGCGTCCCGTGTCAGACGGATACGAAGGGGTAGGGCGCGGAGCTGAGTCGTCGTGAGGCCGAGGGAGGTAAGGGGGCCGTGTCGCATTCGGGACGCGGGTCGATCCTGGTCGGGACCGCGGGCTGGGCTGACAGCGACCTGATCGCGTCCGGCTGGTATCCGCCCGGCGTGCGCAGCCCGGCCGATCGGCTGCGGCACTACGCGAGCCTGTTCCCGCTCGTCGAGGTCGACTCGCCCTACTATGCGATCCCTGACGCCTCGGTCGTGCGCGGTTGGGCCGAGAACACCCCGAGCGAGTTCGTCATGGACGTCAAGGCGTATTCGCTGTTCACCGGTCAGCGCACTCCGGTCACCTCGCTTCCGCCGGATCTGCGCCAGCTGACCGAGCACGCCTGGATCTCGCTGAGCAACGCACCGCAGGAAGTGGTCGACGAGTCCTGGCACCGGTTTCATCAGGCCATTGAACCGCTGCGCGCGGCCGGTCGGCTCGGGCTGATCGTGCTTCAGTTCCCTGCGACCTGCCGGCCGGGACAGAGCGGCGAGCGGATGATCGCCGCAGCGCTGTCCCGGTGCGCGCCGCTGAAAGCGGCGGTCGAATTCCGCAACGGTGCCTGGCTCGATGCCCGCAATCAAGACCGCGCCCTCGGCCTGCTGCGCGAGCACGGCGCCGCGCACGTGTGCGTTGACATGCCGCAGTCACACCCTGACGCGATGCCGCTGCTGCTCGCCGCGACCGCGGACACGGCCGTGGTCCGGCTGCACGGCCGCAGCGAACAGTGGATCGGCGGCGACAAGCGCGAACGGTACCGGTACGAGTACTCGGCGACCGAACTCGACGCCTGGGCCGAGTGCGCGCGGCAGCTGTCCAATCGTGCTGATTCGGTGCACATGGTCTTCAACAACTGCTGCGGCGGCGCGGCGCAGCGCGCCGCCGCGGGGTTGCGCGACCGGATCGAGAGCGCCTAAGGGCTCGCCGATCAGTGCGCCGTACAGTTCAGGTTCGGCAGCGTGGCCGGTGCGGCGCCGGAACCGAGTAACCCGAACGTCGTCGAGCCGCTGGGAGACAGCGCCCCGTTGTAGCTCAGGTTCGAGACCGTGACCGCGGCCCCGGATTGGGTCTCGGTCGCGTTCCAGATCTGCGAGATGGTCTGCGAGCCAGGCCACGAATATCCGACGTTCCAGCCGCTGATCGCCTTGCCGCCGGAATCGGTCACGGTGAAGCCGAGCTGGAAGCCGCCGCTCCACGAGTTGGTCACCGACCAGGTCGCCGTGCAGCCGCCCGCCGTGCCCGACGCACTCGCGGAGGGCGAGGCGGACGGGGACGAACTCGGCGACGAGGACGGGCTCGCGGAGGCGCTGGCCGACGCGCTCGCGCTCGGGCCGGCCGAGTGCGACGGGCTGGCGGAAGGCGAACCCGAGGGCGAGGAGCCGCTGCCGTTGGTGAGCACGACCACCGACTGCGCCGGGATGGTGAGCGATCCGCCGGAGAACGCGCTCTGCGCGATCGTCGGGTTCGCCGCGCTGTAGACGTATTCGGCCTCTGCGGTGCTGGTGATTCCGAGGCTCGCGGTGCTCACGGTGTAAGCGTTCGATGGGTCGGCGTTGGCGAGCAGGACCGAGTACGAGCCGCCGGGCGCGCTGGATGAGTACCCGTAGATGTTCGGCGTCGCGACGCTCAGGGTACTGACCTTGGCGCCGCTGACCGCGAGCTTCGAGGCCAGCTCGTAGCCGTAGTACGGCGCGTACGGGGTGTCCATGGCCGGCTCGCCGCCGGTCGCTGAGGAGAACATGCCGAAGTCGGCGGTCGGGGTGCCGTAGTTGTGCACGTCCCACCAGTCCACGCTCTGCGCGCCATTGGACAGCCACTCAAGCGCGTTGGCGGCGGCGAACAGCGCGCCGACCGGCTCATCGTTCCACTCGTTCGCGGTCTGCGACATGTTCGTCTCGCCGACCACGAAGTACGCCTTCGGGTCGTAGGTGGAGAGGGTGGACTTCACCTCGGCGGCCGCGGCCGGGATGTTGTCGACCAGCTCCATGATCGACTGCACGCTCTCGGTCGGCACCCCGTTGATCGGGTACCAGTGCACGTCGGCGCAGTCGATGTTCGAGGCGTCCGCCTGCAGGATGGTGCTGTTCCAGGTCTGCCAGTTGTCCACGCCGGAGCCGGGCGCGAGGCCGCCGTCCATGCCGTAGTCGTAGCAGACCTGCGCCTTCGGATCGGCCGACTTGATCGCCTGCATGTACGCCAGGCCGTTGCTCGCGTAAGAGGCCGCGGTGTGCGCGCCGGTGTGGTTGTCGGTTTCCCAGGACCCGTAGTTCTCGTTGCCGATCTCCCACAGCGACACGCCCTGGCCGGCGGTCGTCGCGGCCTGCTTGGCCCACGCGCCGGCGCTGGCCGCGGTGTCCGAGCCGTAGTTGACGGTCACGAACTTCTGGCCGCCGCTGATCGAGTCGACCTGGCTCGAGTACTGCGCGAAGTCCACCGGCTGGGTCTGGCTCTTGGCGGTGTTGGTCTGCCAGTTGTACTCGTCGGCCCACGAGCCGCCGGGATAGCGGATCAGGCCGGTGTGCGCGGCGTTGAGGTCGGTCGATATCGCCGAGTCGACGAAGTTGGTGTCCCAGGACGCGGTGTTGACGCCCAGAGGCGTGAGGGAGCCGGAGAGCACGGCGCTCGACGAGCCCTGGCTTGGTCCGGTGCAGCTGACTGTCGGCACCGGATTGGACGTGCCGTTGTAGCTTCCGTGGAAGCCGAAAGTGGTGCTAGCGCCGGGGGCGAGGGTCGCGTTGTAGCTGCCGGCGGGCGTGGCGGTGACCAACGTGCCGTTCTGCACGACGTTCGCGCTGTACGGGCTGCCCGCGATGATCGCCTGGCCCGCGGTGTAGTTCCAGCTGATGTTCCAGGTGCTGATCGCGTAGGTCGCGTTGTTGGTCACGGTGACCGTCACGCCGAAGTCCGGC